>JALYLY010000111.1 GCA_030773975.1 Actinomycetota bacterium | reverse complement strand
CTGCCGGCCGCCTCGAGGATCGCGCGGAGATTCATGAGCGTCTGTTCGGTCTGCGCGCGTATGCCCTCGCCGACCGGCTGGGGGTTGTCGGGCTCGATTCCGACCTGTCCGGCCACGAACACGAATCCATTCGCCTTGATCGCCTGCGAGTACGGCGCGCCTTGAAACGGCGCGGGCGCCGACTCGGTGCGTACGACTTCTTTCATTCGCCTGCCCTCCTTCGCGGTCGACATGCTTGTGCAAGCGCAACGCCCAGCGCCTTGAAGATCGCCTCGAGCACGTGCTGCGTGTCGCGGCCCTCAACGAGGCGCACGTGCAGCGTCAGGCCCGCCGCCTGCGCGAACTCGTCCAGGAAGCGAGCCGCAAGATCTCCGGCCAGCCCCGCGATGCGTGCCTGCGACAGATCGACGTTCGAGACGAGCAAAGGCCGCCCCGACGCCTCGAGGGCGACATGCGCGAGCGCTTCGTCCGCGGGGACCACCGCCGACCCGTGACCGCGTGCGCCGTCGGCGCGCAGCGGCTCGGCGAGCGCCTCACCCAGCGACCGGGCGGCAATGCCGATCTCGGCCTCCGGCGCGCCCGGCGCGACTTCGAGCGCGAGGTCGAACGAGGCATATACGGCCAGCGCCGACAGCAGGTGGTCGAGGACAGGAACGCCGGTGGCGACGTTCGTCTCGCCGCGTCCAGCGATGTTCACGCGCGCACTCGCACGGCCTTGTCCGGTCGCAGCCATGGTGGGGCAGCGTACCGCTATTGGCAGCCCGGTCGGAGCCACCCGGGCCGCCGAACGGGACTCTGTCTTAACCGTCGACGCGATCGATCTGCGCGCCGAGGGCGCGCAGGCGCTCATCGATTCGTTCGTAGCCCTTGTCGATCTGGTACACGGCCCCGATCGTCGAGGAGCCTTCGGCGCACAGGCTCGCCAGCAACATCGCCATGCCCGCACGAATGTCCGGGCTCTCCATGCGCTGACCGCGAAGCTTCGCGGGCCCGGTGACAACGGCACGGTGCGGATCGCAGAGGATGATCCTAGCCCCCATGCTCACGAGCTTGTCCGTGAAGAACAGGCGGTTCTCGAACATCTTCTCGAACATGAGGATCGTTCCCTGCGCCTGGGTGGCGACAGTGAGCGCGACCGAGGTGAGATCGGAAGGGAACGCAGGCCACGGCCCGTCCTCGATCTTGGGAACGTGACCTCCGAGATCGTCCTGCACGACGAGCTCCTGGCGGGGTGGCACGCGTACGAGGTCGTCGCCGCGCTCGACCTGCACGCCGAACTTCTCGAAGCCGTGCAGGATCGACACCAGGTCGGCCTGCTTGACGCCGTCGATCGTGACGTCGCCGCCCGTGATCGCGGCGAGGCCGATGAAGCTCCCGACCTCGATGTGATCGGGCCCGATCTCCCATTCCCCACCGCGCAGCGACTCCACCCCTTCGATGCGGAGCACGTTCGACTCGATGCCCTCGATCTGCGCGCCCAGCGAGATGAGGAAGCGACAGAGGTCCTGCACGTGAGGCTCGCAGGCGGCGTTCCCGAGCACGGTCTCGCCGGTTGTAAGCGCTGCCGCCATCACGGCGTTCTCGGTCGCCATCACGCTCGCCTCGTCGAGGAAGACGTGTTTGCCGCACAGCGAGCCGCCGCGGATCTCGTAGCGGTTGCCGATCTCGATCTGCGCGCCGAGCTCGGCGAACGCGTGGATGTGCGGATCCAGGCGGCGGCGGCCGATCACGTCGCCGCCGGGCGGCGGCGCGCTCACGCTGCCGACGCGCGCGAGCAGAGGCCCGGCCAGGAGGAACGACGCTCGCATCCGGCTGCAGAGCTCTTCGTCGAGCTCGTGCTTGATCACATCGGCGGCGTGCACCTGGACGTCGTTGGGTCCAATCCAGTCCGCCTCGGCCCCGATGTCGTTCAGGAGCTCGATCATCGTCTCGACGTCGACGATCCGCGGAACGTTGTGCAGCTGAACGGGCTCGGCCGTGAGCAGACAGGCTGCGAGGATCGGCAGCGCGCCGTTCTTGTTTCCTGACGCGCGAATGCGTCCCTGGAGCGGTCGCCCGCCCTCGATGACGAAGCTCTCGGCCGCCCGACCGATGACGGCTGTCTGGGACATCGCGGTAGCCTACCCAGGCCGTGGAAACGACTCGTGAACAGGCCTGGGAGACCCTGACGAAGTACACGCAGAGCGAGGCGCTCAGGCGCCACGCCCTCGCCGTCGAGGCGTCGACAGCGTGGTACGCGAGGCATTTCGACGAGGACGAGCAGTTGTGGCGCGTCGTCGCCCTCCTGCACGATTTCGACTACGAGATCCATCCGACCCTCGACAAGCACCCACAGGACGGGGCGGCGATCCTGAGGGAGGAGGGCTATCCCGAGGAAGTGATCCAGGCGGTGCTCTCGCACGCGGAGCATCTCGGGATGCCGCGAGACACTCCTTTGAAGAAGACGCTGTTCGCCTGCGACGAGCTGTCGGGCTTCGTCCACGCGTGCGGGCTCGTGCGACCGACGGGCATCGACGGGCTCGAGCCCAAGTCCGTGAAGAAGAAGCTGAAGCAGCCCTCGTTCGCTGCCGGGGTCCATCGCGACGAGGTGTATACCGGCGCCGAAGGATTGGGGATCGAGCTCGACGACCACATCCGCAACGTCGTCGAGGCGCTGCAGCCGATCGCGCCGGAGCTTGGGCTGCGCACCGCGGACACGGCAGACGCATCGTGACCCCGCAGCTCGACGTCTTCGGGATCGTCGTCGGCGACATGGCTCGCTCGGTGGCGTTCTACCGCCTGCTCGGGCTCGAGTTTCCGGAAGGCGCGGAGGACGCACAGCATGTCGAAGCGCCGCTTCCGGGCGGCATGCGCTACACGCTCGACACGGAGGACGTCATGCGGGGGTTCGATCCCGGCTGGCAGCGGCCATCCAACGGTCACGCAGTGGGCGGAGCCTTCCGGTGCGACTCACCTGACGAGGTCGACCAGGTCTACCGCGATCTCCTCGCCGCAGGCGCGACAGCGCACAAGGAACCCTGGGACGCGTTCTGGGGTCAGCGCTACGCGCAGGTCAAGGACCCGGACGGGACTGTGATCGACTTGTACGCCCCACTGCCCGACAGCTAACCGAGCGCAGCCACGAGCCGGTCGATGTCGTCGCCGCTCGTCCACCAACCGCACGATGCGCGTAGCCAGCCGGTGCCGGGCAGGTCGCGCACGATCACGCCGGCGTCGTAGAGCCGCGCGGCCTCTGCCGCAGCTTCGCCTCCGGGGACGAACGAGACGAGCGTGCTTTCCCCACCGTCGGCGACGAGCTCGAAGCGATCTCGCAGGGCGCCGCGACAGAGGTCCGCCATTTCGGCGGCGCGCTCGAAACGCCACTCGGGTGCGCCGGCAAGCGCCGCTTCGAGGCCCGCGAGGCTGGGCGCCGCCAGCCAGCCGGAGTCGAATCGCGCTGCGCCTTCTTTGGCAACGAAGGTTCCGTCCGGCTCGAGGGACTTCTGCGCGAAGCCACTCGGGATGGCGACGGCGAGCTGGTCCGGATCCCGAACGTAAAGCGCGCCTAGGGGCTCCGGCCCGCAAAGCCACTTCTGGCAGGACACGGTGTAGTAGTCGAGCTCGCCCACGTCGACCGGGATCGCGCCGACGGACTGTGCACCGTCCACCAGCATGGGCAGGGCGCTCTCGCGCTTCAGCTCCTGCACCGGCATCACCTGGCCGGTGGTCCAGAGGACGTGCGACAGCGCGAGCAGCCGCGTCCGGGGAGTGATGCAAGACAGGATCGTCGAGAGCGCATCCTCGGTCGGCCGCCCCGCCACCTCGGCGACCCGCACTCGTGCTCCCGAGACGTGAAGGGGTAACAGCAGCCCCGGATGCTCTGAGTCCGTCGTGACGACCTCGTCGTCCGGCCGGAGCTCCAGACCGGACAGCACGATGTTGCACCCGTCGGTGGTCGAGCTCGTCAGCGCCAGCTGTGCAGGCGACGCGCCGACCTGTGCCGCAAGCTGCGCGCGCACGCGGGCACGCAGCTCGAGCACCGTCACGAACCAGCCGTGGCCTCCTCGCCCCTGCTCCTGGTCGAATCGGAGGCGTTCCTCCACCGCCGCGAGCGTCGGGCGCGACAAAGGGCCCAGCGTTCCCGTGTTCAGATATGCGAACCGCTCCAGAACGGGGAACAGCGCGCGAGCCTCCTCGAACGTCAAGCGACCGTCCGTTCGACCGGTGCGTGATCGGAGAGCAAACGGCCCTCGTGCCGGCGCCGCTCTTCGGGCCAGCGGACGGGCGGCGAAGCGTCGAGGCCCCGGACGAGGATGTGGTCGATGCCAGTCGCCGTCGGGCCGGTGAATCCCCACTCGGCCCCGGTCAGATCCGCGAGCGTCCGCGAGTTGCCGACGCTGACGTTGAAATCGCCGCAGAGAAGAACAGGCTCACTGCGCTTGGCCATCCCGTCGACGAACACCGCTGCGCGCAGGAGCTCGGCATCCGGCACGCGTTTGTCCGCAAAGCCGGTCGCGTGGAGGTTCCCGATGATCAGCATCTCGTTTCCGCGCTGGACCCGCACCGCGTGACACACACGTCGCTCCTTGCCCCACGCCAGCC
This sequence comes from Actinomycetota bacterium, assembly GCA_030773975.1. Taxonomy (GTDB): domain Bacteria; phylum Actinomycetota; class Thermoleophilia; order Gaiellales; family Gaiellaceae; genus 3-1-20CM-4-69-9. The sequence goes on along the minus strand of JALYLY010000111.1, from coordinate 9,001 downwards.
GCTCGACGATGCCGAGTCCAAGTCGCCGCGCCTGTGCGCGCCGGAAGCGAAAAGGGTTGAGGATCACGTGTCGATGTTCTCGGATTTGCAGATCCGAGGACAGCAGGATCGCGTTCGCCTGCCCGGTGAAAGCCGAGCGCAGCCTTCCGTGGTGAGCCTCGGTCAGCGCGCGGCCGAGCTCGGGAGTCGAGGGAAACGGTCCGAGGGTCGGACGTTGCGCGACTGACCCGACCGCAGTCAGCCCGCTCCAGTCGTCCAGCAGGCCGAGCACCCAGACAGGCACCTCCTGCAGGCACAGCACGGTCGGGTGATCGGCACTCGCAAGCCCCACCATCTCCCTGAGAAACGCCCTACGGCCCGGCGGCTGCGCGTTCCCGTGAAAGAGGTTCCAGGTCCGGACAAGCAGGCGCTCTACTGTACTGCCGATGCGAGTCGTCATCTCGGACCCTCCCGCCTTCACACCGGCGTACGACCACGAGCTCGCCGCGGCACTAGCCCGCCGCGCAGTCGACGTCGAGCTCGTCACGTCCCGGTTCCGCTTCGGCGAGTCTCCAAAACCGGTCGGCTACCGGCGCAGCGAACCTTTCTATCCGATCTCGTCGAGACTGTTCGGACGCTCCCGCTTGCGCATCCCGCTCAAGGTCATAGAGCACGTGCCGGGCATAGCGGTGCTGCTGCTTCAGCGACCGGACGTCTTGCATATGCAATGGCTCGCGGCGCCCGAGCTCGATCGGCTGTTGCTGCGGCCTCGCGGGCCGTCTGTCTTCACCGCGCACGATCTCCTGCCGCGACGAACGGCCCGAAAGCGAGGGCTCTGGAGAAAGCTGCTCGCTCGCTTCGACCGCGTCGTCGTCCACAGCGAGCGCGGACGCGCGAGTCTTGCCGAGCTCGGTGTCGACGCGACGGTCATCCCTCATCCCGTCTTCCCGAGTGACCCCGAACGTGCCGACGACGGGCACACGTTGCTCTGTCTCGGCACGATCCGACCGTACAAAGGGATCGGAGACGCGATCGCCGCAACGAAACAGATCCCCGGTGCGCGCTTGCTCGTTGCCGGCGACCCGGTCGAGTTGGTGAACGGCTACCGGGCGGAGGCGGGCGACCTAGCGGAATGGCGGCTCGGCTACCTGTCACAGCCCGAGCTCGAGCGTGCGCTCGGCGAGGCGACGGTCGCACTCTTTCCCTACCGGCCAGAGCTCGACCAGAGCGGTGCGCTCCTGCAGGCGCTCGGCGCCGGAGTGCCCGCGGTGGCGTACGACGTCGGCGGGCTTGCGGAGCCGATCGAGAAGTTCGGTGCGGGACGCGTCGTGCCGGCCGGTGACGTCGAGGCGCTCGCCGGCGCCGCGCGTGAGCTGCTCGAGGACGACGTGGCGCTCGCGCGTGCCCGAGCAGGGGCGCGCAAGGCGCGAGACACGCTGACGTGGGACGCGGCCGCCGCCGCGCACATCCGGCTCTACGAGGGATTGCTATGAGGGTCAGGCGCGCCCGCTTCTCTGAGCTCATCGACCGTCAGCTCGACCTCTTCGAGCGCGAGCAGCGCGGGCTCATCGAGGACTGCATCGCGGCCGAGGGTGCGTACAACCGAGCGGACCGTGACGAGGCCGAGGAGCGCTACGGCGACTACGTCGACCTCGTCGAGACCGGCACGGAGATTCTCGCCGACCTCCGCGACAACTTCGCCACGACGCTCGAGGAGGACGTGGCCGAGGAGTACGAGCGAGCCTTCAACCAGGCCGTTCTGCGACGCTTTAGGCGTTTCGCACTCGAGATCGAGGACCGCTGATGGCACGAATCGAGGACTACGGAATGATCGGCGACCTCCAGACCGCGGCGCTCGTGGGGCGCGACGGCTCGATCGACTGGGCATGCTTCCCGCGCTTCGACTCCGGTGCCTGCTTCGCAGCGCTACTCGGCACGCCGGAACATGGACGCTGGCTCGTCGCACCGCGGGCGGACGCGTGGGAGGGCGAGCGCCGATATCGCCCGTGCACGCTCGTGCTGGAGACGGAGTGGGAAACGGACACCGGCGCCGTACGCGTCATCGACTTCATGCCGCCGCGAGGGAAGGCGCCGGACATTGTGCGCATCGTCGAAGGATTGCGCGGTCACGTCGAGATGTTCTCCGAACTCGTCATCCGCTACGACTACGGCGGCACGATTCCATGGGTCAGGCGGACCGCGGACGGTCGCCTCGCAGTTGCCGGGCCGGACGCGCTCTGCTTCCGCACACCCGTCGAACACCGCGGCGAGAACCTCCGCACCCTCGGCGAGTTCACTGTGAGAAAGGGCGACCGCGTCCCCTTGACGTTGACCTGGTACCCGTCGAACGAACGGCCACCGCGAGCGATCGACGCAGAGCATGCTCTGAACGAAACGGTCGCTTTCTGGCAGGAGTGGGCCGACCGCTGTGGCTATGAGGGCAAATGGAAGGAGGACGTCCAAGCGTCGCTCGTCGTCCTGAAAGGCCTCACCTATGCCCCGACCGGCGGAATGGTGGCGGCGCCGACGACGTCGCTGCCGGAGAAGATCGGCGGGGAGCGGAACTGGGACTACCGCTACTGCTGGCTCCGAGATGCGACGCTGACCTTGCTGGCATTCCTCAATGCGGGCTATCTCGAAGAGGCCCGCGCCTGGCGTGTCTGGCTGCTGCGTGCTGCTGCCGGCGACCCGTCGGCGCTGCAGATCATGTACGGCGTCGGGGGCGAGCGACGGCTGTTCGAGCTCACGCTCGACTGGCTGCCCGGCTACGAGGGCTCGAAGCCCGTGCGCGTGGGCAACGCGGCGGCCGGGCAGTTCCAGCTCGACGTGTACGGAGAGGTGCTCGACGCGCTCCATCAGGGTCGTGTCCACAAACTGGAGGTGTCGAAGGAGGCCTGGGCGCTCCAGCGCCGGCTGCTCGGCTTCCTCGAGGACGCCTGGAAGGAGCCCGACGAAGGCATCTGGGAAGTGCGCGGCCCGCGCCGGCACTTCACGCACTCCAAGGTGATGGCCTGGGTTGCCTTCGACCGGGGCGTCCAGGCCATTGAGCGCTTCGGCCGCAACGGCCCCATCGAGCGGTGGCGCGCGATCCGCACCGAGATCCACCGGGAGGTCTGCGAGCAGGGTTACGACCCGGAGCTCAACTCCTTCACGCAGTTCTACGGCTCGAAGCGGCTGGACGCGAGCCTTCTCATGATCCCGCTCGTCGGTTTTCTCCCCGCTGACGATGCACGGATGGTTGGCACTGTCGCCGCGATCGAGCGTGAGCTCGTGCGTGACCGATTGGTCTACCGCTACACGCACGACGAGGAAGCCCGAAGTGTCGACGGCTTGCCACCCGGCGAGGGCGCGTTCCTGCCTTGCACCTTCTGGCTCGCCGACAACCTCGCCCTGCAAGGCCGGCTCGACGAGGCCGAGGAGATATTCGAGCGGCTGCTCGACCTGCGGAGCGACCTCGGGCTCCTCGCCGAGGAATGGGACCCGAACGCGCGGCGCCAGCTTGGCAACTATCCGCAGGCGTTCACGCATGTCGCGCTCGTCAACACAGCGTTCAATCTCAGTCAACAGGAGCAGGGTTCTCCAATGGAGCAGCGCGGACCGTACGAGGAACCGGCGGCGTACTGAGCCGGCTATCTGTGACCGAAATGGTGGGCACCGGGAAGGCTGGCGCCCACCTCGGTCTCCTGGGAGACCTGCCGCGCGAGCGGGCCGAGGGTCTCGAACGAGTGGACGAGCACGTTCTGGTTGCGCTCGATCCGCTCGAAGCGGCCACGCGCGAGAATGAGCGGCTCGCCGCGCACGATCGCCCGATGCTTGTCGTAGACGGAGGGCGGCACGATCAGGTTCACTGCGCCGAACTCGTCCTCGATCAGCATGAAGACGACACCGTTCGCGGTCGCCGGCCGCTGCCGCGCGACGGCCATCCCCGCAATCGACACCTGCGCACGATCCGATGCCTGTTCGAGGTCACGTGACGAGATGACGCCCGCCGGCAGATGCGCGCGCAAGAGCTCCAACGGATGGACGCCGACCGAGAGGTTCGTCGTGCGGTAGTCGGCGAGCATGCGTTCCCAAACGGTCGGCTCCGGCAGCTCGGGTGTAGCCGCAGTGGGATCGAGCGGAAGCGCGAGCTGCTTCTCCTGACCGCCCGAGCCGGGAACGCTGTGCGAGCGCGGCACGAGGCCGAGCTGCCAGAGCAGCTGCCGCCTGGGCAGACCGAAGCAGTCGCAGGCGCCGGAGACCACCAGCGTCTCGAGGCCGTGCTCCGACAGCTGCGTGCGCTGCGCAAGGTCGCGCACGCTCTGGAACAACCCGTCCCGCTCGCGCTCCTCGACGACCGCCTTCGCGTCTGCTTCGCCGATGCCGTTGACATAGTCGACGCCGATGCGCACCGCGCCCTCCTCGACCGTGCATTTGGCAGAGCTGACGTTCACGTCGGGGGGACGTGTTTCCACCCCGCGCCGCTGGCCGTCGCGGACGAGCGTCGCCGGCGGATAGAAGCCCATCGGCTGTGCGTTGAGGAGCGCGCACAGAAACTCCGCTGGATGGTGGTGCCGCAACCAGGCAGATTGGTACGCGAGCAGCCCGAACGCCGCCGCGTGCGACTTCGGGAACCCGAAGCCGGAGAAGCCGACGAGCTTGTCGTAGACCATGTCCGCGGTCTCCAGGTCGACTCCCTTCTGGAGCGCGCCTGCGACGAAGCGCTCGCGGTATGCCTCCAGCGCGTCGTGCGAGCGCTTGCGGCTCATTGCGCGGCGCAGTCCTTCCGCCTCCCCCACGCTGAAGCCGGCCAGCGCAATCGCCACCTCCAGCACCTGGTCCTGGAAGACGACGACCCCGAGCGTCGAGCGCAGGCAGTCAGCGAGCAGTGGATGATCCACCGGCGGGACGAACGACGGATCCTCCCGCAGACGCTGGCGATGCTCGATGTACGGGTGGACGGCCTTCCCCTGAATCGGTCCCGGGCGCACGAGCGCGACCTGGACGGTGAGGTCGTCCATGTTCTCGGGCCGGGTGCGAAGCAGGCTCTGCATTTGCGCGCGGCTCTCGATCTGGAAGTCACCGACCGTGTCGGCGCGCTGGATCTCCTCGTAGACAGCCATGTCGTCGAGCGGGATCCGGGAGAGGTCGATCGGCTTGCCCTGCAACCTCGCGATCTGGTCGACGCAGTCCTCGACCGCCGAGAGCATCCCGAGTCCGAGCAGGTCGATCTTGAGAAAGCCGGCGTCGGCGCACGAGTCCTTGTCCCACTGGCACATCTGCCTGCCTGCCATCGCGGCCGGTTGCACGGGAACGAGCTCGACGAGCGGACGCGACGAGATGACCATGCCACCCGGGTGCTGTGAGATGTGGCGCGGGAGGCCGGCGATCTCGTGGCAGAGCTCGGCGAATGCGCGCCAGCGCGGCGACATCATCTTGCGGTCGGCGTCCGGAAGCAGCTGCAGCTCCTCGGCGACGCGCTTCGCGTTCCAGCCTTCCGACACTCGTGCGATGCGTTCGAGCTCCGCATACGGGAGACCGAGTGCCTTCCCGACGTCGCGGATCGCGCCACGGGAGCGGTACGTCGAGAACGAGGCAACAAGTGCTGCGTGCTCGCGTCCGTAGCGTTCGGTGACTGCGACGATCAGCTTTTCGCGGATGTCACGCGGGAAGTCGAGGTCGATGTCCGGGACCGAATCGAGGTCGCGGTTGAGGAAACGGCCGAGCGAGAGCTCCGCGCCGACAGGGTCGACGTGTGACAGGCCGGTGAGATAACAGACAAGCGAGCCGACCGAAGACCCGCGCCCGCGGCCCGGCGGCAGCGTGTGGCGCGGCGAATCGCGGCCGCGCACCTCGAGCGCGCAGTCGCGCGCGAGCTCGAGCACGTCCCAGTGCAGGAGGAAGAAGCCCGCGAGGCCCAGCTCGTCGATGAGCTTCAGCTCGTCCTCGAGCCTCACGCGCGCCTCGCGGCGAAGCTTGTGGCCCGCCGGATAGCGCTCCTCGAAGGTGCGGCTGCAGACGTGCGCGAGCTGGACGATCGCCGGCTCCGGGCTGTCGGAGAAGTCCGGGTAGCGATAGCCGAGCTCCTCCGTCAGGTCGAAGCGCAGCCGTTCGGCGAGCTCGACGGTTCGCGCGACCGCCGCTCGGTCCTCCGGGAAACGCTCCACCATCTGGGCCGGTGAAAGCAGGACGCATTCGTGATTGCCGCGCCGCTCGGCCTCGCAACCGTCGAGGGCGCTGCGATGGCGGATGGCGACGAGGACGTCCTGCAGAGGAGCCCGGCGCAGATGGTGCGCATGGACGTCACCGGTGACGAGCGTCGGGATGCCGAGCATGCCGGCGAGATCGCGCAGACCGGCGTTACGACGCGCGTCGCCACGCTCGTACGGACGCTGGAGCTCGACGAAGAAGCGGTCAGGGCCGAAGGCGCGGGCCAGGCGCGCGGCGCCGTTGGGGTTGCGCACGGCGACTCCATGCCTAGCACAGCCCGAGAGGCAGACGAGCCCCTCGTTGAGCTCCTCGAGCAAATGTTGATCGAGTGCAGGGTCCGCCGCAGGCTGGCTCTCTCTTCCTTCTGGCCGCGTCTCTGCATGAGCAGCAGTGATCAGCCGACAGAGGTTCGCGTAACCCTTTGCCGTCTCGACGAGGACGGTGACGTGCGAGCGGTCGGCGAGCGTCAGCTCGGCCCCGGTGATGGGACGCACCCCGAAGTGCTTGGCCGCATGCGCAAACTCGAGCGACCCGTAGACCCCGTCGTGGTCGGTAAGCGCAAGCGCGGGATAGCCGAGCTCGGCGGCGCTGACGGCGAGCTCCTCCGGCAGCGAGGCGCCGTCGAGGAACGAGTACGACGAATGGGCGTGCAGCTCGACGTACGGGACGGGGCTGCTCCTCGCCTCGCGCGGTGAGAGCTTGTCTTTCTTCCGGGTCCTGTGCGGGAACTCGGGCTGCAGCTCGATCGTCATACTCGCTCGAGATGCCAGGAGTCGTGCGCAGATCCGGCGAGGGCGAGGCGCTCTTCGGCGGGCGGATCGTCATCAAGGCTAACTTCGACGAGCTCTGCATCACCGAGTCGCTTTTCCCGGACGCTCGTCCCGGAGCGGACCCGCACTTCCACCGGCAGCATGCGGATTCGTTCTACGTCCTCGAGGGCGGGCTCGCGGTCCTCGCCGACGACGAGGAGAAGATGCTGTCCCCGGGCGCGTGCGTCTGCGCTCCGCGGGAGGTCGTGCATGGCTTCAGGAGCACTTCTTCTGCGCGGTTCCTGAACTTCCATACGCCGGACGGTGGCTTCGCACGAAATCTGCAGGAGCGCGATCGCGGTGAGCCCGGCGGTTTCGACAGCATCGACGCACCGCCCGGCAGTGGCCGCCCCGGATCGGAAGCCATCTTCCTCAGTCCCGGCCAAGGCGAACGTCTCGTGGGCAAGAACCGGATCGCGACGATCAAGGTCGGGCGCGACGAGCTCTCGCTGATCGAGTTCGAGCTCGAGCCCGGCTTCGAAGGGCCCGACCCTCATAGCCACGACGATCACGTCGACTCGTTCTACGTGCTCGAAGGCGAACCCGAGTTTCTCTTCGACGGCGAGCGGCTTCGCCTCGGAGCCGGCTCGTACGTCGCCGCGCCGACCGGCGTCGTACACACGTTCTCGAATCCCGGACCGGACCGCGCGCGTCTCCTCAACGTCCACGCGCCAAGCCGTGACTTTCACGAGTCCCTGCGGCGAGGGAGTTGAATTACGGCTGAGCTTGCCCACCTGACGGTCGTGCCGAACGCATACGAAGCAGAAATGCTCTGCGCACTTCTGCGAACCGAAGGGCTCACATGCGATCAGCGGCCGACGAACCTCGGCGTCGGGATGATGGACGGCTTGCCGGGCGGTGGCCCGAAGGAAATCGTCGTCGCAGAACAGGATCTCGCCAGAGCTCAGGAAATCCTGGCTGCGTCTCGCAACGACTGATCCCTCCTCACGCGCCCCGCTGGGTGAACCAGCAGCTGCGCTCCTCGTCGCGAAAGACAACGGCGTTCTCCCCTGACTGCAACACGACCTCGAAGTAACGCCGGGACACCGGCTCCTCCGTCCACCACCGATCCACCACGCGCCACTCTTCGCGGACGAGCTCGACCGGTAAGCGATTCACCCGCACCGGCGTTCCGTCCACTCGGGCCTCGACGACCGCCGCTCGGGGCTCGTTTAGTCGTCCCGCGGCACGAACAACGCGCGCGCTTCCGGAATGCGCGACCACGGCGCGACCTCCACGACCTGATTGACCGATCCCGAGCCGGTGCTGGCGCGCACCTGACGCAGGCCCTCCCGTAACCGCACGTCGAGCTCTCCACCTGCCGCGGGCAGAAGCTCGAGCTGCTGCCCGTCGTGCTCGGTCAGCTCCACGAGCTCGAGCCGCAGCTCGACCACGGGCGCAGGCAGCTCCGCGAGCTTCGGTCCGAGCGCGGCCTTGATGCGATCGAGCTCGGTGGTGGGATCGCGCAACGTCGCGCTTCGTCGCCAGGAGCCGCCGCCGACGAGCCGCGCGGATAGCGCGAGCTTGCGCACGAACCGACCCCCACGCTCGGGGCGCGCCATCAGCGTCTCGACGAGCGCACCGAATGCGCGCCGCAACGTGAGCTCGTTGCCGATCGCCTCGGGAAACTCGAGCGCTTCGACGATCTCCGCCGGCGGGCGCCGGCCGCGAACGCGCGCGGCCTTCCCGCCTCTCGCCAGGCCCCAGGCGCGCCGGCCGTCCGGCCCCAATCGTTCGGCCACGGCACTGCCTGGTAGCCCAGCAAGCTGTCCGACGCGCTTGACCCCGAGCTCGTGCAGCTCCGCGCGGCGGCGCGCCTCCATCGGCACGAGCTCGAGCGGCAGCGGCGCGAGGAAGTCTCGCAACCGCTCGTCGGAGACGACCAAGATCTGCCCGGGGCGCGCGACGTTCGCTGCGGCCAAAGCTGCGAACCGGCGCTGCGCTGCGCCCGCACGTGGATCCCAGGCAGTACCGACGGCGGTGAGCGCGCGCCGCAGCGCAGGCTCGAGCCCGCCGTACAACCT
>JALYLY010000110.1 GCA_030773975.1 Actinomycetota bacterium | reverse complement strand
ATCTCTCGTCGCGCAGCGTCACGCGTGAGACGGGTGACCTGGTCGCGGGCGCATGTTCCAACTTCAGCGCCGACGCGGGCAGCTTCTCCAGCCCGGACACCGCGGTCTCGACCGGTCACTGCTACCGCTACACCTTCACGATCGCCGACCGGGTCGGCAACGTCTCCTCGGCCGTCACCGCAACCGCCAAGGTCGACACCGACGCGCCGAACACGACGATCGACTCGAGCCCGTCCGACCCGTCCGGCAACACGACGCCGAGCTTCTCGTTCAGCTCCTCCGAGTCGGGCTCCAGCTTCGAGTGCCGCATCGACGCCAGCGCCTGGGCCTCCTGCACGAGCCCGAACACGATCTCGCCCGCGCTGACCGAGGGCAGCCACACCTTCCAGGTTCGGGCGACGGATATCGCCGGCAACACCGACACCTCTCCTGCGAGCTACACCTGGACGGTCGACCTGACCGCGCCGAACACCACGATCGACTCGAACCCGTCCGATCCGTCCGGCAACACGACGCCGAGCTTCTCGTTCAGCTCCTCCGAGTCGGGCTCCAGCTTCGAGTGCCGCATCGACGCCAGCGCCTGGGCCTCCTGCACGAGCCCGAACACGATCTCGCCCGCGCTGGCCGGTGGCAGCCACACCTTCGATGTCCGCGCAACGGATAGCGCCGGCAACACCGAGGCCAGCCCGGCGAGCTACACCTGGACGGTCGACCTGACCGCACCCAACACGACCATCGATTCGCAACCCGCCGACCCGTCGAACAACACCACGCCGAGCTTTAGCTTCAGCTCCTCCGAGAGCGGCTCGACCTTCGAATGTCTCATCGACGGCGGCGGCTGGAGCTCCTGCACGAGCCCGCACACCCTTGCCGCCCTTGGTGCAGGCAGCCACACGTTCCAGGTGCGCGCGACGGACGGTGCCGCCAACACCGACGCCAGCCCGGCGAGCTACACCTGGACGGTCGACCTGACCGCGCCCGACACGACCATCGATTCGCAACCCGCCGACCCGTCGAACGACACCACGCCGAGCTTCAGCTTCAGCTCCTCCGAGACCGGCTCCACCTTCGAGTGCCGCATCGACGGCGGCGGCTGGAGCTCCTGCACGAGCCCGCACACGCCCGCCGCCCTTGGTGCAGGCAACCACACGTTCCAGACGCGTGCGACGGACGGTGCCGGCAACACCGACGCCACGCCGGCGACCTACACCTGGACGGTCGACCTGACCGCACCCAACACCACCATCGATTCGAGCCCCTCGAACCCATCGGCGAACACGACCCCGACGCTCGCGTTCAGCTCGAGCGAGAGCAGCTCGACCTTCGAGTGCCGCATCGACGGCAGCGGCTGGACCTCCTGCACGAGCCCGGACACAATCTCGCCCGCGCTGGCGGAAGGCAGTCACACGTTCGATGTGCGCGCGATCGACGCCGCGGGTAACGCGGACGGAACTCCGGCCGGCGACACCTGGCTGATCGATACCGGCGCCCCGACCGTCACGATCACGGATCCCACGACGTATCTCAACGGCTCCGACCCGAACAACTACATCGTGACGGCGTCGACGCCCGACGGGGACGTGACGAACGTCGACTTCTTCGAGTGCTCTGACGCGAGCACCGGTTGCGCAACCGGGTCGTGGATCCAGTTCGGCACCGACAACAGCTCGCCGTACTCGGCAACCTGGTCGACGCCCGCGTTCGACGGCGCGAAGGCGATCCGTGCCATCGCCGTGGACGCCGCGAGCAACACCGGCCAGAACGTCCGCACGATCACGATCGACCGCACTGCGCCCACGGGAGTCGCGGTCACGTACCCGAACGGCTACGTCACCGGCTCCTACTCGATCACCACGAGCAACGGCTCCGATTCCGATGTCAACGCGTCGACGGCATCGCTCGAGCGTCAGACCGGCGATCTCGCCAACGATGCCTGCTCGTCTTACGGGAGCTGGACCGCGGCCACGAGCCCCGACACCCTCGCGTCCGGCAAGTGCGCCAGATATCGGTACAGCGTCGGGGACAACGTCGGCAACATCGCGGTTGCAACCTCGGCGAACGAGGCGAAGTCCGACACCGCCGCGCCGGCCTCGAGTCTCACCGACCCGGGCGCCAACCTGCGCCAGACGATCACGCTGAGCGCCGCCGCGAGCGACACGGGCGGCTCCAGCGTCAACTCGGTTGCGTTCCAGCGCCGGCCCGCCGGGGGCGGCTCGTGGACGACGATCGGGACGGACGGCACCTCACCGTACTCCGTCTCGTTCGACACCACGAGCGTCGCGGACGGTCTGTACGACTTCCGCTCGGTCGCGACCGACACCGCCGGGAACGACGAGGCAGCTCCGGCCGTCGTCGCCAACCGCCGCATCGACAACACGGCGCCGAGCGCCACGATGCTGAGCCCGGGCAATCCTGTCGGCGGTCCGGTCACGCTGGCCTCGAGCACGAGCGACACGGGCGGCTCCGGCATCGCCACGGTCGCCTACGAGCTCGCGCCCAGCGGAGGAAGCTTCAACAGCCAGTCTCCTGTCTGGGATACGACGTTCGTCTCGGACGGCCTGTACGACCTCCGTGTCCTTGCGACCGACGTCGCCGGCAACACGCAGACCTCCACCATCGTCACGATCCGAGTCGACAACACCCCGCCTGCGCTGACCTTCTCGACTCCGGCCGGCGGCACTGTCGTCAGCGGCACGGTCAATCTCGTCGGCAGCGCGAGCGACGCCTCGCCTGCGAGCCCGCCCGTTACCTTCGCCTACAAGCTGCACAGCGACCCGCCGAGCGCCTACGCAGCGACCGGCGCGGCCTGGAACACGGCAACGCTGCCCGGCGGCGACGGGCTCTACGACCTGCGGGCGCGCGCGACCGACGACGCAAACAACACCGCAAGTGTCGAGAACACGAGCATCCGTGTCGACAACGCACCGCCCACGGTGTCGATCACCGCGCCGGCCGCGGCGATCAACGGCTCGCTCCCGAGCCCGACCACCTTCGCGGCCGATGCGAGCGACCCGGGCGGCAGCGGCGTGACCCAGGTGCAGTTCTTCGAGTGCTCGGACCAGAGCAACAACTGCGCGACCGGAATCTGGAATCCGCTCGGCACCGTCCTGGCACCCGGTCCCTACAGCGTCTCCTGGTCGATCCCGGCTGCCGACGGCACCCACGCCCTCGCGGCGGTGGCGACCGACAACGCGGGCCACCCGGCCACCGCGATCCTGAACGTCGACGTCGACCGGACGGCACCGAGCACGACGATTCTGACGAAGCCGTCCGATCCGTCGAACGTTGCGGCTCCGGCCTTCACGTTCGAGTCGACCGAGCCCGGCTCGACCTTCGAATGCAGCATCGACGGCGGCGCGTTCACGCCTTGCACCAGCCCCCACAACATCGCGGGCCTCACCGACAACGACCACACCTTCGACGTGCGCGCGACCGACGCGGCCGGCAACACCGACGCGACGCCGGCCACGTGGACGTGGCACCGCGACACGAACGATCCGACCGGCACGCTCAACAACCCGGGCGCCAACATCCGCCAGACGGTCACGCTCACCTCGACCGAGACGGATCCATCGGCAAACGGCTACGCGTCGGGCCTCCAGTCGGTTACGTACGAGTACTCCGCGAACGGGACGACCTGGGCTCCGATCGGCACCCTCAACTCGGCACCGTTCGACACGATCCTCTGGAACACCAGCGGAGTCGCCGACGGCGTCTATCAACTCCGCCTCGTCGTGCGCGACGTGGCCGGGAACGCCACCACGTCGGCCACGGTGGCGAACGTCCGGATCGACAACACGGCGCCGACGACGAGCCAGAATGATCCCGGCCCGTACCTGCGTGCGACGAAGACTCTCACCGGTTCCGCAGCAGACTCCGGCTCGGGCATCGATCACGTCGACTTCCAGCGTGCACCCGCGGGCAGCGGATCGTGGACGACGATCGCCACGGACTCCACGCCGGCCGACGGCTTCCAGGCCGTCTTCGACACGACGAGCGTCTCCGACGGTCACTACGACCTCCAGACAGTCGCGTACGACGTCGCCGGAAATCAGGCGGCCGCCACCCCGGTCACCGACCGTCTCGTCGACAACACCGTGCCGACCGCCACCATCAACGACCCCGGTGCGTACCTGCGCGGCGCGGTCAACCTCACCTCTTCGACGGGCGACCCGGGCGGAGCGAACGCCTCCGGCGTCGTGACCATCGCGTACGAGTACTCGACGAACGGCGGCGGCACCTGGCAGTCGACCGGCGCCAACTTCAACTCGACCGCCGTCCCCGACGGGAACGTCAGCCTGCACGTCTTGGCCACGGACGCGGCAGGCAACACCACGACCTCAGCGCCCGTCACGAGCCTCGCGGACAACACGAAGCCCGCCACGACCGACAACGCTCCGAGCGGCTGGCAGTCCAGCCCGGTCACCGTAACGCTCACGGCCAACGACGGCGGCTCCGGCGTCAACGTCACCGAGTACAGCGTCGACGGCAATCCGACGTACACGACCGGGACGAGCGTTTCGATTCCGGCCCCGGCCGACGGCTCGAACGACGGTGCACACACGATTGCTTACTTCTCGGCGGACAACGCCGGCAACATCGAGACGATCAAGAGCGCCACTGTGCTGATCGACGCGACGCCGCCGGCCTGCGCGTCCTGCTCGGCCGCCGACTACCTCCGCGGAACGGTCACCCTCAGCGCCGATCCGAGCAGCGGCGGCTCCGGGATCAAGTCCGTCGCCTTCGAGTACACGGACGCCGGCGGCTCGATCTGGACGGCTATCGGCACCGACACCACCGGCCCCGGGCCTTATACGGCGGACTGGGACACGACGCTCATCCCCGACGGACACTACGACCTGCGCATCCAGATCACGGACAACGCGGACAACGTCACCACGACGAGCTTGCCGGACAAGGTCGTCGACAACACTGCGCCGGACGTCGCGCTCGTCGGCGCGCCCACCGAGGGCCAGCTCGTGTCCGGCACGATCGCGATCGCCGCGTCCGCTTCGGACGTGACATCGCCGGTCGCCTCGGTCAAGTTCTTCGTCCAAGGCGGGCTGCTCGCGACCGACACGGGCGCTCCCTTCACGCAAAGCTGGAATACGGCCACCGGCCCCGACGGCGCCGCGACGATCCAGGTCGTGGTCGAGGACATGGCCGGCAACACAGCCACCTCGCCGGTGCGGAACGTCACAGTCGACAATGTCGACCCGACGCCGACGCTGGCCGACCCGGGCTCGAACCTCAACGGCACCGTCTCGCTGACGGCCTCGTCCGACCCCGACACAGCCCAGGTCGACTTCGAACGACGTCCTGCGGGCGGCGGCTCCTGGGTAACAATCGCCAGTGACACGACCACACCGTGGGGCACGTCGCTCGACACCACTGCACTCACCGACGGTCTCTACGACTTCCGCGCCGTCGCCACCGACCAGACGGGCCATACGGGCACGAGCCCGATCCGCGCGAACGTCCGCATCGACAACACGTCCCCTGCTGGATCGCTGACGGGGCCGGCAAACGGCGCCACCGTGGGCGGGACGAGCGTCGCGCTCAGCGGTTCCTACTCCGACGGCGGCTCCGGAGTCGCCTCGGTGCGCTACGAGCTGCGGCCGACGGGCGGCGGATCGTGGGCCACGATCGCGACGTCGACGAGTGCGCCGTTCGGCGCAAGCTGGGATGCGACGACCGTCTCTTCCGGCAGCTACGACCTTCAGCCGATCATCACCGACGGCGCGGGCAATACGTTCACCGGCGCGCTGCGCACGATCACGGTGGACGTGAGCGCGCCGACGGTCGTCCTCACGAACCCGGGGGCGACGATCTCCGGCTCGGTCATCCTCGACGCCACCATCAGCGGCTCGGGCGCAACGCAGGTCGTCTTCGCGGCAACGCCGGCCGGCGGCGCCTCCTGGTCGTCCCTCGGAACGGACACGAGCGCGCCGTGGAGCACGACGTTCGACACTCTGCAGCTGCAGGACGGCGTCTACGACCTACGCGCAACCGTCTCGGACAACCTCGGCAACACGTCCTCCGACGTCGTCGCCGCGATCCGCATCGACAACACCGCCCCGCGCGTCGTCTCCTCGACGCCCGGCGAAGGCACGACGGTGCCTTCGGCCAACGCCATCGGCCTCGTCACGAGCGAGAACGCAACGCCTCTGGGCGTGACGCTCGACGGCAACGCGACCGTTGCGCCGGTCGTGAGTGGGACTCATATCGACTATGGCACCGGCCCGCTCGGCCCCGGACTGCACACCCTCGCAGGCGAGCTCCAGGATTCCTCGGGCAAGAAGGCGCCGTTCCGCATCCACTTCACCGTGTGGACCGCGTCGAGCTCGGTCGCGCCCCCGGTCGACAAGAACACGGCCGCCGGCTCGCCGACGACACTGGAGTCGGCAGACGGCTGGGCCTCGGCAACGATGCCGGCAGGCAACTGGTCCTCGTCGACCGGAGACTGGCTCATTCTTCGGATCACGCCGACGGCGGCTCCCGCCGGACTGACCAACGGCTTCGGCGCCGGGCCGATCACGATCGACGTGACCGCGCGTTGGGCGCTCGCCGGCACGGAGGTCCACGAGTTCAACCGGGCGATCGGCATTCTGATGCGCTCGACCGAGAAGGGCCTCGTCCCCGCGACGTTCGAGAACGGCCACTGGCGCGTCATCTCACGCGTCCCGTCCGCGGGCACGCTGCCCACCGGCTGGGAAGACGGGTTCTATACAGACGGCGCCGGCTTCCACGTGCTGACGAAACACCTCTCGCTCTTCGCGCTACTGCGCGACCTCGAGGTACCGAACCCGCCACAGAACGTGCGCGGCTACCTCGGCCCGACCGGTCTGACCCTGCGCTGGACGCCGGGCACCGACAACAGCGGCACCTACGACTTCGTCACGGTGTTCTCCGACTCGACCGACGCAGGCCACTTCGGCGTCGACTACACGGCCGCGAGCGTCGGGGCGTGGTCGACCGGTGATCCCCGCATCTTCCGGTTGAAGGAGACCGACCTCGCCGGGAACGAGAGCTCGTTGACACAGGTTCTACGCCAGGTGCCGCCGCTGATCGGCAAGACGCCCGACCAGGCGGCCGCGTTGCTCGCGCCACTCGGCCTGAAGCTCGGCACGACCACGATCGGCGGCACGGGCCCGGCCGGCACGATCACCGGCCCGGCGAGTCTCGTCCTCGCCCAGGAAGGCACCGCGGTCGACGTGACCGTCTCCCCCGGCGGCGGCCTGACGCGACTCGTGTTGAAGGTGACGACGGCGCCGAGGGTCAAGCCGGCTGCGCGGAAGAACATCGCCGCGCGGATCTCGCTGACTCGGGCGTCCAGCGTGACCGCGGAGCTAGTCAGCCCGCGCCGCGTCAAGCTGTACACCTGGCGCTTCTCGCTCAAGGCCGGCCGCTCGATCGTGAAGCTGCGCCTCCCGCATCAGGTACGCCGCTCCGGTGTCTACACCATGCGCTGGACCGCACGTTCGGGTCGCGAGTCGATCTCCCACAAGATCACGATCCGGCTCGTGGGTGCACATAACGTGATCGCCGTGCCTGCCCGGGTCCTCCTCGCCGGGCCGGCCGCAGGCGGCATCAGGGGAACCTTCACGACGCAGAAGCCCAAACTCATCACCGCTTCCGGCATCGAGCCGACCTTCGACGCAGCGGCCAGCAGGCGCACGGATGTCCGTGTGATCGTGGTCGACGTCGACGCGTTCGGTGTCTCCCTCATCCGTGACCTGCACGCAGTCTTCCCCTCGACCAAGATCGTCGCTCTCACCTCGGGCCCGAAGCAGATGGCGGCGTCGCTGAAGGCCGGCGCGGCGATCGCGCTACCCCGCTCGACACCGGCCTCGACCCTCGGCCGCCTGATCCAGAGGCTCCTGGCAAAGCCGGCGAAGCCGGCGAAGTCCTTGAAACTGGCCGCCGGACCGCCGCACCAGAACGTCGGCCATCTGCATTAGTCGAGCGAAGGTTCACCTTCGCTCCGCGCCGTCGTGGACTCAGTCGCCGCCCGGTTTCCAGAGCGGCTCGTCGCGGCCCGCGTCGGCGTTCGCGGAGCGCGCTGCGATGAACAGAAAGTCGGACAGTCTGTTGAGGTAGGCGAGCACGAGCGGGTTGATCCCGTTCTCCTCGTTCGCGGCGAGCGCGTCCCGCTCTGCGCGCCGGCACGTCGTCCGCGCGACGTGCAGACGGGCGGCCACCTCGGTTCCGCCGGGCAGGATGAAGCTCTTGAGCGTCGGCAGTTCGGCGTTGAGCTCGTCGCAAAGCTGTTCGAGTCGATCCACTGCGGCCTGGTCGAGTCGGAGCCGATCGGTGACGCCGAACGGAACGGAGAGGTCGGCGCCGACGTCGAAAAGATCGTTCTGGATCCGACTGAGCGGTGCGCGCAGACGCTCCGGGAGGCCTTCGTCCGTGAGGACCACACCGAGGGCGGCGTTCAACTCGTCGACAGTCCCGAACGCACCGATGCGACAGTCGAGCTTCGGCACCCGCGAGCCGTCGCCGAGCGACGTCTCCCCCCCGTCCCCTGCCCGCGTGTAGATGCGTGTGAGCCGCACCGGTTCGTCGCGGCGACGCGAGCTCAACCGACGGTCCTGCGAATTGACGCGAATTCGACACCCACGCGTGCGCCCGACAGCGGTATCGTCGATTGCAGTGGGTGGTGGGTGACAACCCCCACCCGGGTGGGGACCTGTACGCGCGTGTACATCAAGAGAAAGCGCACGGTCAACCGGCCACCAGAGATCGTTCCGTCGTGCCGAGGATGCTGCGCGCGATCACGAGACGCTGAATCTCGCTGGTGCCTTCGTAGATCTCGGTGATCTTCGCATCGCGGTAGTAGCGCTCGACCGGAAACTCCTTCGTGTAGCCGTACCCGCCCAGGATCTGGATCGCCTCCGCGGTTTGCCGCCTCGCCATCTCCGACGCAAACAGCTTCGCCTTTGCACCTTCCTCGGTGTGCCGCCGGCCGTGCTCCTTCAACCAGGCTGCGCGGTACACGAGCAGCCGGGCGGCATCGATCTCCATCGACATGTTTGCGAGCTTGTGCTGGATCGCCTGGAAGTCGGCGATGCGATGCCCGAACGCGCGCCGCTCGGCCGCATACTGGCGCGCGACCTCATAGCCGGCCTGGGCGATCCCGAGCGCCTGCGCGGCGATGCCGATGCGCCCGCCGTCGAGCGTTCCCATCGCCACTCGGAAACCACGGTTCTGCTCGTGAAGCAGCCGGTCTCGACCGACCTGCGCGCCCTCGACGACGATGTCGCTCGTCACGGAGGAGTTGAGCCCGAGCTTTTCCTCGTCACGGGTCACGCGCACGTGTTCCGCGTCGAGGATGAACGCGCTCACGCCTCGAGCCCCCGCGACCTCGGGATCGGTGCGCGCGAACAAGATGAACTTCCCTGCGTGGCGTCCGTTCGTGATCCATTGCTTCGCGCCGGTGATCGTCCAGCCGTCAGCTGCCGCTTCCGCCCTCGTGCGAACGGCGCCCGCGTCTGAGCCGGCCTCCGCCTCTGTGAGCGCGAAGGCGCCGAGCTGCTCACCGCGTGCGAGCGGCGGCACGAAACGCGACTTCTGCTCGTCGGTCCCGTACGCCAGAATCGGCAGAGTCGCAGCGCTCGTGTGTACCGCAACGGTCACGCCGACGCCGGCGTCTGCGCGCGACAACTCCTCGAGCACCAGGACGTAGGAGAGGAAGTCTGCACCGGCGCCGCCGTACTCCTCCGGCACGCACACGCCCATCAGGCCCAACTCGGCAAGCTTCCCGAACAGCTGGCGCGGAAAGTGATGCTCACGATCCCACTGGGCCGCATGTGGATCGATCTCGGCCCGTGCAAAGTCACGCGTGAGCGCCTGGATCTCCAGCTGGTCCTGCGTGAGGTCGAAATCCACGTCGCAGGCGATGATACGTGGCGGCTTTGCGGGCTCCGGGCCCGCGTGTTCGAGCCGGCTAGGCGGCGGCGAGCTCGCGGCGGATCTCGCGCAGCGCGGGCTCGACCATGACGAAGGCGTCGACCACGTCGGGATCGAACTGCCGCTTTCGCTGCTCGAGGATCTCGGCATGCGCAGCGTTCCAGCTCATGGCGCGGCGGTAGGGCCGATGACTCGTCATGGCGTCGAGCGCATCGGCGACCGCGAAGATGCGCGCACCGAGTGGGATCTCGTCGCGGACGAGGCCGTCCGGATATCCGCGACCATCCCAACGTTCGTGGTGAGAGCGCACGATCTTGAGGCCTTCGCCCTTCAGGAAGACGACACCCGACAGCATTGCCTCGCCGAGGACGGTGTGCGTCTCCATCTTGCGCCGCTCCGCCGGGCTGAGCGGGCCGGGCTTCTGGAGGATCCCGTCGGGAATCCCGATCTTGCCGACGTCGTGAAGGAGGAACCCGTACGGCGCGCTCTCGTCGCGCACAACTGCTCCCTCGCCGACGGCCTGAGCGAGAGCCGTCGCGTAGCTCTGCACGCGCTGAGAGTGCGCGCGGGTGCCCGTGTCCTTCGACTCCAGCGCGCCTGCGAGCGCCGAGACCGTTTGGAGGTACGCGCTCTGCAAGAGCTCGCGTTGGGCGCGCTCGACCCCCAACATGTGCCTCAGGTCTCGCGCGTAGAGCAGCAACTCCTCGTCCGGCCCTCGAGTGCGCTCTTTCGTGGCCCGGAAGGGAACGCCGAAGAGACCGCCTGCCAGTCGCTCGGCGACGGCGAGCAGCTCGAGCGGGCTGAACGGCTTGCGCACGAACGCGTTGGCGCCCGCCTTCTTCGCGGCGGCTTCGGTGCCGCCCTCCGAGCCGGTCAAGAGCACGATCGGGATGTCACGGGTGGCCGGCGCAGCCTTCAGCTCGGCACAGAGCTCGAGGCCGCTCGTCCCCGGCATGTTGATGTCGAGCACGACCACGTCGGGCCTGGCGCTCCTGATCTTCCGGCGCGCAGCAGCTGCGTCTTCGGCTTCGACCACTGCTACGTCGGCGACCTCGAACGTCGTCTTCAGCAAGATGCGAAGTGCAGGATCGTCGTCTACCAGCAGGATCCGCAACGCGCGGTGCCTCCCTTTCCCGGAACCTGAGTGCTTTTGTCGGCAGGGGGCTCGGCAGACTTGAGCCCTCGGAGAGACAGACGCGTCTACCGGCGAAAACCCTGCACCTCGGGTTGTTTATGCGTTTCTACGAATATTCGTAGAAACCTGAACCGCTCTTCCGGCCCAGTTTTCCGGCAGCGACGAGCTCGCGCAGAAGCGGGCACGGTGCGTAGCGGTCATCCCCGAGGCCCTCCTGCAGCACCTCCATGATCGCGATGCAGGTGTCGAGACCGATCAGGTCGGCAAGCGCCAGCGGCCCGAGCGGGTGCGCGAACCCGAGCCTGGCGATCGTGTCGATTGCCTCGGCTTCCGCGACGCCGTCGTGCAGCGCCCACACGGCTTCGTTGATGAACGGCATCAAAATCCGGTTCGAAACGAAGCCGGGAAAGTCGTTGGCAACCGCAGGCGTTTTGCCCAGTTCGCGCGCCAGCGCAGTGATCGCTGCGGCGGTCTCGTCCGAGGTGTCCCGGCCGCGGATGATCTCAACGAGTTTCAGGACGGGCACCGGGTTGAAGAAATGCATTCCGATCACCTTGTCGGGACGTCCGGTCGCAGCAGCCAGCGACCCGATGGGGATGGAGGACGTGTTCGAAGCGAGCACCGCCTCCGCCGGCAGCTCTGCATCGGCCCGCCGGAAGATCTCCTCCTTCACGCCGGCGTCCTCGACGACTGCTTCGATCATCAGGTCGGCCTGGACGAGACCCTCGACGGGCTCGACGCGCGCCAACACTTCCTGCGCAGCCGGACCGCCTTTCTCCTCCAGCTTCGCAAGGCTCTTGCGCATCGTGTCGAGCGCGCGGTCCGTCGCTTCCGGCTGCGCGTCGTGGAGCGAGACACGCCGCCCTGATGCCGCGACGACCTGGGCGATGCCTGCGCCCATCTGGCCCGCTCCCACCACGAGCACCTGCGCGAATTTCATGTCGGCGAGCCTACGCCGCTACGAACGCCGGCGGCGTCCGATGAGGAGCCCGAACGGAAGGAGGAGGATCAGCGGCAGGAAGAACACGTGGCCACCCGAGAGGACGTAGACGAGCACCGCGACTGCGAGCCCGGCGAGCAGCACTACGAGCGTGAGAGGCATGGTCGTGATGTCACCACCCGCAACGTCGCCTATACCTCGATCAACAATGCATCTCCCTGGCCGCCGCCGGAGCAGATGGCCGCCAGGCCAAGGCCGCCGCCGTTGCGACGAAGCTCGTAGATCATCGTGCCGAGGATGCGGGCGCCCGAAGCCCCGATCGGGTGGCCGAGCGCAACCGCGCCCCCGTTCACGTTCACTTTCTCAGGGTCGACCTCGAGCATCTTGGCGGAGTTGAGCACCACCGAAGAGAAAGCTTCGTTCAGCTCGACGCGCTCGACGTCGCCGATCTTCTTGCCGGCCTTTGCGAGGGCAGCCGCTCCCGCTTTCGCGGGCGTGCGCGCAAGGTAGGCGAAGTCGTCGGCGACGTAGGCCTGCGAGACGATCGTCGCAAGCACGTCGAGCCCACGCTTCCGCGCGAACTCTTCGCTCGTCACGACGAGCGCACCCGCTCCGTCGTTCACACCCGGTGCATTGCCGGCGGTCGTCGTCCCTTCCGGATCGAACGCCGGCCTCAGCCTGGCGAGCTTCTCGTAGGACGTATCGCGGCGCGGGCCCTCGTCGACGGCGAACTCGCCGACGGGAACGATCTCCTCGTCGAACTTGCCGTGGTCGATCGCGTCCACCGCCCGCTGGTGCGAGCGGAGCGCCCACCGGTCCTGGTCCTCGCGCGGAATGCCGAGCTCACGCGAGACGAATGACGCTTGTTCGACCATGTGTCTGTTGTCGAACGTGGACGTGAGCCCGTCGTGCGTCATCAGATCGATCAGCGTCCCGTCCCCGAGCCTGTAGCCGAAGCGCGCCTTCTTCAGCACGTACGGCGCGTTCGACATCGATTCCATCCCACCGGCAACGACGACCTGGCTATCGCCGGCCCGGATCATCTGATCGGCGATCTCGACGGCGCGGATGGAGGATGCACAGACCTTGTTGATCGTGTCCGAGCCGACCTCGATCGGCAGTCCCGCGCCGATCGAAGCCTGACGAGCCGGCGCCTGGCCGACGCCACCCTGAAGAACCTGGCCCATGATCACGTACTCGACCTCGTCGTTCCCGACGCCGGCGCGGTCGAGCGCAGCGCGGATCGCGATCGCGCCGAGCTCCGTCGCCTGCTTGTCGGCGAGCGAGCCGCCGAGCTTGCCAAACGGAGTTCGAACTGCGGAGACGATCACCGACCGAGCCATGGTTCGAGCGTACCAATAGGCTTCAGGTGTGCCGACGCAGCACACAACCGTGAAGCGGCATCCGGAGCGCGGTGCCTACGACCGTGCGACGATCGACTCGATCCTCGACGAGGCGTTGATCTGCCATCTCGGCTTCGTCGCCGACGGCCGTCCGTTCGTCATCCCGACGATTCACGCCCGCGACGGCGACAGGCTGTACGTCCACGGGTCGCCGGGGAGCCGCATGCTCAGGGCCGCGAAGGAAGGAGTCGACATCTGCGTGACCGTGACGCTCCTCGACGGGCTCGTGCTCGCGCGCTCGGTCTACAACCACTCCATGAACTACCGCTCGGTCGTCGTCCTCGGACGCGCACGCGAGCTGATCGACCGTGACGAGAAGCTCCGGGCGATGCGGCGCGTCGTCGAGCATGTCGTTCCCGGACGGTGGGATGACGCACGCCGACCGAATGACGGCGAGATCAAAGGCACGACGATCCTCGCGCTGCCGCTCGACGAGACATCCGCGAAGATCCGCAGCGGGCCGCCGACCGACGACGACGCCGACCTCGAGCTCCCGGTTTGGGCGGGGGTGATCCCTTTGAGAATCGAGCCGTCGGACCCCGTGCCGGACGCGGCCGTCGACAGCCCTCCGCCTTCTTACGCAGATGGCTACGCCCGCTTGACCCAGGCCGAGGCTGCGCCTACCCTGAGGCCGCGATGACTCCCGCGACTCGCATCTGGGCCTGGCGTTGCGAGCGGAGCGGGAGCCTGCGCCTGCGCTGAACTAGGCCAGTACAGCCCGTTCCGCTCACCGAGACCTTCCACCGGGAGGTCTTTTTGCGTGCCCGTCCATTCAACGGAGAATCTCGAGATAGCCATCGCACCCGACATCGCCACCGATCTCGTCACCCCGCTCGGCGCCTACCTGCGGCTGCGCCGGGAAGGCCGCGCGGCCTTCCTGCTCGAGTCGGTCGAACGCGGACGGCTCGGGCGACACTCGCTCGTCGGCTGCGGCACGCAGCTTTGCGATCTCGCCGAGGCAGAGGCCTGCGGAGAGCCCGTCGTCGGCTACCTCTCGTATGACTACGCCGCGCGCCTGGAACCGACCGTGCCTCTTCCGGACGACGGCACCGGTCTGGCCGAGAGTCGTTTCGTCGTCGCGGACGTCCTGATCAGGTTCGACCATGCCCTCGGCAGCGCGGAGGTGATCCGCGGGGACCCCGCTGCGGTGTCGTCGCTGCTTGCGCGGCCGGTCCCGGCTCTTCCCCCTTCGAACTGCCGGCGCGACTCGGCGCGACGCACTCCGGACCGAACGGAATACGAGGCATGGGTGCGCTCGGCCAAGGAACACATCCGCGCCGGCGATGCGTTCCAGATCGTGCTCTCGCAACGTGCGGAGCGACCCACCTCGGCCTCTGCCCTCGAGCTCTATCGCGCCTTGCGGCGTGTCAACCCGTCGCCGTACCTCTTTCTGCTCGAGCTCGACGACCTCGCGCTGGTCGGGTCGTCCCCCGAGACGCTGGTCAAGTGCGAAGGCCGCCGCGCCGGCGTCAACCCCATCGCCGGGACGACGGAACGAGGCGAAGGCGATGCAGAACGGCTGCTCGCATCCGAGAAGGACCGGGCCGAGCACGTGATGCTCGTCGACCTGGGTCGCAACGATCTCTCGCGCGTCTGTGTGCCCGGCACCGTGGAGGTCGAGAAGTTCCTCCAAGTCGAGCGCTATTCCCACGTAACACATCTCGTCTCGCAGGTGGCCGGCGATCTTCGCGACGACGTGTCACCGTTCGATCTCCTGCGCGCCTGCTTCCCGGCGGGAACCGTGTCCGGTGCGCCGAAGGTGCGCGCGATGCAGCTGATCTCGGAGCTCGAGGGCAGGCGACGAGGCCCGTACGCAGGCGCCGTCGGCTACGCGCTGCCGCAGGAAGGCACGCTCGATACCTGCATCGCGATCAGGACGATCGTCCTCCGGGACGGAATTGCGCATCTCCAGGCCGGGGCCGGAATCGTCGCCGATTCCGAGCCCGCCGCCGAGCACGAGGAGTGCCTGCGCAAGCTCGCGGCCGTCGAAGCGGCGATCGATCTCGCGGAGGCGGATCAGCGGTGATCCTGCTCGTCGACAACTACGACTCCTTCACCTACAACCTCGCGCATCTGTTCGCCGAGCTCGGCGCCGACGTCACCGTGCGCCGCAATGATGCGATCGACGCCGACACCGCGGAACGACTCTCGCCGTCGCACCTGGTGATCTCACCCGGTCCGGGCCGTCCTGCCGACGCCGGCTCGACGCCGGAGATCGTGCGGCGCCTCGCGCTCACCACGCCGACGTTCGGGGTCTGCCTCGGGCACCAGGCGATCGTCGAGGCGTTCGGCGGCGAGGTCGCAGCCGCCCGGGAGCTCGTCCACGGCAAGTCCTGCACCGTGAATCACGACGGAAGAGGCGTCTTCGTCGGGCTCCCACAGGGGCTCGAGGTCGGGCGGTACCACTCACTGGCCGCGACTGCCGTCGCGGCCGAGCTGGAGATCTGCTCGACGGCGGCCAACGGGGAAATCATGGCGGTGCGTCATCGCACGCTGAACGTGCACGGAGTGCAATTCCATCCAGAATCCGTCCTCACGCCACTCGGGCGCGAAATCGCGCAAAACTTCCTCAACGCATGATCCAGGAAGTCATCAGCAAGCTGCTCGACGGTACTCAGTTGGCGCGTGCGGAAGCACGCGCAGTGATGGACGAGATCATGCGCGGCGAGGCGACGCCGGCGCAGATCGGAGGATTTCTGGTCGCACTGCGTTCGAAAGGCGAGACGGCCGACGAGATCACAGGTTGCGCCGAGGCGATGCGCGACCACGTCCTCGTCGTTCGGCCGGACCGCGACGACCTCGTGGACACCGCGGGCACCGGCGGTGACGGGGCCCACACGATCAACATCTCGACCGCTGCTGCGCTCGTCGCCGCCGCCGCCGGCGCCGGAGTGGCGAAGCACGGCAACCGCGCCGTCTCGTCTGCGTCCGGGTCCGCCGATGTTCTCGAAGCGCTGGGGTTCACGCTCGAGCAAGAGCCGCAGCGGATCGCGAGGTCCATCGACGAGCTCGGCTTCGGCTTTTTGTTCGCTCCTTCACACCATCCCGCGATGCGGCATGCCGCGGCGGTACGCAGGGAGCTCGCGACGAGGACGGTGTTCAACGTGCTCGGCCCGTTGACGAATCCCGCGGGCGCGCGAGCCCAGGTCGTCGGCGTCTACTCTCCCGACCTCGTGCGAACGATCGCCGACGTGCTCGCCCGTTTGGGCGCTCGCCGCGCTTATGTCGTACATGGTGAAGGGGGCATCGACGAGCTCTCACCGGTCGGCCAGAACCTCGTCGCCGAGGTCGTGGACGGCGAGGTGCTGGAGCGCCGGCTCGATCCCGAAAGCGAGCTCGGCATCCCCCGCTGCAGCGTCGACGAGCTCCGCGGCGGGAGTCCCGCGGAAAACGCGGAGGCGATCCGGGAAGTATTTGCCGGCGCAAACGGCGGGCGACGCAATGCGATCCTGCTCAACGCCGCCGGGGCGATCGCGGCAAGCGGCCACGCCGCCGACCTGCGCGAAGGCCTCGAGGTGGCCCGGCGGACGATCGACTCCGGCGCAGCGGCGGAACGGCTCGAGTTGCTGATCGCGTTCTCGCGGGAGATCGTGGCAGCCTGATGGGCCGGTTCCGCGACGCTCTCTCCGCCTCCGGTCTCGCCGCGATCGCAGAGGTGAAGCGCCGCTCGCCGTCCGCGGGAGACCTTCGCCCCGACGCCGACCCCGCGCGGCTCGCCGCGCAGTTCGCGAACGCGGGCGCGGCCGCGATCTCGATCCTCGTCGATGAGCGTTTCGGCGGCTCGCTCGACGATCTCAGGGCCGCGCGCGCCGCGACGGCGTCGCCCCTCCTGGCCAAGGGATTCTTCACCGAGGAGCTCGACCTGCTGAAGGCGAAGGTCGCAGGTGCCGACGCTGTCCTCATCCTCCTGCGCGACGTCGACGACCTGCGCGCGGCCGCCCTGATGTCGTACGCGCGCGAGCTCGGCCTCGAGACGCTCGTCGAGGCGCACGACGCCGCCGAGCTGCAGCGAGCAGTCGGCCTCGAGGCAGAAGTGATCGGAGTCAACGCACGTGACCTCTCGACATTCGAGATCGACCGCTCTTTCCAGCTGGAGCTGATCGCGCGCATGAGAACCCACGACGCAGTGGTCGTCGCGGAGAGCGGCGTGCACTCGCGTGCACAGGGCGCCGCGGCCGAGCTGGCGGGCGCCGACGCGATCCTGATCGGCTCAGCCCTGATGCGAGCCGACGATCCGGCGAGGCGACTCCGTGAAATCCTCTCGCGCCCGCTCGTGAAGGTCTGCGGTCTTACGCGTCGCGAGGACGTCGATGCGGCCGTCGAGGCGGGAGCCGACATGCTCGGGTTCATCCTCGCCAAGGAGAGCCCGCGCGGTGCGCGCGAAGTGCTGCCCGTTCCGGACGACCGCCTCAGCGTCGCGGTGTTCGTCGGCGAGGCGGAAGAAGCGGGGTCCGATCTCGTCCAGCTCTACGACCGAGAGCAGGGCCGCGTTCGCGGCCGCGATGCCGTGCTCTTGCGCAACGGCGAGACCGTCGCACAGGTGGTCGACCTCCCCTGGGACGCGCAGGACCCGCTCCACTTCCAGCGCGCCGCCGTTGTCGAGGGGCGGGTGATGCTCGCCGGGCGGCTCGGGCCCGACAACGTCCGCGAAGCGGTGCGGGCCGTCCGGCCCTGGGCCGTCGACGCGGCGTCGAAGCTCGAAGTGAAGCCGGGGATCAAGGATCACGACAAGGTGCGCGCATTCGTCGAGGCGGCTCGTTGACGTCGACATCCGGTCTCTACGGAACCTACGGCGGTCGCTATGTCCCGGAGACGCTGGTTCCGGCTCTCGACGAGCTCGAGGCAGGCTGGCGCGACGCCGAGGCGGACGAGTCGTTCCAGGCGGAGCTCGACGAGCTCGGGCGCAACTTCGGCGGCCGGCCGACGCCGCTCACGCTTGCCGCGCGGTTCGCGCCCGGCAAGCATCTCCACCTCAAGCGGGAGGATCTCCTGCACACGGGCGCGCACAAGCTCAACAACGCCCTAGGGCAAGCGGTGCTCGCGCAGCGCCTCGGCAAGCGCCGCATCGTCGCGGAGACCGGCGCCGGGCAGCATGGCGTCGCGACCGCGACGGTGTGCGCGCGCTTCGGTCTCGAGTGCGTGGTCTACATGGGCGAGGAGGACATGCGGCGCCAGCGACCCAACGTCGAGCGCATGAACCTGCTCGGCGCCGAGGTGCGCCGCGTCGACTTCGGCACCAGGACGCTCAAGGAGGCGACGAGCGAGGCGATTCGCGACTGGATCACTAACGTCGAGACGACGCACTACCTGATCGGCTCGTGCGTCGGGCCCGCGCCGTACCCGGAGATCGTGCGAGAGCTGCAGGCAGTGATCGGCCGTGAGGCACGCGCGCAGTTCCTCGAGGCCGAAGGCCGGCTCCCGGAGGTTGTCGTCGCCTGCGTCGGCGGCGGCTCGAACGCGATCGGCATCTTCGCCGGGTTCGTCGGCGACGCCGACGTCCGCCTCGTCGGAGTGGAGGCAGCCGAGGCTGCGTCACTCGGTGCCGGGAATCCCGCGGTGCTGCACGGTGCCCGCTCGTCCGTGCTCTCTGACGAGGATGGCCAGATCGCGGACGCGCATTCGATCTCCGCGGGCCTCGACTATCCTGGCGTCGGCCCCGAGCATGCATGGCTGCGAGATTCCGGGCGAGCGGAATACATGCCCGCGAGCGATGAGGAGGCGCTCGACGCCTTCCGCGAGCTCACCCGCCTCGAGGGGATCATTCCCGCGCTCGAGCCCGCGCATGCTCTGGCCCGGGCCCGCGAGCTCGACGAGGAGCTCGTGCTCGTCTGTCTGTCGGGCCGCGGCGACAAGGATCTCGCCGAGGTGCTCGCCCGATGAGCCGCTCCAACCACGCGGCCGGACAGATCTCGACCTACCGCTTTCCGGATGAGCTAAGCGTCGACGAGTTGCTCGTGCGCGGTCCGCTCGAGTCGGACATCGACACGATCGCACCGGCCTTTCGCGACCCCGCCGTCGGCGGCGAAGCCAGCCTGCCGTCGGTCGATGCGGACACGCTCCGCGCCATGTTGCGCGAGCAGCTTCCGGGCATGCGCGCACAAGGGCTGCTGGCCGCGTACGTCATCGAGGACCTGCGTAGCGGCGAGCTGCTCGGCGGCGCCTCCCTGCATCATTTCGATCCCTTGCGCGACGTCGTCGAAGTCGGCTACTGGCTCTTCGTCACGGCTCGCGGTCGAGGCGTCGCGACCCGGTCGGTACAGCAGATGACCGAGCACGCCCTGGCGAATGGCATCTGGCGCGTCGAGGCGCACGTGCGCATCGGCAACACCGCCTCTGAGCGAGTGCTCGAGCGCCTCGGCTTCGAGCGTGAAGGCGTCAAGCGAAAATACCTGCGCCACGGCGACGACCGTGTCGACGCGACGATGTTCGCGCTCCTCCCGGGCGACGCGTGAAGACGCTGGTCGTCTATCTGATGTCGGGCCCGGAGACGCCCGAGCTCGTCGCGGCAGCGGTCGCCGGCGGCGCTGACGTGGTCGAGCTCGGCTTTCCGTTCTC
>JALYLY010000109.1 GCA_030773975.1 Actinomycetota bacterium | reverse complement strand
ACTGGCAGAGGCACTAGTGGACAAGAAAATCGAGGACTTCGTGCGAGGGCTGCACCTCGACGCGTACCTCGTCGGCGGCGCGGTGCGCGACGAGTTGCTGGAGCGCGACTCGAAGGACGCGGACTTCGTCGTGCCGGGAGTGGACTACGAAGGCCTGCACGCCGCACTCGAGCCGCACGGAAAGGTGGAGGAGCTCGAGGTCGCCGGACGCCGCGTCGGCGCGCGTCTCCATCCGCGGGATCGGAAGCTCCGCCGCCTTGCGCCGGGGGGGATCGAGTTCGCACCTCCGCGTGCCGAGCGGAGCACTGGCCCGGGCCGACACGACTTCGAGATCGTCGCCGACCCGGCCCTTTCGATCGAAGACGACATGGGCCGGCGCGACTTCACGGTGAACGCGATGGCGCGACGGCTCGAGACGGGGGAGCTGGTCGACCCGTTCGGCGGCGAGGACGATCTGAAGAACGGAGTCCTGCGCACTGTGCGGCCGCGGAGCTTCGCCGAGGATCCACTCCGGCTCGTTCGCGGCCTGCGCCTCGTCTCGCAGCTCGGGCTCGAGCCGGACGCCGAGACCGTGGAGCAGATGCGCGCCGAAGCCTCGAGCGTTGCGCTCGTTTCGGGCGAGCGGGTGGGGGGTGGGCTGCACTCCGACGGAATGGGCGAGCTGTCGAAGCTGCTGCTTGGACAGGAGCCTGCGCGGGCACTGCGGCTGGCCCGGGACACCGGCGTTCTCACTGCGCTCTTCCCCGAGTTCGAGCAGTCGATCGGATTCGAGCAAGACAGCGACCGGCAGCATCTACCGCTCGACGAGCACATCTTCGCGGTCGTGCAGGCCGCGGCCGATGCGGGCGCGCCGCTCGCGGTTCGGCTGGGTGCGCTTTTCCATGACCTCGGCAAGCCGAGGTCAAACGGGAAACACGCAGAGCGCGGCGCCGAACTCACCGACGCGGCGATGCGGCGACTGCGTTATCCCACCAATCTGCGCACGCACGTGACTCGGCTCGTTCGTGCACACGCCTTCTCGCTGGAGGACGTCGATGAGCTCTTCGCGCGTCGCTTCCTCCGCGAGCATGGCGACGACCTCGCGTTCGACCTCGTCTCGCACAAGGAGGCCGATCTCCGCGGTAAGAAGGTCTCTCAGGACGAGCTCGCGGCCGCGGCGAGGCTGCGCGCGTTGCTAGAGCAGGAACACAACCAGCCGCACCGCCTGACGGACCTCGCGGTGGACGGATCGGATCTGATCGAGCTCGGGTTCGCCGAAGGGCCCGAGCTCGGCCGGACACTCGAGTCGCTGCTTGACGCCGTCGTCGAAGAGCCCGCTCTCAATACGCGCGAGGAGCTGCTCGAACGCGCACGTGCCCGACTCGCATGAGCGTCCCGCTGATCCGCTGGGAAGCACCGGGGCCGTACACGGTCGCCTTCTCGACAAGGTCGGGCGGTGTCAGCGGCGGTGCCTACGAGTCGCTCAATCTCGGCCGGAGCACGCGCGACGAACCCGAGAACGTCGACGAGAACCGGCGACGGCTCTGCGAGACGGTGGGCGTCGATCCCGAACTGCTCGCGCTGAACCGGCAGGTCCATGCCGCCACCGTCAATCGCGCCGACGCGGGCGAACGCACGAAGGACGGAGACGGTCTCTGGACCGACGAGCCCGGTGTGCCGATGCTCGCCTTCAGCGCCGATTGTCTGCCCATCGCGCTCGCGCGCGTCAACGGCAACCCTGGGTTGGCGCTCTTGCATGCGGGTCGCCTGGGGCTGCTCGACGGAATCCTGGAGTCGGGCGTCGCCGCACTGCGTGGCCCGATCGCGGCGATCGTCGGACCCGGGATCGGCCCGTGCTGCTACGAGGTCGGCGAGGACATCCTTGCCGCGTACCGGGCACGCTTCGGTCCGGGAGTCATCCAGGGACGAAACCTCGACCTGTGGAGCGCCGCCGAGCATGTGCTCCGCGAAGCTGGCGTCGAGGCCGTCGAACGTCTCGACGTGTGCACGGCGTGCGACGATCGCTTCTTCTCGCATCGACGCGACGGACCGGTCACCGGACGGCAGGGAGTCATCGGTTATGTCACCTGAGACGATACGCGCGAACTACGAGCGCATCCGTTCCGAGGTCGGTGACGGTGTGACGGTGGTGGCGGCGACCAAGTACGTCTCGCTCGAAGACATGCGTCTGCTCGCCAGCGCAGGCATCGAGGTCGTCGGCGAGAACCGCGCACAGGAGCTCGAGCGCAAGCACGCCGAGTACGGCGACACATTCCGGTGGCACTTCATCGGCCACCTGCAGTCGAACAAGGTGAAGGTCGTGAATCGCAGCTGCGAGCTCGTGCACTCGCTCGACTCGGATTCGGCCGCAAGCCGTCTCGCGGTTCCCGCGCTCGTCGAGGTGAACCTGGCCGGCGAGTCTTCGAAGTCGGGAGTCGTTCCGGAGGACCTGCCACGCTTCCTCGAGCTCTACGGCGACGTGCGCGGGCTGATGACGATGCCACCGGAGACCCGCGATCCCGAGGCGTCACGTCCCTACTTCATTCGGTTGAGGGAGTTGGCCGAACAACATGGCCTGAAGGAGCTTTCGATGGGGACGAGCCAGGACTACAGGGTCGCCGCGCAGGAGGGCGCGACCTTCCTCCGCGTGGGGTCAATCCTGTACGGGGAGTAACATTTCGCGCGAGATGGGCTTTGCTGACGTGTGGAACAAGACCCTTGTCTACTTCGGCATCGCCGAGGAGGAGGACTGGGACGAGGAGGCCGCCGTCACGGACGAGGACCTCCAGCGCAGCTATGCCGATCGGCCGAACGTCCGTCGCCTGGCGCCGCGGCGGCGGGAGCGGGAGTTCGACGACTGGACCGATCCCGAGCCCGGGCCGGGCAACGACAGGACCACAGTCCTGCGGCCACGTGTCGCGGCAGTCCCGTCGCCTGCGTCCGTACGCGTCCACCTGGTCGTGCCTCGGAGCTTCAACGACGCGCAGCAGATCGCGGACAAGTTCAAGGAATCGATCCCCGTCATCCTCAATCTGCAAAGCTCGGACCAGGACCTCTCGAAGCGCCTGATCGACTTCGCCAGCGGTCTGACGTACGCCCTCGACGGCGGCATGCAACGCGTGGCCGACAAGGTCTTCCTATTGACGCCCCGTAACGTCGAGGTGTCGGCCGAGGAGCGCGCGCGCCTGCTCGAGCGCGGCGGCTTTTTCAACCAGGCCTGAGCAAGGAACACGGGCCTTTACGCCGAACTGGGTGGGATGGCCGCAGGTGCCATGCTCGGCTTGCTCTACGACGCTGTCGACAACGTCGTGGGCTTCGTGCAAGTTTTTATCACCGTCTATTCGCTGCTGATCCTCGCCTACATCATCACCTCGTGGGTGCGGCTTCCTTACTCGACGTGGCTGAACAGGATCCAGCGATTCCTCTACGACGTCTGCGACCCGTACCTTCGACTGTGGCGTCGCATCCTGCCGACGTTCGGGCCGCTCGACCTTTCGCCCGTGGTCGGCGTGGCATTTCTCTACATCCTGTCGAGGGTCATCGTAAGCATCCTCAACCGCTTGCACTGAAAGGGGAGACCGTGGCGCTCACTCCCGTTGAAATCCGACATCTGAAAGCCGCGCGGAGCCTCGTCGGGGGCTACAAGAGGACGGCCGTCGACGCGCTCATGGACGAGATCGTCGCGAGCTTCGAGGACGTCTGGCGCGAACGTGCGGACCTTGCCGACAAGGTCGAGCAGCTCGAGGCGGACCTCGTTCGCTACCGCGAGCTCGAGGCGCTCCTCCGCACGACACTCGTCTCGGCCGAGAAGTCCGCCGTCAGCCTCAGGGAGCAGGCCGGGAGGGAGGCCGATCTCATCGTCGAGGAGGCGCGCTCGGAGGCCCGCGCGATCACGCGGACGGCGCGCGCGGATCACGACCGGCTCGTAACGGAGGTCCGGCGAATGAAGTCCCTGCTCCACTCGGCGCTTGCGCTCGTGGACGAAGAGCCGCCGGAGAAGACTGCCGAGGCCGAGGCAGCCTGACCGGGCTACGGAGCTAGACTCCCTGCATGGAAGCGGTTTCCACGCGCCTGCGGCTGCGTGTGTCCCCAGGCGCGAGGAGCGCCGAGGTCGTCGGCCGGCACGGTGAGGCGTGGAAGCTACGCGTCGCGGCACCGCCGGAGGGAGGTCGCGCCAACGAGGCTGTCGTCCGGTTGCTCGCGGACACACTCTCGCTGCCGCGCGACGCCGTGACGCTCGTTTCGGGTCACGGAGCGCGGGACAAGACCGTCCAGCTGGCCGGACTCGACTCGACTCAGGTCGAACGACTTCTCCACACGGCCGCCGGAAAGGAACGTTGAACTTGAGCGCAATTGAAACCGGCCGGTTCCGCGAGACTCTGGTCGAGGAGCGTAAGCGCGTCGAGGCGGCGATCCAGAACCTCCACGCCGAGCATCCCGGCTCGCTGGCAGAAGATTCGGGAGAAGAGACCGCCTATGACAATCATCTCGCCGACACGGCAACGGAGACCTACGACCGCGAGCTCGACTACACGCTCGAAGAGAACTCCGAGCACGTGCTGGCGGAGATCGACGCCGCGCTGAAGCGGATCGAGGAAGGCACGTACGGGACTTGCACGAATTGCGATCGGCCGATCGTCGTCGAGCGCCTCGAGGCGCTGCCCTGGGCGACGCTGTGCATCGACTGCAAGCGCGACCGGGAGCGCCGTTGACCGAGCGGCTCTCGCCGCGGGGGACGGACATCCGCGTCGGCTCGACGACGGACGGCCTGACGCCGATCTCCGTCGCCGAGCGGCGGCTCGGTGCAAGCTGGCCACAATGGTTGAGCCTTGGCTCGGTGGCGCTTGCCGGCGTCGCGGCGGATCAGTTGACGAAGTCGATCGTGACGAGCCGTCTGGACCTCAACGACCAGGTACACGTCGTCGGGCCGTTCTCGATCCACCACGTCACGAACTCGGGCATCGCCTTCGGGCTCTTCGCGAGCGCGACGTCGATCGTCATCCTGCTGACGGGGCTGGCTGTCGCGTGGATGCTCTACTTTTTCGCGCGCTCCGGCTCGCGTCATCCCGTCTTGCCGGTCGCGCTCGGGCTAGTGATCGGCGGCAGCGTCTCGAATCTGACCGACCGGGTCCGGCTGGGGCACGTGACAGACTTCCTCGACTTCAAATACTGGCCGGCCTTCAACCTCGCGGACAGCTTCATCGTCGTCGGCGTAGCGGCTCTGCTGCTGGCGCTCGTGGCGTCGGATCGAAACGCTGGCCGGCCGCAACGCGTACGTGAAGCAACGCGTTCCTGACGAGGCGGCCGGCGCGCGGCTCGACCGCTTCCTCGCCTCCTTGCCGGAGGTCGGCTCGCGGGGCATCGCGGAGCGGCTCCTCGAGACGGGGGAGGTGCTGGTCGACGGCCGACCGCTCGACAAGAGCCGGCGACTCTCGGGCGGCGAGGAGCTGGAGTTCGAGCCCCCGCAGAAGCAGTCCGCCGAGCTCGAGCCAGAGCAGATGGATCTCCGCATCGCCTACGAGGACGAGCACCTCATGGTGGTGGACAAGCCCGCGGGCCTCGTCGTGCACCCGGGCTCCGGGCACGCAACCGGCACGCTCGTCCAGGGCCTGCTCGACCACGACATCGCCGGGGGCGATGCCGCTCGCCCAGGCATCGTGCACCGCCTCGACCGTGACACCTCCGGACTGATGGTCGTCGCGCGTTCGGAGGAGGCTCACGCGCGTCTGCAGAAACTCATTCGCAGCCGCGCGCTGGACCGGCACTACACCGCCCTCGTAGTGGGAAGGTCGCGCTCGCGCACCGGCCGCATCGAGGCGCCGATCGGGCGCGACCGCCGTGATCCCCTGCGGCATTCGCTCGACACCGACAAGCCTCGCGAGGCCGTCACGCATTTCGAGGTGAGAGAGCTCCTTCCGCGCCACACGCTCCTCGACGTACGGCTCGAGACCGGCCGCACGCATCAAATCCGCGTGCACCTCGCGGCGGTCGACCTGCCGGTGGCAGGCGACGCCGTCTATGGGCGGCCGCGCGAGCTCGATCTGAAGCGCCAGTTCCTTCATGCGGGCCGGCTCGCCTTCCCGCACCCGTTCACGGAGGAGCGCGTTGACGTCGAGTCGCCCTTGCCTCCCGATCTGGCGGCCGCTCTGGAACGCGCCAGACGCGTGGAGTAGTCGCTAGAATGCAGCGGTTTTTCGCACCCGACCCGGCGGATCAGCCTGGGTGGCGGTGCCGGCGTTCGACGGATGCCGGTTCCAGCCAGGCCCCACCGGCAGCAATCACATCAACCAGAAAGGGGACCTGATCCCGATGTCCGTCGTCTCTATGCGCGAGCTACTGGAGGCTGGAGTCCACTTCGGCCACCAGACGCGACGCTGGAACCCAAAGATGCGCCGCTTCATCTTCACGGAGCGCGGTGGCATTTACATCATCGATCTGCAGCAGACGCTTCAGCTACTCGAAGAGGCCCACGCCTTCGCTCGGAACGTCGCCGAGCGTGGCGGCTCGATCCTCTTCGTGGGCACGAAGAAGCAAAGCCAGGGCGCCGTGGAAGATCAGGCGAAGCGCGTCAACATGCCCTATGTCAATCATCGCTGGCTCGGCGGCCTGCTCACGAACTGGCGCACCATCTCCGACCGCATCGACCGCCTGCACGAGCTCCGGCGCCTGAAGGACGAGGGCCAGCTCGACCTGCTGCCGGCAAAAGAGCGCATCTCGATGCTCAGCGAGCTCGAGAAGCTCGACGAGAACCTCGGCGGAGTGGCCGACATGAAGCGCCAGCCCGATGCCGTCTTCATCGTCGACCTGAAGAAGGAGCAGCTCGCCGTCCGCGAGGCTCGTCGGCTCGGGCTGCCGGTCGTCGCGCTCGTCGACACGAACTGCGACCCGGACGAGGCCGACTACGTCATTCCGGGCAACGACGACGCAATCCGGTCCTGCGACCTGATCGTCCGCGTGATCGCAGACGGCATCGCAGCCGGGCAGCAGAAGGCGACGCCCGCCGACTTCACGCCCGCAAAGAACGGAGCGCCGGCGCCGGCCGAGGAACAGGCGTCCGTCCCGGAAGGCGATTACGAGCAGGTGGCTCCGAAGGAAGAGCCCGTCGCCGAGGTTCCGCCCGTAGCGGAGGCGAAGCCGGAGGAGGTGCCCGCCGAATGACGGGCATCAGCGCGGCACTCGTCAAGGAGCTTCGCGACCAGACCCAGGCTCCGATGATGGACTGCAAACGCGCGCTGCAGGACACGAACGGCGACATCGAAGCCGCCAAGCGCCTCCTCCGCGAGCGCGGCATGGCGAGCGCGGAGAAGCGCGCGGGCCGCGTGACGACCGAGGGCAAGGTCGGCTACCGCGTGGCCAACGAGGGCAAGCTCGGGACCTTGGTCGCCGTCGGCTGCGAGACCGAGCCGGTATCGAACAACGACGAGTTCCTCGTGTTCGCGAAGAAGGTGCTCGAGGCCGTCGAGGCGGACGGTCCTGACGCCGCCGAGAGCCTCGACGAAGAGCGGAAGGTGCTCTCCGGCAAACTCGGTGAGAACATCGTCGTCGCAGGCACCGCACGCTTCGAGGCGGTCGACGGCGGGCTGATCGAGGGGTACGCGCACCCACCGGCGAACAAGCTCGGCGTACTCGTTCAGGTTCGTGGCGGCTCGGGCGACATCGCCCGGAAGATCGCCATGCACATCGCGGCCTCGTCCCCGCAATGGGTCGGCAGGGAGGACGTGCCCGACGACGTCGTGAAGTCCGAGCGCGAGATCTTCGGGAATTCGGACGAGGTCCTTTCGAAGCCCGACCAGGCGCGCGAGAAGATCGTCGAGGGAATGCTCAACAAGCGTTTCTTCGCCGATCGGGTGCTGACGGAACAGCCCTGGATCCACGACACCGGGAAGACCGTCGGTCAGGCGCTCTCCGAGGAAGGCGCCGAGGTGCTGGAGTTCGAGCGGTTCGCCCTGACGGGATGACCGTTCAGCCAGAGGAAGCGATCGCAGTGACCGGCGACGGCAGCCCGGTCTTCCGGCGCATCCTGCTCAAGCTCTCCGGGGAGTCGCTCATGGGCGATCAGGAGTACGGCATGGACCGCGCGACGATCGACGCGATCGCGGAAGAGATCGTCGACGTGCAGGCCTCCGGGGTCGAGACCGGAATCGTGGTCGGGGCCGGCAACATCTACCGCGGCATGGCCGCCGCCGCCGAGGGCATGGACCGTGCAACCGCCGACTACTCCGGGATGCTCGCGACGGTCTTGAACTCGCTGGCGCTCCAGGACGCGCTCGAGGACCGAGGCGCCGACACTCGCGTGCTCTCCGCGCTGGAGGTGAAGGAGGTCGCCGAGCCGTACATCCGGCGACGAGCCATCCGGCATCTCGAGAAGGGGCGCATCGTCATCTTTGCAGCCGGCACCGGCAACCCGTTCTTCACTACCGACACGGCCGCGGCACTCCGAGCCCTGGAGATCAATGCGGACGCCATCCTGATGGCCAAGCACGGCACGACCGGGGTCTACGGCAACGATCCCCGCGTCGACCCCGACGCGGAGTTTCTCCCTGAGCTCACGCATCGAGAGGCGATCGAGCGCGGCCTCAAGGTGATGGATACCACTGCGCTGTCGCTGTGCATGGACAACAATCTGCCGATCTACGTCTTCGCCCTTGCCGACGGGAACATTCGCCGCGTGATCGCCGGCGAGCGCATCGGCACGATCATCTCGACGCCCGCGAAGGAGGAGCGGTGATGGCCACCCCCGACCAGTTGATCCAGGACGCCCAGAAGCGCATGGATGCGAGCGTCGAGCACACGAAAACCGAGTTCAACACGGTCCGCACCGGCCGCGCGTCGGCCGCGCTCCTCGATCGCGTGCAGATCGACTACTACGGCCAGCAGACACCGCTCAAGCAACTCGCCACGATCAACGTGCCCGAGCCGAGGATGCTGACGATCCAGCCTTTCGATCCGAGTTCTATCAAGGCGATCGAGAAAGCGCTGCTGGAGTCGGATCTCGGCCTGACGCCGTCGAACGACGGCAAGCTCATCAGGCTCCCGATGCCCCAGCCGACCGAGGAGCGCCGCAAGGAGCTGGTGAAGGTCGTGCGCAAGATCGCGGAAGAAGGGCGGATCGCGGTGCGAAACGTCCGTCGAGACGCTGTCCAGCACCTGAAGGACCTGGCCAAGGGCGAGGTCGGCCAGGACGACGAGCACCGCGCGGAGGAACGCGTGCAGAAGCTGACCGACGAGCACACGAAGACGATCGACGACTTGCTCAAGCACAAAGAGGCCGAGATCATGGAGGTCTAATCCGCGAAAAGTGCTACGCACCTTCCGCGGGTTTGCGAAAGACCCTCGCTTCGCTCGGTAAAAGACGACAAAAAGATGAGCATCCTCACGAAGATCAGAACGCTGCGGCACGTCCGGCCCGCGGCCGAGCCCGACCTGCCGGACGTCGCGCACTCGGTGGCGATCATCATGGACGGGAACGCGCGCTGGGCCCGCAAGCGCGGCCTTCCGATCGCCGCCGGTCACCGCGCCGGCACGAAGGCGTTGCGGCGCACCGTCGAGGCCGCGATCGATCTCGGGGTCGACTCGCTCGCGGTGTACGCGTTCTCGACCGAGAACTGGAACCGGCCGCCAGACGAGGTGGAGCTCCTGATGGAGATCTTCACGGAGACGATCGAGCGCGAGCTGCCGGATCTCGTGCGCCAGGGAGTGCGCACGCGTTTCATCGGCCGCCGCGACCGTGCGCCGGACGCGCTGCAGCAGCGCATGGCTGCGCTCGAAGGCGAGACGGAAGGGAACCGCACACTCAATCTGTGGATCGCGTTCGACTACGGCGGGCGCGCCGAGATCGTCGACGCCGCGAACCGAGCAATCGCGGGCGGCCAAGAGGTGGACGAGGAAACATTCGCGACATACCTCAACGCACCCGGAATGCCCGACCCCGACCTCTTGATCCGTACGTCGGGCGAGCTGAGGATCTCCAACTTCCTCCTGTGGCAACTCGCCTACGCGGAGCTCGTGTTCGTCGACACGCTCTGGCCCGATTTCGGCGAGGAGCAACTCCGCGCCGCTCTCGACGATTACGCGAGCCGCAGGCGCCGCTTCGGCGGCCGGTAGTGGCCCTTCTGGTTTCGCGAGTTCTGGTCGCGCTCGTCGGCCTGCCGCTCGTACTGCTCGTCGTCTGGGCCGGCGGCTGGTGGCTCTTCGCGTTGGCCGCGGTGGCCGCAGTGCTTGCCCTGCACGAATATGCGCTCATGATCCGGTCGCTGCGGCCGGTCATCCTGGCGGCCTATGCAGGAGCGCTCCTGTCGCTGGTCGGGGCGCACCTGGGCGGCCTCCAGTGGACGATGGCGGGCTTCCTCAGCACCATGGTGCTCGCGTTCCTGTTGCACTGGATCGCCACCACGCGGCAGTCGGCAACCGTTGCGATCGCGTCCACGGTGCTCGGCGCGGGCTGGATCGGGCTGTGCCTCGCCCATCTGCTGCTCCTGCGCGAGATTCCCAGCGAGGGCGAGCTCGCGACGTTCACCGTGCTGTTGGCCGTGTGGGCCGGCGACATCGGCGCGTTCTTCGCCGGACGGCTGATCGGCCGGCACAAGCTTGCGCCCGCACTGTCGCCGGGGAAGACCTGGGAGGGCTTTCTCTTCGGGACCGCGGCGACGATCTTCGTCGCGTTCGTCGCCCTGTACAAACAGCACTACCTCTCGATCTGGCAGTCGATCGTGCTAGGCGTCGTGATCGCGATCGCCGCGCCGCTCGGCGACCTCTTCGAGTCCGCGCTGAAACGGGACATGCAGGTGAAGGACAGCGGCCGCTTGCTGGCGGCGCACGGCGGCGTCCTCGACCGGATCGATTCCCTGCTCTTCG
>JALYLY010000108.1 GCA_030773975.1 Actinomycetota bacterium | reverse complement strand
CGGCGGAGCGTTTCATGAGCCGCTGACGATGGCGGCCAAGCGACACGCGTGCGATCCACGCGCCGTGCTCGACGCGTTTCGTGCGCTCAACGAACCCGGCGGCCCAGCTGCGGAGCTCGTCGAGCGCGCGGCTACGAGGCACGGCTGAACGTGTCGGACACGAGGTTCGTCGCCGTTGGTGACGTGATGGTCGACGTCACGGCGTCCGGCCTAGGTCACGCCGCGCGCATTTCGCTCGCAGCCGGCGGTTCTGCAGTCAATGCGGCGATCTGGGCAGCCGTCGCCGGGGCCGACGCAACGGTGGTCGGCCGTGTCGGTGACGACCTCGGCGGCCGCGCTCTCCGTACGGCGCTCCAGGAGCGCGGAGTCCGGAGCGATTTCTCGGTCGATCTCGAAGCGGCGACCGGGACCTTTCTCGTCGTCGACGGCGAGATTCGCGCCGATCGAGGCGCGAACGCACGCTTCTCGCCGGACGATCTGCCCGACCCGCTCGAGGCGAACGTCGTGCTCGTCTCGGGCTACCTGCCCGGCCCGACGGTGGCAAAGGCGCTCGAGCGAGCCGTGGGAACGTGGCTCGCGCTTGCACCTGCCCTGCTCGATCCTCTCCCGCCCGGAGCGAACGCGATTCTCGTCGACGACGTCGAGGCCCGGCGGATCACGGGCTCAGCGCCTGAAGGAGCGGCGCGGATGCTCGGCGAGCGTTTCCGGCTGGCTTGCGTGACCTGCGGCGCCGACGGTGCGGTAGCCGTGCTCGATGGTCGACTCGAGACGGCCAGACCCGAGCCCATCGACAACGCGAGCCAGGTCGGCGCCGGCGACGCCTTCGCCGCAGGCCTGCTCGTAGCGCTGGCTCGTGGGGCCGGCCTGCGCGATGCGCTCGAGGCCGGCTGCAGCCTGGGCGCGACGGTTGCGGCGGGCGTGCCGGCGTGAGCGTCAGCACGAAGGCCGGGAACTGGGTCGGGCGGGCGCTACCCCGGTTCGAGGACGAGGCGCTTCTGCGCGGCGAAGGCCGGTTCATCGACGATCTCGATCCGCTGCCGAACGTGCGTCATGCGGCGATTCTCAGATC
The DNA here is from genome assembly GCA_030773975.1 of Actinomycetota bacterium. Taxonomy (GTDB): domain Bacteria; phylum Actinomycetota; class Thermoleophilia; order Gaiellales; family Gaiellaceae; genus 3-1-20CM-4-69-9. The sequence continues at coordinate 8,397 of JALYLY010000108.1, read as the reverse complement.
GTTCGTCCCGCACGCGCGCATCGCAGCGCTTGACGCGAGCGCCGCGCTGGAGCTGCCCGGCGTGGTCGGAGTCCTGACCGGCGCCGACGTTGCGGCGATGTCGCGCCCCTTCCCGGCCGGAATCGACAGCGGCGTGCCGTACTGGGCCGCCGCGCACGATGTGGCGCGCTACGCCGGCGAGCCGCTCGCCGTCGTGGTCGCTCAGGACCGTTATGTCGCCGAAGACGCAGTCGAGCTGATCCAGGTCGAGTACGAGCCGCTGGACGCAGTGCTCGACGCCGAGACCGCGGTCGAGACCGCAGCGTGCGTCCACGACCGCTCGTTCCAGTACGGCGACGTCGACGCAGCGCTGGCGGGAGCCGAGCTCGTCGTGCGCGAGCGCTTCCGGTTTCCGCGCTGGAGCTGCACACCGGTGGAGTGCTACGGCGTCATCTGCGACTGGGACCAGCCGACGGGGACGCTGACCGCCTGGGCGAACTTCCAGGGGCCCTTCACCCTCCACTCCGTGGCGGCGGCGGCGCTGCGACTGCCCGGGTCGAAGCTGCGGCTGATCACGCCCCGGGACTCCGGCGGCTCGTTCGGGATCAAGTCTGCCGTCTACGCCTACGTCGTTTTGATCGGTCTCGCCGCCCGCCGCTTCGGTGTTCCGGTGCGCTGGACCGAAGACCGCCTGGAGCATCTCGCGGCGAGCTCCGCGTCGACCGCGCGTGTGACCGAGCTCGAGGCCGGCTTCTCGGCCGAGGGCGAGCTGGTGGCGCTTCGCTACGACGCGATCGAGGACGTCGGAGCGTACGTGCGCGCGCCGGAGCCGGCGACGCTGTACCGGATGCACGGCTCCCTGAGCGGTGCGTACCGCGTGCGAAACATTGCGTCGCGCAACCGCGTCGTGCTGACGAATCGCTGTCCGACCGGCCTCAACCGCGGCTTCGGCGGACCGCAGGTGTACTTCGCGCTCGAGCGGGCCATGGCGATCGCGGGACGGCGACTCGGGCTCGATCCGGCCGACCTCGCTCGACGAAACCTCGTCCGGGAAGACGAGTTTCCGTATCGGACGCCCTCGGGCGGTCTGTACGACTCCGGCGACTACGCCGCCTGCCTCGAGCGGTCGCTCGAGCTCGCCCGCTACGACGAGCGGCGCGATGAGCAGACGGCGGCGCGCGAAGCCGGCCGGCTCGTGGGCATCGGGATCGCGTGCGTGGTCGAGCCCTCGATCTCGAACATGGGCTACATCACGCTTGCTCAGACCGCAGCAGAGCGGGCGGAGACGCTGCCGAAGTCGGGCAATGCGGAGGGCGCCACCGTCAGCATCAATCCGCTCGGCGGGATCACCGTCCGCATGGCGACGACGCCGCAGGGACAGGGACACGGGACCGTGGCCGCGCAGGTTGTCGGCGATGTCCTGGGCGTGGATCCGGCCGACGTCGATGTTCGCTCCGAGCTGGACACTGGCACGGATGCGTGGACGGTCGCCTCGGGCAACTACTCGTCTCGATTCTCAGGCGTCGGGACCGGCGCCGTGCTGCGCGCGGCTCAGAAGGTGGAGGCGAAGCTGAAGGCGATCGCGGCGGCCGAGCTCGGTTGCCCCAGCGAAGAGGTTCACCTGGGCGACGGGAAGGCCTGGGACGGCGAGAGCAGCGTCTCGCTCCGTCGCCTCGCCGGCATTGCGCACTGGCATCCGGCCGGGCTGCCGAACGGGATCGAGCCCGGACTGCACGAGACCGCGTTCTACTCTGCGCCGTTCCTCGAGCCTCCCGACGACGAGGACCGCGTGGCGTCGTCCGCTGCACACGGATTTCTCGTCGACGTCACCGTCGTGGAAGTCGAGCAGGAAACGGGCGCGGTGCGCGTCCTCGACTACGTCAGCGTCCACGACGCCGGGCGGCTGCTCAACCCACTGATCGTCGAAGGTCAGGTCCGGGGCGGCTTCGCGCACGGAGTCGGCGCTGCGCTCTTCGAGCGCCTCGTCTACGACGAGGACGGCAACCTGGTCACCGGCACCTTCATGGACTACCTGTGCCCGACCGCGGCCGACATGCCGTCGGTGAGGATGGGGCACCTCGAGACCCCGTCGCCGTTCACCGCGCTCGGGGCGAAAGGACTGGGCGAAGGAACGACGATGAGTGCGCCGGTCGCGATCGCAAACGCCGTCGCGGACGCACTCGGCGTCGACGAGGTCGAGCTGCCGTTGACACCGGCACGGGTCTGGGAGCTGCTGGCGTGAAGCCGGTGCCGTTCGCGTACATCCGCGCAGAGTCGGCCGAGCACGCGGTCGAAACGCTGCGCGCGCATGGTGACGAGGCGAAAATCCTGGCCGGCGGGCAGAGCCTCCTCCCCGCGCTCAACATGCGGCTGGTGCGCCCAAGCGTCCTGGTGGATCTGAACTTCGTGGCAGGTCTCGACGAGGTCACAGAAGAAAACGGTTCGCTTCGAATCGGGGCACTCGTCCGGCAGGCCGCCGCACAGCGGTCGGAGCTCGTACGCGCCGGCTGTCCGCTGCTGGCGGAGTCCCTGCCGCTCGTCGGTCACGTCGTGACCAGGAACCGGGGCACGGTCTGCGGTTCCATCGCGCACGCAGACTCCGCGGCCGAGCTCCCGCTCGCTCTGGTCGCACTCGGCGGCGAGGTCGTCACTTCACGCCGAACGGTTCCCGCATCCGAGTTCTTCGTCACGCACTTCACAACGACTCTCGAGCCGGACGAGCTCGTCATCGCCACCAGCTGGCCCAGCATCAAGCCGGGCCGAGGCAGTGCGCTCGAAGAGTTCGCCGTCCGGCACGGCGACTTCGCGCTTGCTTCCGCTGCGTGTGTGCTGCAGGTCGAGGAGGGTCACGTCACCGACGCTCGACTCGCCGTCGGCTCGGTCACAGACCGCCCGGAGCTCGTCGACGCCGGCCCGCTGGCGGGAGACGCGGTCGACGTCGAGGCTGCGCGCAGCGTCGCGGCGGCCGTCGCGGCGTCGATCGATCCACCGCCGAACCTGCATGGCTCCCCCGAATATCGGCGACGTCTCATCGAGGTCCTGGTGGAACGCGTGGTCGCACGAGCATGGGCGGCAGCCTCGTGAACGCGATCGCCGTGACCGTCAACGGTCGGGGCTACAACGAGCTCGTCGAGCCACGGCTGCTGCTGTCGGACTTCCTCCGCCACACCCTGGGTCTGACCGGGACGCACGTCGGCTGCGAGCACGGCGTGTGCGGCGCCTGCACCGTTCGCCTCGACGGCGCAGCGGTGCGGTCCTGCCTGCTCCTCGCTGTTCAGGCCGACGGCGCGTCGATCGAGACGATCGAAGGGCTCGCAGCGAACGGCGACCTCCATCCGCTTCAGGAGGCCTTCCGGAAGCATCACGCTCTGCAGTGCGGCTTCTGCACGTCAGGAATCCTCATGGCCGCCGCCGATCTCCTCGAAAACCGCAATGCGGCGCCGACCCGGGAAGAGATCGTCGACATGCTCTCCGGGCACCTCTGCCGCTGCACGGGTTACGAGCCCATCGTCGACGCAATCGCGGACGTAGCGGGGAGCTCGTGAACCTCGCCCGTAACCTCGAGTACGCGGCCGAGCGGCACCCGGAACGCGAGGCGGTCGTTGACGGCGGAATGCGCCTCAGCTTCGTCGAGCTGTGCCGGCGGGCCGCACGAGTCGCCGGCGGTCTCGGTGATCTGGGTCTCGCCCGCGGGGAGCGCCTCGCAGCAGTGCTGCGGAACCGGCACGAGACCGTATCTCTCTACTGGGCCGCGCAGTGGCTGGGTGCGACCTTCGTTCCCCTCTCATGGCGGGCGTCACCGGCGGAGCTCGATTACTGCATCGAGGACAGCGAGGCTCGCCTGGTCGCAACTGAAGAGGACGGCATCGTTCGCGTCGGCGAGACAGCGTTCCCGCTCCTACTCGAGGGCGACGAGCACCCTGGAGCGCTCGACCTCGACGAGCAGGCGGCTTCGCTGATGCTCTACACCTCCGGCACGACCGGAAAGCCCAAGGGTGTGCCCCGCTCGCATCGTGCCGATCGGGCGGCCGGCCTCTCTCAGCTCATCCAGCACGGCCTGGACGACGGCGACCGCACGCTCGGAGCGATGCCGCTCTACCACACGATGGGCATGCACTCGCTGCTCGCAATGTCGCTCGCGGGCGGCTGCTTCGTCGTTCAGGAACGGTGGGATGCCGCCCAGGCTCTCGACCTGATCGAGCGCGAACGGCTGACGGCGCTCTACCTCGCGCCGACTCTCTACCACGACCTCGTCACTCACCCCGATGTTCGGCGGCACGACCTCTCCTCCGTGCGCGCGCTCGCGTACGCCGGCGCCGCGATGCCGAGCAGCCTCGTGGAGCGCTGCTGTGAGGTCTTCCAGCCGCGGATCTTCGTCAACCACTACGGCTCGACCGAGATCTACACGTTCTCCGTCCACCGCGACCAGAAAGCGAAACCAGGGTGCGCGGGCCGGGCTGCGTTGAACGCACGACTGCGATTGGGCGAAGACGACGAGATCGAGTGCCACCTCGGCTCGGACGAGGCTTTCGCAGGCTACTGGCGGCGGCCGGACGCAAACGAGAAGGCGATTCGCAATGGCTGGTACCGGACCGGCGACGTCGGGCGGATCGACGAGGAGGGCGACCTCTGGGTGATCGGCCGCGTCGACGACATGATCGTGTCCGGTGGCGAGAACATCCACCCGCTCGAAGTCGAGGACGTACTCGCTCGGCATCCGGGTGTCGTGGAGGTAGCCGTGGTCGGCGCGCCCGACGACCGACTCGGACACCGTGTGGTCGCCGTGGTCGTCGGAACGGCAACCGAGCAGGAGCTCGATGTGCACTGTCTTGCCTCGGAGTCGCTCGCGCGCTTCAAGCGGCCGCGCGAGTACCGCTTCGTGGCCGCTCTCCCGAAGAGCCCGTCTGGGAAGATTCTGCGCCGGGTCCTACGTGAGGAGGGTGTGACCGCATGACCGAGCTCGACGGCCTGCGACTCGAGCGCGACGGCAACGTGGCGACGATCACGCTCGACGTTCCCGAGAAGCTGAACCGCCTCTCGATGCCGGCGCGGGATCAGCTCGCGCAGCTTTTTGCGCAGCTTGGCAGCGACGCGGGCGTACGCGCGATCGTCCTGACCGGAGCAGGCGAGAAGGCCTTCACCGCGGGCGGCGACATCGCCGGCTTCCTCGAGCGCGAGCCCGAGGAGCTCTCGCGCCTGGCCTGGAACGTGGCCGCTCCGGAGCGGTGCCCGAAGCCGGTGATCGCAAAGCTGCGCGGCTTTGCCTTCGGTGTCGGGCTCGAGCTCGCGCTCGCGTGTGACTTCCGCATCGCCGCCGACGACGTCGAGCTCGGCCTCCCCGAGGTGAAGATCGGGATGATCCCGGGGAGCGGAGGGACACAGCGGCTCGCGCGGATGGTCGGCCTGGGCCGTGCGAAGGACCTGGTCATGCGGGGACGGCGGATCGGCGCGGCCGAAGGGCTGGCGATCGGGCTCCTCACCGAGGTCGTCCCGGCAGGGGAGCTCGACGCCGCGGTCGCAGCGCTCGTCGACGAGCTGCGCGCCCTGTCGCCGCTGGCACTGGCGATGGCGAAGCGGGTGCTGAACCACGCCTACGACGGCCCTCTCGGGCTCGGGCTGGAGGTCGAAGGGCTCGCCTACGGGCTGTTGCGTTCGACGCACGACTTCCGCGAAGGAGTGGAAGCTTTCGGCGAGAAGCGCCCGCCGAAGTTCGAGGGCCGCTAGCCGCGCTCCCAGGCGAGACCTGCGGCGAGGACAGTCGCATCGTGGGGCGCGATGAGCTGCAGGTCGCCGATCGCGAGGCCGGCCCAGCCGAGCAGGTTGACCGGACGCGCGAAAGCAGTGAACGGGATTCGGACTTCGAGCTCGTCGCACTCCTCGGGCGGCAGGTCGATGCCGAGAACCGGCGAGACGAAGAGATCGACCTCGGGCTCGTGGCGGCGCCACGACTCGATCGCCTTGTACGCCGCCGCGACCGCGTCGACGTCGGTGGTCTGCGCCAGCTCGAGCTTTCGCCGGACGTTGTCGCCGTATTCGTCTGACCGTACCGGGAAGGTCGTGCGGTGGGACTCCTTCGCCTCGTGGAAGAACACCGGCCAGGTGTTCGCTTCGGGCTCGGGGATCTCGGCCGAGACGCAGCGCGCTCCGAACTCCTCCAGTCGCTCGACGTAGGCCTCCGCGGCGAGGTTCGCGGGCGGGCGGTTCCCGTCGCCGACCGACGGCGGGCGCGTGAGAACGCCCACGGTCCGCCCGGCGAGCCGCGGTTCGGGCACGGGCTTTCCCGTCAGCGCCGACCACATCAGAGCGACGTCCGCGACCGTGCGCGCCATCGGGCCGACCGTGTCCAGCGTCGGGCAGAGCGGGAAGATGCCCTCCAGCGAGATCTCGCCCCAACGCGGCTTCAGCCCTACGGTCCCGCAACAGGCCGAGGGCAGTCGGATCGAGCACCCGGTGTCCGTGCCGATGCCGAGGTCGCAGAGGCCTGCCGCGAGCGCCGCAGCGTTTCCCCCGCTCGAGCCGCCCGTCGTCCGCCCCGGGTGGAGCGGGTTCTTGACCGTTCCGTACCAGGGGTTCTGGCTCGTGACTCCCCAGGCGAACTCGTGCAGGTTCGCCTTGCCGACGACGACTGCTCCTGCGTCGACCAGCCGCTGCACGACGGGAGCCGTACGTTTCGGGACGTGATCTGCATAGATCTTCGAGCCGTACGTCGTGCGGACTCCGGCGGTGTCGATCAGATCCTTGACGAGGAGCGTCTTCCCCAACAGTGGGCCCGGTTTCGCCTCTGCCGGGTCGTCCACCCAGCTGATGACCGCGTTGAACGGATCAATCGCGGACGACGGCAACCGCTTCGACCTCGATCTTCGCGCCCGGTATCGCCAGCCTGCTCACCTCGACGAGCGTGCTCGCGGGACGTGACTCGCCGAACACTTCCTGGCGCACAGGATTGATCCTCGCCCGGTCGTCGACGTCGGTCAGGAAGACGGTCACCTTCGCTACGTCTGCAAACGAGGACCCAGCCGCTTCGAGCACGGCGCCCACGTTCGCGAACGTCTGTCGCGCCTGCTCGACGACGTCGTCGCCGCCGACGAGCCGCCCGTCCGCATCGACCGGCACGCAACCGGAGACGAACAGCAGGTCGCCGACGCGGACCGCATCCGTGTAGTGGCTGATCGGCTCGGGCTGCCCCGCCACCCTGATCTCCTCGCGCGCCGGCACGGTGCCGAGGATAATCAGCCGGTGGCCGAGCCGCAGTTCGTGCACTTCGACGATGTCCGCGCGTTCGAGCTCGCGAAAGGCGTCAGCGGGCGGCCTCTGTTCGGCGAGGGCGCGATGCTGAACCTGATCGAGTTCGAGCCCGGCGCGACCGTGCCCCTGCACAGCCACGAGCACGAGCAGCTCGGAATCATCCTGCGAGGGATGCAGGCCCTTGTCGTCGACGGCGTTCCACACGAGCTCGGACCGCTCGAGGGCTACGTGCTTCCGGGAGGAGTGGAGCATTCCGCCTACTGCGGACCTGAGGGCGCCCTCGTGCTCGATGTCTTCCGCCCCGTGCGCGAGGACTACCGCGAACGCTGGCAGTCGGAGGGCTAGGTCCGGTCGTCGAGGCTCGCGCGCAGCTGGTCCGGTAGCTGCGCGGGCCGGCCTTGCTCGTCCACGTGAACGATCGTGTGACTGCCCGACACGTAAGGCTCCGCGTCCTTGACGAGCTCCCAGCCGTACGTGATCGAGGTGCTGCCGACGCGGTCGACGCGGAGCCGCACCTCGACCTCGTCCTCGAACACCAGCACCTTCAGATAGTCCGCCTCGACATGCCGCCGGGGGAAGTTGCCCCAGCCTTCCATCAGCCCGAGCCGCCGCATCAGGGAGACCTCCGCGGCCTCGACCCAGCGGAACACCGCGCTGAAGTGGATGCGCCCACCGGCGTCGGTGTCCACCCAGGCGACCCGGACGTGTTCGACCTGCTCGATCAGGGCTGCACCACCACGCGGCCCGCGGAGCCGGCGAGGCTCGCCTCGATCGCATCGTTGACACGCTCGAGCGGGAAGCTGGGCCCGAGCAGCGGACCGAGCACCAAGCGCCCCGCGCGTACGTGCTCCAGCAGGACCGGCAGCGCGACCGCAGGATCCTCCGAGCCGTACATCGTCCCCGTCAGCCACTTCTCGCGACGGTTGAACTCACCGGGATCGAGGTCGAGCCTGGCGCCGGCTGCCGGGAGGCCGACGACGACACAGCTGCCGCCGCTGCGTGTCCAGCGCAGCGCGAGCCCGGTCGTCTCCGGGGCGCCGACAGCGTCGAACGCGTAGTCGGCGCCCTCGGGAAGCAGCTCTCGCATGGTGCTCTTCAGATCCTCGGGCCCGACGGCCGCGGTCGCGCCGAGCTGGAGTGCCTGTTCTCGGCGAGCCTCGACCGGGTCGACGG
>JALYLY010000107.1 GCA_030773975.1 Actinomycetota bacterium | reverse complement strand
AGTCCACCCTCGCCCTTAGCAAGGCAGACCAGCCTTGCTGCGGTTGAGTGCGGCCTCTGGCTTGGTGCTCGCGACCCAGAAGCTCGACGGCATTACTGGAAGGGCACTAGCCACGCTGGTGCGCCAGGTAGTCGAGGAGGTCCGAGCGGGTCAGGACACCGATCGGCTTCCCCTTGCTGGCGATGACGAGGGCGTTCGTGCGCCCCGTCAGCGTCGCGAACACCTCGTCGAGCGTGACGTCGCTCTCGACCGCGGCAAGCGGGGGCTGCATCGCAGTCGCCACGTCCTCGTGGAGCGCGTCGGGATTCTTGAACACACGGTCGAGCAGATCGCGGTCCTGTAGCGAGCCGATCACGTCGGCAAGGGACTGCACGTCCCCGTCCCGGACGACCGGTAGCTGCGAGATCGAGTAACGCTGCATGATGTCGATCGCCTCGCCGACCTTCTGATGCGCGGCAATCGTGATCAGTGCCGGCACGTCGATTTCCTCGAGGCGCTTCGAGCGCAGGAGCTCGGAGACCGTCGGCGCCGGAACACGCCGCTCGACGAAGCCATGCTCGAGCATCCAGTTGTCGTCGTAGAACTTCGACATGTAGGAGCGGCCCGAGTCGGGGATCATCGTCAGGATCTTCGCGTCGGGCCCGAAGCGCTTCGCGATCTCGAGCGCAGCCCAAACGGTCGTCCCGCCGGAACCGCCGACCAGGAGTCCCTCCTCGTGCGCGAGCCGGCGAGCCGTCAGGAACGAGTCGCGGTCGGACACGCGTACCCACTCGTCGACGACCGCAGGGTCCATCGTCTTCGGCCACGTGTCCTTGCCGATTCCCTCGACGAGATACGGGTGGACGTCGCGCTCTTCCTGCGCGGTGTACACCGACCCCTCGGGGTCGGCGCCGACGATGAGGACCTCCGGCTTGTGCTCCTTGAAATAGCGGCCGACGCCGGAGATCGTCCCGCCGGTGCCGACCGAGATGACGATGGCGTCAATCTCGCCGCCGGTCTGTTCGAAGATCTCGGGACCGGTCTGGAGATAGTGCGCCTCCGGGTTCGACATGTTCGAGTACTGGTCCGGCTTGAAGCCGCCCGGGATCTCCTCCGCTAGCCGGTCCGAGACCGAGTAGTACGACTCGGGCGAATCCGGTGGGACCGCGGTCGGACAGATCACGACCTCCGCGCCGTAGGCGCGCAACATCGAGATCTTCTCCTGGCTCATCTTGTCCGGCATGACGAAGATGCAGCGGTAGCCCTTCGTCGCCGCCGCGATCGCCAGACCGACGCCGGTGTTGCCGGAGGTCGGCTCCACGATCGTGCCGCCAGGTTTGAGCTTTCCTTCGGCCTCGGCCTTCTCGATCATGGCCAGACCGATCCGGTCCTTCACCGACCCGCCGGGATTGAGGTACTCCAGCTTGGCCAGCAACTGTGGCTCCACCCCGCGCCCGACCGAGTCGAGCCGGACGATCGGCGTGTTGCCGACGAGCTCGAGGACCGTGGGGTAGTCGCGCGCCATGGGCGGGAAGCGTACTTCCAGGAGGGAAAGGGGGGCGCGTTTGCCGAGCCGGGCGAGCCCTAGGCCAGGCGCCAGAAGTCACCCGTCAGGCCCAGGCCGTCGAGGATCGCCTGGTTGTGCTCGGGCGTGTGCGGGCGCCAGTCCGGATCCAGCCGGTCGGAGTACCACGCGTGCGCGAGCTCGCACAACGTGTCGACGGTCGTGCTGCGACCGGGCTCACGACCTGCCAGCCAACGCTCTAGGTGCTCCTCCGACCGGAAGAGATTCATGGTCGTTCAGGTGAAGACGATGTCGTCCCACCACTGCCGCGCAGGCACGAGCACGTGGAATAGGTAGTCCCGCTGCAACGCCTTCTGATCGCGCACGTCTACGGCGAGCGGCTCGCCGCAGTCGGCGCACGAGCTCTCGATGCGGCCGTCGCTGTTCAAGGCGGCGCAGACTGCAAGCGAATCCCATGCGCAGTTCGAAAACCACGTACGGCCGGCGGCTTCCACGCGCCAAGCGGTGGGTACGCACGAGAACGGGTTGAGCATTCGGATCTCGAGCGCGTCACGTTCGAGTACCAGTGCATGCGCTTCGTGCAACCGCCGGTAGCTTTCCTCTACGTCCGAGGGCCCGAGGTCGAGGTCGATCGCCACGTCTGCAGGATGCGGCGGTCGTCCCGTACGGACGAAGTTCGAATAGACGTGATTGCGAATCGTCACGTCGAGCGCGTCCACGCGGGCCAGTCTGTCAATCCCCGGCGGCAGTCGCCGGAGTGGCGCGTTGAGGTGCTAGGACGCCGGTGCTGCGACGAGCGAGCCGAGCGCGGCCGCAAGCGTGGCGAACTGTGCGAGCTTGAGCTGGAAAACCCGCTGATCGAGTCGGCGAATGTCGGTCCTGAACTTCTGTCTCATGTCTGCGACGTCCGTCGCGAGATGAGCGACCGCGGCTCGGACCTCGCCAAGGACTTCGAGCGGAAGCTCACGCGGCCGCTCCACGAGGAAAGCGTACTTCGTGGGCTTACGAGCCGCTAGTGGCGGAAGTGGCGGCGGCCGGTGAGGACCATCGTTCCACCGGCGGCCCGCACCGCTTCGGTCACCTCCGCGTCCCGCTTGGCCCCGCCCGGCTGGATGATCCCGGTGACTCCGGCTTCGAGCGCTGCCTGCGGCCCATCTGGGAACGGGAAGAACGCATCGGAGGCGAGCACAGCACCGCGCACGTCGTGACCATGCTCGCGCGCCTTGTCGAGTGCGATCCTCACCGAGTCGACGCGGCTCGTCTGGCCGGCACCGATGCCAATCGTTGCGAGATCCTTCGCAAGGACGATCGCGTTCGAGCCCACGTGCTTGCACACCCGCCAGGCGAAGACAAGGTCGCCCCACGAACCTTCGTCCGGCTTTCCGCAGGCGACCTGCATCGCCTCACGATCGTCGACGTCCCAGTCGCGATCTTGCACGAGCAGACCGCCGAGCACGCGTTTGAAGTCGCGCTCGCCCCGTGGGAAGCCGCGCCGCTCGCGATCGCGCAGGATCCGAATCGCCTCCTTATGCTGCAGTGCCTCGAGTGCCCGTTCGTCGTAGTCCGGGGCGAATAGCACGTCGATGAACCGCTCGGCGAGCGCTTCGCCGAGCTCGGCGGTGACCTGCCTGTTGACCGCGCAGACCATTCCGAAGGCGGAGACTGGATCGGACGCGAGCGCGCGCTCGTAAGCCTCTTCCACCGTGCCCGCGACGGCGACGCCGCAGGGATTCGCATGCTTGATGATCGCGCAGGCCGGCAGCGCGAACTCGCGGAGGAGCAGGCGTGCGGCCGAGAGGTCGAGCAGGTTGATCAGCGAGAGCTCCTTCCCGTGCAGGTGCTCGACCCGTGACAGGAGATGCACGCGCGCGCCCTGCTCCGCGTAGTACGCGCCCCGCTGATGCGGGTTCTCGCCGTAGCGAAGGTCCGTCACTTTGACGAAAGCGGTCACGAGAGTCTCCGGAAATGCCTCGACATCGCCGAACCAGCGTGCAATCGCAGCCTCGTACGCGGCAGTCGTCGCGAAGGTCTCTGCGGCCAGCGCCCGTCGTGTCTCGAGCGAGAGGTCGCCCTTCTCCTGCAGCTCGGCCAGGATCGACCCGTACCGCTCCGGCCGGCACACCGGGGCGACATGCGCGAAGTTCTTCGCCGCGCCGCGCAGCATCGAGGGACCGCCGACGTCGATCATCTCGACCGCTTCCTCCTCGCGCACGCCGTAACGGTCGGCCACCTCGCCGAAGGGATAGAGGTTGACGCACACGAGGTCGAACGGCCGGATTTCATGGTCGCCGAGCGTGGCGACGTCGTCGGCGTGATCGCGGCGGGCGAGGATCGCGGCGTGGATGTTGGGATGGAGCGTCTTCACCCGGCCGCCGAGCATCTCTGCGACTCCTGTGAGCTCCTCGACCCGTTCGACGTCGAGCCCGACGTCCCGCTCGAGAAAGTCTGCGGTGCCGCCGCTTGCGACCAGCTGGAAGCCGAGGTCTGCCAGGCCGCGCGCGAACTCCTGCAGGCCGGTCTTGTCGTAGACGGAGATCAGCGCGCGCACAGCTCTCTCACCACCTCCGGGAGGAGTCGGTGTTCGACGGCGTGGATCCGTTCTACCAGAGTCGCGCGCGGTTCGACGGCGACCGGCTCCTGACGGATGACCGCGCCCGTGTCGAGGCCCTCGTCCACGTAGTGGACGGTGACGCCGGTCGTGTCGACTCCGGTGGTGAGTGCGTCCGCGATCGCCTGCGCGCCCGGGAACTGAGGCAGCAGCGACGGATGGACGTTGACGATCCGATCGCGGAAGCGATCGAGAAACGCAGGCGTGAGCAGATGCATATAACCGGCCAGCACGACGAAGTCGACGCCGCGCAGCTGCAGCCAGTCGGCCAGCTCGCGATCTCTCGCCGGGCGATCCGGATAGCCGTCCAGCTCGAAGACCCGGTTCGGGATTCCCGCCGCGTCTGCACGCGTGAGCGCGCCGGCGTCGGCGCGGTTGGACGCGACGGCTGCGATCGGCAGCCCGGCATCGATGAGTGCCTGCAGGTTCGTTCCCTCACCGGAGACGAGCACGCCGATCATGCGAGCTCGCCGATCACGAGCGCGTCTGGGGGCGCTTGCGGCACGACGGCGCACATGCCGATGCCGACGTTGAAGACGCGGCGAAGCTCGTCCTCGTCGACTCCCTGCTCGGCGAGCCATCCGAAGACTTGCGGGCGCTCCCATGAGTCCCAGTCGATTCGCGCCTCGAGCCCTTCCGGCAACACGCGGGAGAGGTTTCCAATGAGGCCGCCGCCGGTCACGTGCGCGAGCGCGCGCACATCTGCACGTTCCTGCAGGCTGCGGATCTCGTCGAGGTAGAGCGTGTGTGGCGACAGCAGCAGGTCGCTGTCGAAGTCGCCGTCGCCGACGAGCGACCGTACGAGCGAGAAGCCGTTCGTGTGCAGCCCGCTCGAGGGAAAGCCGATGACCGTGTCGCCGACCTCGCAGCGGGACCCGTCGATCACACGATCGTGCTCGACGAGCCCGACGCACGTTCCGGCGAAGTCGAGCTCCGACTCCTGGTAGATCCCCGGCAGCTCGGCCGTTTCCCCTCCGATCAGGACGCAGCCGGCCGCGCGGCAAACTTCCGCGGCGCCCTCGACGAGCTCGACGACCTGGGCCTCGTCGATACGGTTCGCCGCGACGTAGTCGAGCAGGAATAGGGGGACGGCCCCTGTGCAGAGCACGTCGTTGATGCAGTGGGCTGCGAGATCCATTCCGGCCCAGCGCAGGCGGCCGCCGCGCCGCGCGAGCATCAGCTTCGAGCCGACGCTGTCCATCGAGGCTGCGAGGAGCCGGTGCTCGTCGAGTGGGTAGAGCCCTGCGAAGCCACCGAAGGCCCGAGCGCCCGTGGACTCGGTAGCAGTCCGCAGGCGCTCGACGATCGACTCGGCCGTGGCGAGCGAGACGCCGGCCCCCTGATACGTCTTCGGCTTGCTCCTCAGGGGGCCAAGTCTAGAGCCGCGACCGGCGTCAGCCTTCGATGTCGACGTGCTGGCTCGCAGTGGGAGATCCCACTGTGAAGTCCCCGCCTTCCACTTGGTTCAGCACGAAGGCGTTGTTCTCGACGGTCGCCCGCCGGCCGTTGGCCTCTGCATACGTGTGACCGTCCCCGACGAGCCCTACGACCAGCCGGGACCCGTCCTCCTGGCGGTCGGCCATGTAGATGCTGCCGGTGCGGAGGACGCTGCGATCGGCACAAGCCCCGCCTGCCGTGTTGGCCACCGAGTCCACCTCGACGAGGCAGAGCATCCCGCTTTTGCCGGGCACTGCATAGAGCCTCAAGGAGCCCTGCTCCTGGACCAATCGCGAGCCGCCACCGTTCGGCGAGGCGAAGTTCCGCTCGGCGAAGGGATAGTCGAGCACGCTCTGAGGCAACGTGTCGGCCGCCCGGGCCGCCTGTGCGAGCGCGGACACCGAGCCGTTGCCGATCTGAACCTTGTCGCTGCCGCCAAGACCGAGTTGCGTGAGCAGTCCGGCGATCGCCGCCGCGACCAGTACGGCCGCTCCGAATTGAACGCGTCTGTCTCCCACGGTTACCACTGGTCCTTGCACTGGTAGACGAAATGCGTGCTGCCGTCACGGTTCGAGCAAAACGAGTAGGTGTAGTAGTAGCCCGGGTGCGCGTTGAAGCAGTTACCGACGCACCATTTGTCGAAATGGCGGTAACCGGCCGGTGTGACTTCCCACACTTCGCTCCTCCAGCCTGCGTTCGGCCCGAAGTAGAGCTCGTTGTAGATGTGGTTGTGAGCCGTCAAGCGGTCGTAGCCCTGGGCGTTCGGGGCCATGTTCTGCTGCCACCAGTAGATGTAGTACTCCGCCCCTGCAGTGGACGCGAACGTCAGGGCGAGCAACACGAGCATCGCCACCGCGACCGCCCACCGTCTTTGGAATCTCAGTCGCACTTGCACCGTCCTTGTCGAGGGTTACGAACTTGCGCAAGCATCCGGCCCGCGAAGCACGGCGTCAATTCGCTCTTTCGGACGGTGTCGGGTGCAGCTACGGCTTAGACGAACAGCTCTGCGTGCAGCTGTGGTCGGCCTTGCGGCCCGTCGGGAAGGAAGCGCACGATTGTCGCTCCGATCGTCACCGTGTCCTTCGTGTACGGCACCTCGAGCAGCTCGCCGAGCACCGCCGACTTCAGCTCGGGGTCATCTGCGCGCAGCTGTAACTCCGCGAGCTTGAGGTCGGAACCGCCGGCGAGGAAATCGTCGAGCCACTCGCGCGGCGGATGCAGCTCGAGGCGGAAGCCCGCGTTCGTCGTCACGAACGTACGCCTGCCGCCGTGCTCCTGTATCCGCAGCTCACGCAGCTCGGCGCGCGCGAGCGTGGCGACGAAGTCGTCATCGTCGAGAGCGAACCCGAGGTGATCCAGTCGCGGCAGCTCCCACTGGCCCGGCTGCACGACGACGTTCACGGCGCCACGCTCGAGCTCCGACAGCCGCAGCTTGAACCCGATCCGCTCAAGCTCTTCCCAGCCGTGCCCTGACTCGAACGACGTCGCGTCCTCCTCGATCCGGCCGTGCCTGGCGACCAGGCTGAACCCGAGCTTGCCGAGGTACCGCGCCTCGACCTCCCGTACCTTGCTCGTCACCAGGTGGTAATGGAAGAGCTGCACGAAGGCAGACTAGAGCCGTGCTGGCCCATCTGCCCGTCGACACCAGCTGGACTTTCGACCCCCTTCAGGTGGTGCCCACGGTCCTGCTGGCGGTCCTGTATGCACGTCGGGTATGGACGCTACGCGCCCGCGGGACCGCCGTTCCGGGCTGGCGGATCGCACTCTTCGCGACCGGAATTGCCGTCCTCTTCGCCGCGCTCGTCACTCCGCTGCACGCGCTCGGCGAGCAGCTCTTCAGCTTCCACATGGTCCAACACGTCCTGCTGGGCGACCTGGCGCCGCTTGCGCTCCTCGCGGGGCTCACCGGGCCGATCCTGCGGCCCGCGCTTGCCTTCATGCATCGCCTGCGTTTCCTCGCCCATCCTCTCGTCGCCTTGCCGGTGTGGGCGGTGAACCTCTATGCGTGGCATCTGCCGTACCTCTACGACGCCGCCGTCCGGCATGACTCCGTGCATGCACTCGAGCATCTCTGCTTCTTCACGGGCGGCGCGATCATGTGGCTGCCCGTCCTGGAGACGCTGCCTGCGCCGGAATGGTTCGGGACGGGCGCGAAGCTCGGGTACATCGCCGTCGTGCGCGCCGTCGAGACGGTGCTCGGGAACATCTTCTTCTGGGCGGGCGCCACCTTCTATGCCGTGTACGAGCACCGCCAGAGGCTGTGGGGGCTCTCGCCGCTCGAGGATCAGGGCCTTGCCGGCGCCGTGATGATGATCGAAGGCTCGATCGTGACGCTCGTCGCGCTCGCCTGGCTCTTTCTGCGGATGGCGGGTGAGGGCGAGCTCAGGCAGCGCCTGCTCGAGCGTGGCCTCGATCCGAGGACGGTCCGCCGCGCGGTGCGTTATGGACGCGCCAAGGAACTCGGCCCGCCGCGCTGAAACGAGAGAGCGCCCCCGTGCGCTCCACCGGCGTTCACCACGTCGACCTCGTCGTTTCTGCGATCGGGCGGAGCCTGCCCTTCTACACGAAGCTGCTCGGGCCGCTCGGCTACCACAGAGTCAGTGAGGTCGAGGGCGAGCGGGGCGAGACGATCTGGTACCTCTCGGGTCCGGGCACCTCGATCGGCCTGCGCGAAGCGACGTCGGATTCGGGCCCTTACGACCGCTACCGCGTTGGGTTGCACCACCTTGCGTTCGAGGTTGGATCGCGCGCGCAGGTCGATGAGTGCGCAGCCTGGGTGCAGACCCAGGACGTCCAGGTCGAGAGCGAGCCGCAGGAGTACACGTACATCCCCGGCTATTACGCGACATTCTTTTACGATCCCGACGGTCTGAAGCTCGAGATCGTCCACGTACCAGGCCTCGTTGCGGCCTGAGGAAAGGAGCTAGATGTCGACGACTCCTCCGGAGCAGCCCACAACTCCCCAGCAGCCGGGAGGCGGGTATGGAAGCCCGGGGCCCAACGTCAACTTCAACCTGGCGGCGCTCATGCCCACGCCCGGGAACGCAGAGCTCGCCGTTTATGTCGTCGCGACGCTCATCGTCACGATCGTCGCGCTCGCAGACGATGCCGTGAACGCGCCCACGTGGGTCGACTTCTTCAAGTGGGCGACGGGGGCTTATTTGATCTCGCGTGGCATCGCCAAGGCGAGCCGCGTCCTGGAGCGTTAGCTAGACAGGCTCGAACTGCAGCTTCGCCGCCTCGCGCGGGATTGCCGTCGGGTAGTCCCGCGTGAGGCAGGCGCGGCAGAACTGTGACTCCGGGCGCCGCGTCGACGCCTGCAAGCCTTCGAGCGAGATGTAGGCCAGTGACGTCGCGCCGATGTATTCGCGCACTTCGTCGACCGTCTTGTTCGCGGCGATCAGTTCGTCCGGGTCCGCGAAGTCGATCCCGTAATAGCACTGCGAGACCACAGGCGGCGACGAGATCCGGACGTGCACCTCGGCCGCCCCGGAGTCGAAGAGCATCTGGACGATCTGCCGCGTCGTGTTGCCCCGGACGATCGAATCGTCCACGACAACGACGCGCTTGCCTGCCACCTCGGCCAGGGGGTTGAACTTCAGCTTGACTCCCTGCTCCCGCAGGCCCTGGTCCGGCTGGATGAACGTGCGTCCTACATAGCGGTTCTTGATCAGCCCTTCGCTGAAGGGGATGTTCGATGCGCGCGAGAACCCGATCGCCGCGGGAGTTCCCGAGTCCGGGATCGGCATGACCAGATCCGCCTCGGCGGGCGACTCTTCGGCGAGCCGCTCGCCCATGCGCACGCGGGCAGCGTGCACCTCGATGCCCTGCAGCTTCGAGTCGGGGCGCGCGAGATAGAAGAACTCGAAGATGCAGAGCGCGCCGCCTTTGTCCTGCGGCACGACCTGACGCGCCTCGACTCGCTCGTCGATCACCATCAGTTCGCCGGGGCGGATCTCCCGCTCCAGTTCGGCGCCGACGAGGTCGAGCGCGCACGTCTCGGAGGCGACCACCCAGTCGCGGTCGAGCCGGCCGAGGCAGAGCGGGCGCATGCCGCGCGGGTCGCGGAAGGCGATCAGCTTCCCCTCCGAGAGTGCAACCACGGAAAACGCGCCGTCCAGCTTGCGCATCGCATTCGCCACTGCCTCTGCAAGCGGGGCGGGATCGTTCGCGATCAGCGCGGCGATCACCTCGCTGTCGGACGTCGCGCGCAGCGTGACTCCGCCCTGCGTGAGTTTGTCACGCAGCACCGTCTCGTTGACGAGGTTGCCGTTGTGGCCGAGCGCCACGGTACGCGCACGGCCGTGCTGCACGAGCGGCTGCGCGTTCGACCACTG
>JALYLY010000106.1 GCA_030773975.1 Actinomycetota bacterium | reverse complement strand
ATGACGGAATTCGCCTTCGTCCTGCCGATCCTGCTCGTCCTGCTCTTCGGCATCGTTCAGTTCGGGATCATCTTCAACAACTACGTCGCGCTCACGGATGCAGCCCGTGCTGCATCGCGCCAGGGCGCGGTGTCGCGTAATGCCGCCGATCCGCAGGGCGCATGCGAGGCGACGGGCTACGACGCCGGCTCGAATCTCGATCAGCCGCATGTGAAGTTCATCCTCACCTGCGACTCCTCATGGGCGCCGGGGTCGGACGTCACCGTCACGGCCACGTATCCCTACGACATCAAGCTGTTGGACTGGGTCGTTGCGAGCGGGACCCTCAACACGACTATGAAGGAGCGAGTCGAATGAGAGTCCGCAAAAGCGAAAGCGGGCAGGCCTTCGTCCTGATGGCCCTTTCCCTCGTCGTGATCATGGGGATGGCGGCGCTCGTGGTCGACGTTGGCAACTGGTACCACACGAAGCGCCGGCTCCAGGGAACAGCCGACGCCGCGGCCCTCGCGGGCGCGCAGCTGCTCCCGACTGATTCTGTCGGGGCCCAGGGGATGGCGTTGAGCTACGCAAACAAGAACGGCGGCGACGTTGCGGGCGCGGACATCGCCGTGACCTCGACCCTGGTGGCGGACGACACCATCGGCGTCCGGGCCAAGAAGACGGACGCGGGCTTCTTCGGCAGCGTTCTCGGCATTGCGAGCGCTGACATATCTGCGCGCGCGAAGGCCCGTGTCGGGCCCCCGCTCAAGGCGAAGTATGTCGCGCCGATGGTGGTCTTCTGCGACCACCCCTTGATCCACAACTGCAACGGCGACAGCGAGCCCGACTTCGGGGAGGACCATCCGACCACGATGGACTACGACCCGATGGGAGCCCCCGGCGCCTTCGGCATGCTGAATCTCGACGGCGGAAACGGCACGCCTGGCTCATCGGATGAGGCCAACTGGATCCTCCACGGCTTCGACAAGTATCTCGGGCTCGGGGATTACCGCTCGGATCCGGGTGCGAAGTTTTCCTCGAGCAACATTCAGGACGCCCTCGAGGCTCGTAAGGGCACCGTCCTGCTCTTTCCTGTCTACAGGCAACTCGACGAGCAAGGTCAGAACGCAAAGTACGAGATCATCGGCTGGATCGGGTTTCACCTCACGAGCTTCGAGGTGCACGGCAACAACTCGAGTCTCCACGGCTACTTCACGGAATTCATCGCCCAGGGAATCCTCTCGACCACCGGCGGCGACGGGGGACCCTCAAGTTCTTTCGGCGTGAAGTCGATTCAACTCATCGAGTAGCTCAAGTCCTCAGGCCCTTCTAAGGAAAAGAGAAAGGACTATGAATTATCGCGCCAAGAACATCGGGATCGCCGTCGCATTGGCTGCTCTCGCCGCCATCCTGACGAGCGTATACGTCGTCAACTACAAGCGCCACGTGCAGAACGGGGAAGGCAAGGTGACGGTCCTCGTCGCCGCGCGCGACATCCCGGCGGGTACCTCAGGCGCGGACGTAGTCGACCAGAAAATGCTCAAGGAGCAGACCGTGCCCCGCAAGGCAGTTGTCGCGGGCGCGATCTCGTCTCCGGACCAGCTTGCACAGTACGTCGCCACCCAGGATGTCTTCGAGGGTGAGCAGGTGAGCACGAGGCGCTTCTCTCCCCCGACGGAGCAGGGCATCCGGGCTCAGATCAAGGGCACGCAGCGTGCCTTTCAGCTCGCGGGCGATGCGCATCAGCTCCTCGCGGGGACGCTCCAGGTCGGCGACCACGTCGACGTCGTCGCGACCTGGCCAGTTAACACGAGGTCGACCGTGAATGGTGGTAGCGAGGGCGTTATCGTGGCTCGCGTCATCTTGCGCAACCTTCTCGTCCTGCGCGCCCCTGCGGGCGGGAGCTCAACGGCCAAGTTGGCGGACGGAAGCGGCGAGTCGATCCAGCTTCGCGTCACCGATTCACAGTCGCAGAAGCTCCAGTGGATCGAGAAGAACAGCAAGGACCAGGGTTGGCACCTCGAGTTGCGCCCGCCCTCCAACTCGCTCGACAGCTCGAACACCGTGCAGGACGCCCACACGATGCTCTTCGACGGACCCGGAAGGAGGCCGAGATGAGCTCCGCTACCGAAACAACCCAGCGCGTGCGTGTTTACGCCACCGGATCCTGTGAAGGGTTCGACAAGCTCCGCGAGTCGCTTGCCAGCCATCCCGAGATCGAGCTGGTCGGCGCCAGCACCAACGTCGCCGACGGCGCCGCGGCGCTGGCGGGCGGCCACCTGGACGCCGTCCTCCATGCAACACGGGCTGCATCGCTGCCCGCGGACGAGCTTGCGGCGATTCGTGAGCACTCTCGTGCCCCGATCCTGATGCTCGCGTCGGGCGGCTCTTCGGGGCTGCTCGAGCAGGCACTCGACGCAGACGTCGCCGACGTCCTGCTTCTGCCGCAGCTCGTCGAGAACATCGTCTTCGCAATCCGCAAGGCGACGCACACGACCCGCCGGCACCACGACACCGGCTCCGGCCGGCACGGCAAGATCGTGACGGTCTTCTCGCCGAAGGGCGGGACCGGCAAAACGGTGACCGCAACCAACCTCGCCGCCGCCTGCGCGAAGTTCGAGGGCCGCAAGACGCTGCTCCTCGACCTGGATCTGCAGTTCGGCGACGCCGCGATCATGCTCGGCATCGAGCCCGACAAGACGATCTACGACCTGGTCGTCGCCCCGGGCGAGCTCGACACGGAGAAGCTGGCCGGTTACACGACCAAGCACGCGTGCGGGCTCGAAGTGCTGCCGGCTCCGCTTCGGCCCGAGGATGCAGAGCTCGTGACGGAGGCCAAGCTCGGTCGCCTACTCGAGGTGGCCCGCGAGTCGTTCGACGTCATCGTGGTCGACACGTCACCGTTCTTCCACGGGCCGATGCTTGCGACGCTCGACCGTACGGACGAGCTCCTGCTGCTCTGCTCGCTCGACGTGCCGACGCTGAAGAACCTGCGCCTGGCGCTGCAGACGCTCGACCTGCTGTCATTCCCGAAGCAGCGCGTCCGTATCGTCCTCAACCGCGCCAACTCCAAGGTCGGCATGAAGCCGAACGAGGTGGAAGGTGCGCTGGGAATGAAGGTGCGCTTCGAGTTGCCGTCCGACCGTGCAGTTCCGCTTTCGGTCAACCGCGGCAACCCCGTCGTGCTCGCCGAAGAAGGCGCGGACGTGTCGAAGGCGATCAAGGCGATGGCGAAGGAGCTCTTCCCCGCAGTCAAGGAACCGGGCAAGAAGCGTCGTCTCCTTCCCGCGCTCGCGAGGTCGTAACTCATGGGCCTCCACGACCGCCTCAAAACCTCCAATGGGAGCTCCTCCGCAACCGCGGAGCTGCTCACCGGCGGGCACAGTCATGAAACTTCGTCCCCGTCTCCCGCGCAGGACCCGTATGCCGAGCTGAAGACCCGCATCCACCATGCGTGCATCGCCACGCTGGGTGCGGAACTGTTCAAGCGCGAGGCAACCGGCGATATCGGCGAACGCGTCACGCGCGCTGTCACCGAGCAGCTCGTGCTGGACCGAACGCCGCTGACGCGTGAAGAGCGCCGTCAGATCATCCGGGAGATCACCGACGACATCCTCGGCTACGGGCCGCTCGAGACCTTCCTTCGAGACGACTCCGTCACCGAAGTCATGGTCAACGCGTACGATCAGATCTACGTCGAGCGGCTGGGCAAGCTCGAGCGGACGCAAGCCTCGTTCGCCGACAACTCGCACCTGCTGCGCATCATCGACAAGATCGTCTCGCAGATCGGCAGGCGCGTAGACGAGGCCTCGCCGATGGTGGATGCACGTCTTCCGGACGGCTCGCGTGTGAACGCGATCATTCCGCCTCTTGCCCTCAAGGGCCCGACGCTCACGATCCGGAAGTTCGCGCGCGATCCGTACACGATGAACGACCTGATCTCGTTCGGCTCGGTCTCGCCGAAGGCCGCGCAGTTCCTCGCCGCCTGCGTCAAGGGCAAGCTGAACGTGCTGATCTCCGGAGGTACGGGCACGGGTAAGACCACCACGCTGAACGCGATGTCCGCGTTCATTCCCGGTGACGAGCGCATCGTCACGATCGAGGATGCGGCCGAGCTCCAGCTCCAGCAGGAGCACGTCATCACGCTCGAATCGCGTCCTTCGAACATCGAAGGCCAGGGCGAGGTCCGGATCCGCGAGCTCGTGCGCAATGCACTGCGCATGCGCCCCGACCGGATCATCGTCGGCGAGGTCCGCGGCCCCGAGACCCTGGACATGCTCCAGGCGATGAACACGGGCCACGAAGGATCGCTGACGACGATTCACGCGAACTCCCCGCGCGACGCGCTCTCGCGTCTCGAGACCCTCGTGCTGACCGCCGGCGTCGAGCTTCCCCTGCGCGCCATCCGCGAGCAGGTTTCGAGCGCATTCGACCTGCTCGTCCAGATCACGCGCCTCGTCGACGGTTCGCGCCGGATCTCGCACGTCACCGAGGTCCTCCGCATGGAGTCCGAGGTGATCACGTTGCAGGACGTCTTCCACGCCAAGCCGCCGGACGAGCAGACGGCCTCGAGCGGCGTCGGTGTGCGGCTGCTCTCGCCTCTGAGCTGCACCGGCCTGAAGCCGAACTTCCTCGAGAAGATGGCGGCCAACGGCGTCGTCCTGCAGCCGAGCTTCTTCAGCAAGGACGACGACACGGACTCTCCGGCGGTCGGCCAGGGACACGAGGCATCGAAGTTCAAGGGAGCTTTCCAATGAGCCGATTCCGGCTCGCCGTCGTCGGGCTCGCGTTCATCCTCCTCGCAGTTCCGGCCGCCGCCGGCGCGGCGGTTCAACTGCGGGGCGTCGACGCCACGGCCTATCCGACTATCCGCGCGTCCATCTACACGCCCACGGGCAGCGGCAGGCCTGCTCTGTGGGAGAACGGGACCCCGGTCGCCGGCTTCCAGGCGCAAAACCTCGGCAGCGTCAAGGCGATCGCGACTCTGATCGATCGCTCGCAGTCGATGCGGGGCAAGCCGCTGGCAGACGCTGCGGCAGGTGCACGCGCATTCGTGGCGGCGAAGCAGCCCGCCGACGAGCTGTCTGTGATCGCCTTCGGCTCGAAGGTGGCAACGCTGTCGCCGTTCTCGACCGTCAAGCTCGACGCGGATCTCCCGCTGGGGCGCATGACGACGGATCGCGCCAGAGGAACCGCGCTCTACGACGCCGTCATCGCGGCGGCCAACCAGCTCAAGGGAAACCCGCTGCCAGGTCGCGTGATCATCGTCCTCAGCGACGGCGCCGACAATGCGAGCGCGGGCACGCTCGCGACCGCGATCAAGACGGCCGCCGAAGCGAACGCTTCGGTCTACGCGATCGGAATCGAGGGCGCGGGATTCACGTCCGACCCGCTCGTTCAGCTCGCGAGCTCGACGGGCGGCCAGTATTACGGTGCCTCGTCCACCTCCGAGCTCGCACGCGTCTACGCGTCCATCGCCACTGCGCTGAAGAAGACGTGGCGCGTCCAGTACGTCACCGCCGCGCGGCCGGGGGACAACGTCCGGCTGACCGCGTCGATCGTCGGTGCGGGCTCGACGACACAGCTCGCGAAGATCCCCGCGGGTGATGCGATCGCGGCTCCCCAACCGACGAACCTCCTCCCGAAGAATGCCTACGGTCCCGGCGGCCCGCTTGCGATCGCGATCGCGGTCGCGGCGCTCGTGCTCTTCGGGTGTCTCTTCTTCCTGGCCGGCATCCGGGGCTCATGGGTGCGCAGCCGGATCGTCGCGCACACCGGCGAGGGCAAGGTGAACGCCAAGAAGAATCGCAAGGAGCGGCGCAACGAGGCATTCTCATCGATCTTCGCCGCCACCGAGAAGGCTCTGGGTGACCTGAAGCACTGGCGAGCGATCAGCCGCATGCTCGAACGCGCCGATGTCCAGCTCCGGACGGTCGAGTTCGTCTGGATCACCGTTGGGGCGGCCGTGCTCATGGCCCTGCTCGCCCTGCTCTTCGGGGCTTCCCCCGTTCTCCTCCTTGCGCTGACGGTGACGGCCGGAACGATTCCGTTCGGTTGGGTTTGGCTCAAGATGCGGAAGCGGCTGAAGGCCTTCGAGGACGAGCTGCCCGATCTTCTGATCACGATCGCCGCTTCGCTCAAGGCCGGTCACTCCTTCAAGCAGGGCCTCCAGGCTGTCGTCGACGAGGGCCATCCCCCGGCGAACCAGGAGTTCAAGCGGGTACTCACCGAAGCGTCTCTCGGCCGGCCCATGGACGACGCGCTGCTGGAGATGGCCGAGCGCATGGCGTCGAAGAACTTCGAGTTCGCCATCACGGCGGTCACGATTCAGCGACAGGTCGGCGGCTCGCTCGCGACCCTGTTCGACATGGTCGCCGACACCGTGCGCCAGCGGCAGCAGTTCACACGCAAGATCCGCGCGCTTACCGCAATGGGCCGAATGTCGGCCTACACGCTGATCGGCATCCCGTTCTTCCTGGCGGGCGTGATCACGCTCGTGAACAGGAACTACATGCACCCGCTCTACTTCTCACACACGGGTCACATCGTCATGATCGTCGGCCTCGTGATGATGGGGATCGGTTCGCTCATTCTGAAAAAAATCGTCTCTTTCCGAGGTTGATGACATGTCGATGATCCTGACTCTTGCAATCGCAGCTATCGGTGGGGCCGTCTTCTTCTTTGCGGAGCTCGCCACCACGCCGATGCGAAACCGGCGAAACCTCGTGCACCGTGCTGCCAACTACGGCCGCCTCCGTACCGTCACCGGGAAGGAGATGCCGCGCTTCCGCGAGCGTGCGCTCGACCCGTTCGTGGCAAAAACGGCCCGACTCGTGCTTCGGATCAATCCGCGTATGTCGGTGGAGGCCGTGTCGGAGAAGTTGATGGCGGCCGGGATGCGGAGGACGTCCCCGACGACGATCATCGGTGCGAAGGGCATCCTCGGCCTCGGGGGAGTCTTCCTCGGTCTTGCCCTCGGAAGCGCGACGGCGCCGAAGTACATGTTCCTCCTAGCGCTGTTCTTCGGCCTGATTGGAGCCCTCGCACCCGGCTTCTATCTCAACAGTCGCATGAAGTCCCGCCAGCTGGCGGTGTCCGCTGAGCTTCCGGACGCGCTCGACCTGCTCTCGGTGAGTGTCGAGGCCGGGCTCGGCTTCGACGGCGCGGTACAGAAGTTGACCGAGCACATGGACGGGCCGCTGATCGAAGAGTTCGAGCTGGCCCTGGGCGGGATCCGCATCGGCGAGGGCCGGAGCGAAGCGCTCAAGAAGATGGCCGAGCGCAGCTCGTCGCAGGAGATGGCCAGCTTCGTGCGGGCGATCATCCAGGCGGATCAGCTGGGCATCTCCCTCGGCCGGATCCTCAAGGTCCAGGCCGGCGATACGCGCCTGAAGCGGCAGCTGATCGCCGAGGAGAAGGCGATGAAGGCACCGATCAAGATGCTCTTCCCGACGGTCATCTTCATCTTCCCGGCGATGTTCCTCGTCGTGCTCGGGCCTGCGTTCCTCAACCTCTCGGCGCTCTTCAAGTTCTAGCGGAGAAGTGGTGTCAGTGGCTGAACATGGCACCGAAGGCGGTTTCGGCACCGGGCTGAGGGCGAAGCTCCAGTCGGGTGAGACGCCGCCCGAGCCTCGATCGCCGGCGGAAGCGATCGCCGCGGCGGCGCCCGTCCTCGAAGAGACCGAGGCCGAAGCCCTCCGCGCCGAGCTGAACGCGTCACTCGCGCGCGAGCAGCAGCTGCGTTCGTCTTTGAACGATCAGGTGGACACCTCGGGCCGCGACGTGCAGCTCGAGCAGCAGCTCGCAGAGCAGTCGGCCGGGCTCGATCGCCGGGCAGCGGCGCTGGCGGAGACCCAGGCCGAGCTCGACGAGCGCGAGCGCCGAATGACCGAGCGGCTGGCGGAGCTGGACGGCTTGCTCGAGGCGAAGGAGGAGCTCACGAAGCTCGAGGCGCGGCTAGCAGAGCGCGAGCAACTCGTCGAGCTGAAGATGCACGAGCTCAAGGTCGACGACGGCGAGCGCGCGGCCGCGGCCGCCGAGGTGAAAGAGAAGCTCGCCGAAATCACCAGGCGTGAGAATGACCTCGCCAAGGCAGAAGCGCGCGTGGCGGCGGCCGGCGAAGACACCGAGACCCGCCAGGCGAAGCTCATGCGCGCACTCGAGGAGCGCGAGGAGAAGGCGCGCGTGAAGGACGAGCAGGCGCGAGCCCTCGAGAAGAGGGTCGCGGAGCGCGAAGCGCAGCTGGCCGCGACCGAGCGTGAGTTCACTCAGGCAAGGGTGCAACTCGAGACGCGTGAGAAGGTCATCAGCAAGCGCGAGGTCCAGGTCTCCGCGGAGAGTGGGCGAGACGACGAGCAGCTGTCCGCTCGCGCACGCGAGCTCGACCAGCGCGAGCTCGAGCTATCCGCTCGCGCAAGCGAGCTTACTGCCCGCATGGAGGACCTCGAGCGTCAGGCCGCGGAACGCGATGCGGTCGCGAAGGACGCGCTTGCCAAGCTCGACACCATCGACCAGCGCGAGAC
>JALYLY010000105.1 GCA_030773975.1 Actinomycetota bacterium | reverse complement strand
GACGATCGCATCCGTCAGCTGCTGCCGCGGGCGCTGACGTCGTTCGACGCTGCCGCCCGCGCTGCGCTCGGTCAGGTGTAGGCCGGCTCGTCGACGACCTGGTCGACAAGCTCGAAGAGCGCCTTGCGAACCTGCTCGACACCGTCGGGCGCACCGTTCGATGCGGCGGCGCCGCTGCTCTCGTCCTCCGTGTCTCACCTCGAGCCACCAGTAGAAATCGTCCGGCCGGTGCGGCTCGCGATGTCCGGTGTAACCGACTTCATGCACCTTCATCAATGCGCCTTGAAAACCGGCCGCTGAGCGGACCAACGCCGCTCGCGATCGCTCGCGATCGCCGTCAGGCGGCGCCAGCAGCATCTCGCCGCCAGGAGCGCTGCTCGTCGCACGGCCTACGCGGCCAGCGGCGCGGCGACTACTTTCAGAAAGCGCGATGTCACGATCTAATCGCAGTAACGTCGGCGCCGCTGCGCGGGCACGTAGCCACACCCGACAACAGAGGATGGAGCCTTTATGGAGCCCCGTGGTTGCAATCGGTGGCAATCAGTGGCAAATCGGTCAGCGGCGAAAGCCCCCTATTTGAGCCAAACCCGTTGCGACCAGTTGCCACCGGTTGCCTGAGGAGTTCCATGGTAAGCAGGGCGTCTGCCGTGGGCTGCCACCCGTTGCGGGAGGTCCCCTCCCTGCGAAGGAGGGGGTCGATCCCGAGGTGGGATCGTCGAGCGTGACTACTTCTTTGCGCAGTCCGGGCATGGGCACTGGTCGCAGCCGCAGCCGGTGCATGCCGTGCGGATCATGCGGAGATTGTATCCGCCGCCGGTCGGTTCGGCCGCGACTGACGGGTACCTAGCGGAGCTGATCACGCGCCGCCGCCGCCGTCTTCGAGGTCCCAGCGTGCGCGATCTGGTTCGCGCTGAACCGTCGCCGTGTCATGAAATATTTCCCTAGGCCCTCGAAGGCCGTCCCGGCAATGACAGCAGCAGGGGCCGTGCTCGTGTGCGGGCTGAGGCCAAGCGCCGTTCGCCGCGCACGCTGAGCGCGAGCACCTGCTGGTCGGACACTCAGCACGATCGGGAACAACCCGATCCGACGCTCCTCGAAGGGCCCGGGACGCCCCACGGGCAGAGCCAGCCCAGCCGGCGCTGACGTGCTGCTAGCCTACGCGTTTAGGTGCGCCGGGAAGTCTGGTCGGCAGCGTCGAAGGACGCTCGCTGGACATGCGCACACCTACCCGGTCATTTCGTGCCAACTACCGGTCTCGGTTTCGTGGCAGCCAGCCGCTCGCGGGTCGCCCCGCGCTCGCGGGAGGCAGCGGTCGGATGAAGCGACCGCACCTCACCTCGCGGCGCCCGATTGCCGGACGCCCCGCGCCGGGCGGGGAGCCGTCCGCATCGGCGGTCCTCGGCGCGAATCATCCTTTGGTTCGCGTCGTCGACCTCCGCCGCGACTTGCGGCGGCAGTCACTGGCGACGGCGGCGGCTGTCCTCGTTGGCACGATCGGCCTCGCCCGCGGTGCCAGCTGGGGTCTGCCACTGCTCGTTGCCGCAGCGATCGTGCAGCTCGTACTCGGGGCCGCGATCGGCCTGCTCGCTTTGTTGCAGCAGGAGCGGGCGCGCGATCTGATCATCGCCGGCCGCGGCGAACTGCCGCTGCCGGCGCTCGAGCGAGAGCGGCGGCGCCTGCAGCGTCCTCGACGGCGCGCGGGCCTGGCGCACGCGCTGGAAGACCTCGTGCAGACGGCGGAGCGCTGGCCCACGCTCCTGCCGACCGCGCGCCCGGTCTTCGACCCCCGCCAGATCCGAACAGCGGCACCCGAGCTGCGCGCGATCGCCGCGCTCCTCCGCTCGAGCCCGGTCGACGCTCGCGGAGTCGCCCTGGTTGAGCGACTGCTGACCTCGGGCGGCTCCCCGCTCTACGATCGCGAGCCAGCCGAGCTACGCCGGGCGCTCGAGGGGATCTGCGCGGAACTCGACCGAGCAGATCCGGCGGTGCGGTCGGCGCGCGGCAGCTAGCCCGCACGTGAGCGAGCTCTTCGAGTTTGGGAGGATTGTCCTGCTCGTCGCCGCTGGCTTCTCGCTGGCGCTTGCCTCGAGCAAGTTGACCGAGCGCTTCCCGCTCCCAGGCCCGGCGATCTTCCTCCTTGCCGCGGCACTCGCGTCCGACCTCTTTCCCGCGCTCGCGAACCACACCTCGATCCGTCAGGTCGAGCGGATCGGCGTCGTCGCCCTGATCGCCATCCTCTTCGATGTCAAGCAAGCGCACGAGCTCGTCGAGCTCGACCTCGACGAGAGCTTCTTCCAAGTGCGCATCGGCCGAGCCACCAAAGCCGAACTGGCCTACCTCTCTGCGATGGCGCACCTCGGCAGCGGCCCCTACCGCTCCGGCGAGATCGCCGCCAAGCTCGGTCGCCCGGGTCCCGAAGGCGTCGCACCCACCCGGGCTCGCCTGATCGAAAAGGGACTGATCTACAGCCCCTCCTACGGGCTGAACGAGTTCACCGTCCCCCAGTTCGACGCCTTCATCCGCCGCAGCTTCCCGTTGAGGAAAGCGGCTCCCCGCTCTCGATGATGCGGCGATGAGGGCAGACGCCAAGGCGGGACAGGGCATTAAGGCTGTGCCTTCAACGCGGCCTCTCGCAACGCGACTTCGCCGCCCCGGGATGAGCGGCGCGTACCTGTCCCGGATCGAGGCGGGTGAGCGCACACCTTCCCTGTTGGCGCTTATCGAGCTCGCCGATCGCCTCGAGACGAGCGCGCTATACCTTGCGACTGGCAAGACGGCGGACGCTGCCCTCTCGATACGCTGAACCCAAAGCGCCCCTCGAACTCGGGCTCGTCCCAGAGTATTTGCGCGAACGCAGCCTCCGCCTCCTCAGTGGTCACATAGAACTCATCGACGTCCTGCGAGATGTTGCTCGCGATCCCGAACGCGACTACGCCCTCCAGGAAGAGTTGCAGGTAGGCCGACCCGTCTCCAGCGCGCACCGAGGCGAGCTGAAGACGAGTTGGAGCTTGCACAGACAAGCAGCTGAGCGCGAACTCCTCGACTAATCAGCCTGAGACGATCTCGACCGAGGCCTGGCTATGGCGTGCTTGCCAAGCTTCCACGTAGCCGGTGAGAACGGCGCGGTCATGCCGCTCGCTGACGCTGTTCAGCACATGCACCTCGATCTCGCTCGACCCATGCCTCACGCCAAGGCACGACGACCCACGCAGAAACTCGAGCAGGTCGTCTCGCAGATCAACGGGGTCAACTCGTAAATGCACAGCCGCAGTACCTATGCGATCGGCGCGTGAGCGCCTCGATCGGATCGCCATCACGAGGGAAGGCTATTCCCTCGCGACTCGCCAGGCCAGCACCGACTCGAAGCGCGAGCGCCCTTAGCTGGTCAGGCTCGCGGGTCGTGCCTGTGTGCGATTGCCTCTCCCTCGCCCACCTTCTCGACGACTGCAAAGCGATCGTTCTGCTCGACGACATGCTCGAGTTCTTTGGACTGGTGGCCGGGCACGATCAGAAAGAGGGTCGATTGCGAACGTGCCGCCTCGTACTCGGTCAGGGTCACTTCGATCGTCTCGGAGCACTCGGCGTCGCCGCATTCACAGACGAAGATCATCGGCCCTTCGAACGAGGCACGCTCCGCGGCTTGGCTGATCCGTTCATTGACCTCCCGAAAGAGAATCTCGTTCTTCGCAACCCGTTCCGCACGACCCGCAGCCGCACCCGACGTGGCTGCCCTGCGCTCGACGAAATAGGTTTGGTCGTCGAGCTTCACCTTCGCCGCCTCGATCCCGCTTCGGGCTAGCCAGCGCTCGACCGCGTCCAGCGCAGCGTCAAGCTGCCGCTCACGATCGTCATCGAGCTCGACCTGAACCTCGCAGCGGGCGCCTTCGCTGGGGACGACTTCGGCGTGGAGATCCTTGAGCACGTCGACCAGCGAGATCGCAGAATCCAGATCCGGCACTTCGACAAGAAGACGCTTTGTCACTTCGCTTCCCCCCTCGTTCGCTTCCCCGCCGGTCGGCCCACGAGCAGAGCGGGACGGGTGCAACTGTTCCAGACGGAAACCCGACACCCGACTTGAAGCACCGGCGCCCAAAACATCGTAACCGGGGTTGCCGCCCGGACAACGCCAGAAACGCGAATGCCA
This sequence comes from Actinomycetota bacterium, assembly GCA_030773975.1. Classification (GTDB taxonomy): domain Bacteria; phylum Actinomycetota; class Thermoleophilia; order Gaiellales; family Gaiellaceae; genus 3-1-20CM-4-69-9. The sequence goes on along the minus strand of JALYLY010000105.1, from coordinate 18,651 downwards.
GGACTCAGGTTCTTTCACCGGTGCTTACGCGCCCCGAACCTGCATGGGAGAGCCTCAAAAGCCGCAATCAGGGTGCGCGCGGGCGAGCGGCCGAGGTTCAAGAATTAGCGAGCGGCACTCGTTCGAGCGCCTCGGGCACGCGGTTCCCTCCGCGGACGCGGCAACCTCGCGTTTGCTCCTCTTGGCGGCCCTGATTGCGCTCAAGGCTCCGCTCGTTCTCTCGTCGCTCTGACCGCGCTGCCGTATGCCGCTGCAGGGTTCAGCCGGCGTGCATACGGGGAAGACCGAGGCTGGGCGATCATTGCAGCGACGGAGGTGACCAGTGGCTAGCAGGCGTCAGGTACAAGCCGCGCAGCGGAACGTGAAGGCGCAGCGGGCTGCCAGCAATAAAAGAACGATCGCGAACCTGCCGAAGAGCACACGCCGCGAGCTCGGGAAACAGGCGGCGAAGGGTCGTCGGCGCTCCGGCGGCGCGGCTCATGCACTGGAGGACCGCAACCGCCAGCAACTGTACGAGATCGCAAGGCAGGAAAACATCCGCGGCCGATCCAAGATGGGCAAATGGGACTTGATCCAGGCGATTCGCAAGTCTCGGTGATACTGCGAGTGCCTAGCAATTGACCAGCTCGAGCTCGACGAAGACGATCGTTGTCGGTTACGACGGGACGCGCCCCGCCGAACGTGCCCTGACACGCACCGTGGAGCTGGCGCGGGCGTTCGGCTCGAAGGTAATCGTTGTTGACGTTGCCGCTCCCGAGCCGCTGCAGGCGATGCCGGGAGCCTTCGGGCTGATGCCGTACTACTATCCCGCAGCCGAGCCGGACGTGCGACCTGACGAGGCGCTCTGGCAGCAGCATCGCTCGCGCGTGCAGGCGTTCTTCGCCGAGGCCGACGTACCGGCCGAGTTCGCCGGCGTTATCGGTCAGCCTGCCGACGAGATCGTCGACGTCGCTGAACAACACAAGGCTGAGCTGATCGTCGTCGGAACGCGCGAGCCCGGCTTCGTCGAGCGCCTGCTTGGCGGAAGCGTCAGCCAGAACGTCGCTCGCCGAGCGCACTGCGACGTCCTCATCGTTCACGGTCCCGAAGGGAAGGGCTGACCAACCAGCGGGAAGCTGACGGCTGGGTCGCACAACGTGAGCGGTTTCATCCTCCGCTCTACCCATCATGGGCCTGCCATGCGGCTGTGCTAAGCGCTATCGCGATCAGGACGACCGAGAAGGCGCCGACTGAGAGCGATAGCGAGAACCGGAGGTCGAGCAGACCGGTCGCGATCACTGAACTGGCGACCAGCAAGTAGATGCAACTGATGAAGGCTGCGGTCACTTCGCCGCCTCGGGATCGCCAACGCGAAACGCGCCTACCAGCAGTACAAGGAGCTCTTCGCGGGTGCGCGCTGGCAGCCGCTCGCGGCACGCGGGGCGACCGCGCAGCGGTGTCTGTGGGCGTCCACGTCGACCAAGGATCCAGCTTGCGCGACACCCTTTACGTCGACGAGCTGATCGGGCCGGAGACGATCTCGACAATGCCCGCCGAAACGTTCCGCGCCTTCCAAGATCACGGCCATGTGGAGGTCCGGCTCAAGAGTGACCTTGAAGAGGCGCAGCATCTGTTCAACCAGCTGTACGCCGCCGGAGTTGACTACGAGGACGTAGCCGCCACGCTCGAGCGCGAGGAAATCGACAAGTTCGTCGCCTCCTTCATCGAGCTTCTGCGGGGTATCGCCGAGAAGCGTCAGCAGCTCGCGGTTGCCGTCTGCGCCGAACACTGCGCAACCAGGAAGAGGCCAGTGAGCGAATTCGAGCTAGTGATCATCGAGGCTCGGCGGGCCCGACTCTTATCTCCACGGGCGCCGTTTCTGGATTCGGGTTTTGGACACGTTGAGCGGCGCTAGCGGGCGTTGCGGACTAGGCAAGCCGCTGCGGCCACGCAAGCGGCAGCACAGGCGAGAAGCGGCCGGTGTGTGTTCGCCCAGAGCTGGTAGCTGCGAGTGTGGGCACGGCTGTCGAAAATGCCGTGCGTCGCGGCTTCCTCGGGGACCGGCTCGTACAGGTTGTCCGGCCGGCCGTTCACCGGCATGTCTTCGATCTGCTGCGACCTGTAGCCGGTTCGGGCCAGGTACCAGTCGGCGAAGCGGGGCGCGAGCTTGTTGCCGAAGATCGCCTTGACTGCGCTGAAGCCGACGTCGATCTCCCGCCGGTGGTGGTGCGCCGCCCAGTAGACCGCCTCGGCGGGGACCTCGGGCTGGTAGATCGGCGGCACGGGCTGCGGGTGATTGGGCAGCTTCGTCCGACACCAGTTGAACTGGGGCGTGTTCACCGCCGGGAGTTGCACCATCGTGATCCAGACGTTGCTGCCGTCGTGCATCAACTCGGTGCGCACGGAATCGGTGAAACCCCGCATCGCGAATTTGGCCCCGCAGTAGGCGGACTGAAGCGGGATCGCCCGGTAGGCGAGCGCGGAGCCAACCTGGACGACGGTGCCACGGTCGCGAGGCACCATCCGCCTCAGTGCCGACATCGTCCCGTGCACGGCGCCGAGGTAGGTCACTTCGGTCGCCCGCTTGAACTCCTCGGGACTCACCTCCAGGAAGGGCGCGAAGACGGTCGCCATCGCGTCGTTCACCCAGACATCGATCGGGCCGAACTCCCGCTCCACCGCGTCGGCCGCCGCCTCAACCTGCTCGTCATCAGCGACGTCGGTCGGCAGGACGAGCGCCTTCCCGCCTAAGAACTCGACCTCCTCCTGCGCACCCGTAAGGCCGTGCTCGCCGCGTGCCACCAAGCCGATGTGAGCGCCGCGTTTTGCGAAGGCGTGTGCTACCGCTCGCCCGACGCCGCCCGAGGCGCCGGTGACGACAACGACTTCCGTCTTCCCGTTCTCGCTCATGATCTCCTCTCGCTCAGATGCCGGTCGCACTGGCGTAGTTACTGCGGGTCCCGGAGTAGCAGATTCGGCGCCACGACGGAACTGGTCTATCGCAGGCGTGTGTACGTGAAACCGCCGGCGGCAGCGAGGGCCGCCGCGACGCCAATCCCAGCAGCTGCACGGGTCGCGGAGCAGATCGGGCTCGGCTGCGGGCGCTCGGGCGCGGCCAGTTCGGGGTAGGCGCCGGGCGGCCCGCTGGGCCCGTAGCGCCGCGCTAGCGCGAGCACCTGCGCGGCATGGAGCGCACGCCGGCCCGTTCGTCCCTGTTCGATCTGACTGCGACAGGAGAAGCCGTCGGCGACGACGAGCGTGTCCGCCGGCGCCTCCCGAACCTTCGGCAGCAGCACGCGCTCGCCACAGGCGACGGAGACGTCATAGTGGCCCGACTCGTAGCCCCACCCGCCGGCCATGCCGCAGCAGCCGGCGTCGAGCTCCTCGACCTCGACGCCCATCTTCTCGAGCAGCTGCTTCTCGGGCTGGGTGCCGCCGGTGGCCTTGTGGTGGCAGTGTCCGTGCAGCAGAGCCTCCCGCTGCAAAAGCGGCGGCTCCCAGCCGTTCGCCTGTGTGGCCATGAACTCGCTGAAGTGGTGCGCCTGCTTGCACAAGCGCTGTGCGTCTTCGTCGTTCGGCCAGAGGTTGACGAGCTCGTCCTTGAAGACGGCCACGCAGCTCGGCTCGACTCCGACGATCGGTGTGCCGGCGCGGATGTCGTCGCGGATCAGGTCGAGGACGTTGCGGAGATACGCCTCGGCGAGGTCGAGCATACCGTAGTCGTAGAGCGGGCGTCCGCAGCAGACGTGGCCCGACGGGATGACGACATTGAAGCCCGCGTCCTCAAGCGCTTCGACGGCCGCGATCCCGATCTCCGGCTCCAGGTAGTTCGTGAACGTGTCGGCCCAGAAGATCACGCGCTTTCCCCCGCGGTCTGGCGACAGCCGCGCCGCGAACCAGTTCTTCATCGTCACCCCGGCGAAAGGGGGATTTCCCGCTTGGGATGGATTCCCGCAGCGAGCTTGAACGCGCGGTCGAAGGGGGGCGTTTGCGTGAAAAAGTTTGCGACGGACGGCAGCTTCGAAGCCAGGCGCGCCGCCTGGTCGATCAGGCCGAACGCGTAGGCGGGACGCGGACGTAAGCGGCCCCGGTAGTGGTGGGAGAGGAACTCGGCCTTCAGCGTCGGCATGTCGACCGAGACGGGGCAGTCGTTCGTGCAACCCTTACACGACAGGCAGAGGTCGAGCGCATCCCGCACCTCCTCCGAGCGGAAGCCGTCGAGCTCCTCTCCGTTCAACATCTCCCAGAGCGTCCGCGCCCGGCCGCGCGTCGTGTGCTTCTCCTCGCGGGTGACCATGAAGCTCGGACACATGACGCCGCTGTCGGTGCGGCGGCATTTGCCAATCCCGACGCAGCGCGTGGTGGCGTGCGCGAATGAGCCGTGGTCGTTCGGGAACGCGAAGTGCGTCTTCACCTTCGGCGGCCGGTAGTTGGTGCCGAGGCGCAGGTTCGACGTGATCGGGTACGGGTCGACGACCTTGCCCGGGTTCAGCTTCCAGTCCGGATCCCAGATCGATTTGAACTCGCGGAAGCCTTCGACGAGCTCGGGCCCGAACATCTTCGGCAGCAGCTCCGCCTTCGACTGTCCGTCGCCATGCTCGCCGGAGATCGAGCCGCCGTGCGAGACGACCAGGTCGGCGGCCTCGTCGAGGAACGAGCGGAACGCGCGGATCCCCGGATCGCTCTTGAGGTCGAAGTTCCAGCGCGCATGAATGCAGCCGTTGCCGTAATGGCCGTAGAGCGCACTCTCGTAGCCGTACCTGTCGGCCAGCTTGCGGATGTCGCGTAGATACCGGCCGACCCGCTCGGGCGGCACGGCCGAATCCTCCCAGCCCTCGTACGTGTCCGGTTTGCCGGGGATGAAGGCGGTCGCGCCGAGCCCGGCCTCCCGCACCTCCCACACGTGGGCCTCCTGCTCCTTGTCGTCGTAGAGCTTCATGTCCTTCGGCGCGCCCTTGCCCTTCTTCAGCTGCGCCATCAGTTTGTGCGCCTGCTCGTCGGCCTCGTCCTTCGTGTCGCCGCCGAACTCGACGAGCAGGAAGCCGTGTCCGTCGGGGAGCATCGACAGGTACTCCTTGTGGATCCCGACCGCCTTCATGTCCTCGAGCAGAGTGCTGTCGACGCCCTCGCAACCGAGCGGCTTCGCTTCGAGCACTTCCGGCACGTGATCCGCGGCCTCGTACTCATTCTCGTAACCGAGCACGAGCAGCGAGCGGTGCGGCGGACTGTGGATCAGGTGGACGGTCGCCTCGAGCACCATCGCGCAGGTCCCCTCCGTACCGGTGAGGGCCGCCGCCAGGTCGAAGCCGTTCTCCGGCAAGAGGTCGTCGAGGTTGTAGCCCGAGACGCGCCGCGGGATGTTCGGGTATCGGTCTCGAATCAGGTCGGCGTAACGGTCGCGCAGGTCGCGCAGGCGCGAGTAGATCTCACCGCGCCGGCCGCCCTCGCCAATTATCCGCTGCAGTTCTTCTTCGCTGGTCGCGCCGACCCTCAAGCGCGTGCCGTCGTAGAGCAGGACGTCGAGTTCCTTGACGTTGTCGGACATCCGCGGGCCCGGCCCGTAGAACTGCGCCATGATCGAGCGGACGCCGCAGGAGTTGTTGCCGATCATGCCGCCGAACGTACAGTGGTCGTGCGTGGAAGGATCGGGCCCGAAAGTCAGCTCGTACTCGGCTTCCGCCGGCCTGCGCAGGTGGTCGAGGATCAGGCCCGGCTCAACGCGGGCGACTCGTTGCTCGGAATCAAGCTCGACGATCTGGTTCAGGTACTTAGAGAAGTCGACCACTACGGCGACGTTGCAGGATTGACCGGCGAGGCTGGTGCCGGCACCGTGGGCGAGCACCGGCGCGTGGTAGTCGCGACAGACGCGCATCGTCTCGACCACGTCCTCGGTCGTCCGCGGGATCACGACGCCGATCGGCACCTGGCGGTAGTTCGAGCCGCCCGTGGTGTAGAGGGCGCGGTCGCCCGGCCTGAAGCGGACCTCGCCTTCGACCGCGCGCGCGAGGTCGTGCTCGAGAGCGCGGACGTCGACGTCATCGTAGGCGGTCGGCGGCGAGACGAAGCGCATATCCGGGTGGGCGGGGACGCGCATCAGGCCGCGAACCGCTCCGCGTCGGCGCGCTTCAGCTCAAGGCCGTTGCCCGGGCGCGAGCGATCCGGTCGCAACGCCCCACCCTCCGGCTCGAGCACGCCGTCGAAGAGCATCGGTTCCAGCCGCACGTGGTCGTGGAAGTACTCGAGGTGTCGGAAGTTCGGCAGAGCGCAGCACGGGGCGACACTTGCCGACGGCGCGCAGTGCGCGGAAAGGTCGAGTCCGAAGGCGGCTGCGAGCGCGCCCGCCCGCAGGAAGCCGGTGATGCCGCCGCAGCGGGTGACGTCGGCCTGCAGGCAGTCGACGCAGCCGTTGGCGGCGAGGTTGCGAAAGTCTGCCGGCACGTACGCGTACTCGCCGGCCGCGATCTCGAGCCCAGCCGGCGCGCGGTCGCGCAGCAGCCGCAGCCCCTCGAAGTCGGCCGAGCTGACTGGCTCCTCGTACCAGGTGACGCCCCAGTCGCGCGCGAACCGCTCGGCCCATTGGAGCGCCTGCTTGCGCCCGAGCGCCCCGTTCGAATCGACGTAGAGTTCGGTCTCGTCGCCGATCGCCTGCCGCGCGGCGTCGAGCCGCTGCGGATCGCGCTCCGGCTCGCGCGAGACCTTCATCTTCACGCGCGGGATCCCCTGCTCGACCCAGCCGCCGAGCTGTTCATCGATCCGGTCGAGTGAGTACGAGGTGAAGCTGCCGCTGCCGTAGACCGGAGCTTCGTCGCGGGCGCGGCCAAGAAGGTCGACCAGCGGCAGCTCGAGCAGCCGCGCCTTCAGATCCCAGAGCGCTAGGTCGATTGCCGAGAGCGCGCAGAAGCCGATCCCGGGGCGGCCGGCATTGCGCAGCGCGGAGCCCATCGCGGCCCAGGCTTCGCCGATCGCGAACGCATCGCCTCCTGTGACAACCTCGGCCAGCTTCTCCTCGACGAGCTTGCCGGCGGCCGCAGGTGCGTAGGTGCACCCGATCCCAGTTTTTCCGCCCGCGCCCAGCTCGACGACGACGATCGTCGTCGAGTCCCACTCGGCCGTGCCGCCGACTCGGGCGCGTCGGTCGGGACGGTGTACGCGGCGACGCGGACTGTCTCGACGGCTGCCTGCGCACCCTGGCGGACGGCGGTCGCCCTCACCGGCCCGGAACGAATCCCGCAAGCTTCTGCTTCAGCGACTCCTTGATCATCGCGCCGCGGTCGGGGTCGCCGGCGACGGCCGTCATGTAGTGGTGAGCCTGCTGGAAGGTGATGTGCGGCGGCAGCGGCGGCACCTCCGGATCGGTGATCGCCTCGTAGAGAACCGGCCGGTCGGCCGCCAGCGCCTCGTCCCACGCAGGGCCGACGTCGTCGGGCGCGTCGACGCGGATTCCCTTGAAGTCAAGGAGCTCCGCGTAACGCGCGTAGGGGAAGTCCGGCAGGACCTGCGAGGCCTCGTACTTCGGATCTCCTTCCAGTGCACGCTGCTCCCAGGTGACCTGGTTGAGATCGTTGTTGTGAAGCACGAGCACGATCAGGCGCGGGTCGCTCCAGCGCTCCCAGTACTTCGCGATCGTGATCAGCTCGTTCATCCCGTTCATCTGGAAGGCCCCGTCGCCGACGAGCGCGATCACGGGGCGATCGGAATGCGCGAACTTGGCAGCGACGGCATAGGGAACGCCGGGGCCCATCGTCGCGAGCGTGCCCGAGAGCGAGCCCATCATTCCCTTGCGGAGCTTGATGTTCCGCGCGTACCAGTTCGCCGCGGAGCCCGAGTCGGCGGTGAGGATCACACCCTCCGGGAGCCGCGCGGACAGCTCGTGGAAGACTCGCTGGGGGTTGAGCGGATCGGCGTCCAGCATCGCCCGCTCCTCCAGTAGCTTCCACCAGTCCTCGATGCCGCCCTCGATCTCCTCACGCCAGGCACGGTCCTCCTTGCGTGCGAGCTTCGGGATCAGCGCCTTCAGCGTCTCCTTGGAGTCGCCGACGAGGTTGACCTCCATCGGATAGCGAATCCCGACCATGCGGCCATCGATGTCGATCTGGACGCCGCGGGCCTTGCCCTCCTCGGGCAGGAACTCGGAGTAGGGGAAGCTCGAGCCGACCATCAGCAAGGCGTCGCAGCCCATCATCAGGTCGTAGCTTGGCTTCGTTCCGAGCAGGCCGATCGAGCCGGTGACGAACGGCAGGTCGTCTGGCAGGACGGCCTTCCCTAGCAGGGCCTTCGCCACCCCGGCCCCGAGCGTCTCGGCGACCTCGACGACCTCGTCGGCGGCGTGCATGGCGCCCTGACCGATCAGGATCGCGACCTTCTCGCTCTCGTTGAGGACGTTGGCAGCGCGCTCGAGGTCGCCGTCGTGCGGGACGACCTTCGGCCGCGAGTAGCCGACACCCGAATGGATGGTTCCGTGCTCGTGCGGCGGTGCGTCGATCGCCTTCTGGGAGGCGAGGTCGTTCGGGACGACGATGCAGGTAACCGTGCGCTGGTCAAGTGCGATGCGCACAGCGCGGTCGACGAGGTGGCGAACCTGCGCCGGATCGGTCGCCATGTGCACGTACTCGTGCGCGACGTCCTTGAAGAGCGTCGTCAGATCGACCTCCTGCTGGTAGCTGCCGCCGAGCGAAGCCATCGCCTGCTGTCCGACGATCGCAACGACGGGCTGATGGTCGAGCTTGGCGTCGTAGAGACCGTTCAGCAGGTGGATCGCGCCAGGACCGGAGGTAGCGATGCAAACGCCCACCTCGCCCGTGAACTTCGCGTGGCCACAGGCCATGAACGCCGCCATCTCCTCATGACGGACCTGAATGAACTCCGGATCGCCGCCGGCGCGGTCGAACGCACCGAGAAAGGCGTTGATCCCGTCGCCGGGATAGCCGTAGATGCGGTGAACGCCCCACTCGGTCAGCCGGTTGAGGACGTAATCAGCGACCAACTTCGCCATTGCACCCGTCCTTTCCCCGCCGCTCGCTCCGGTTGGTCTCGCCCGAAGTTCGCGACCAGAATCTTCGTACCACGACGCTCCTGCCCGCAGCCGGTTAGGCCAAACGCGGAGACCGAGAACGTCGAGCCGGTGATTGTGGCCCGCCGAATCGAAGCGCTGGCACGCCCCGGGCTGCGCTGCGCCCCCAGGTAGGGGCGATTGGCCCGTCCGCAGGGCGGGAAGGCGGAACGCGTGCCCCTCATTGCGTACGCGAACCGGCTCCCGGTCTCGCGGGGTCGTCAGGGCTGGAGGCTGTCGGCGGGCGGCCTCGTCAGCGCGCTTCGCCCCGCGCTTGAGTCGCGGGACGGCGCCTGGGTCGGCTGGGACGGCGGCGCCGGCGACCTCCCGCGCCGCGTCGAGGGGCTCGACGTCGAGCTCCTCCCGGTTGCGCTGAGCCGGCGCGAGATCGAGGACTACTACCACGGCTTCGCCAACCGGACGCTCTGGCCGCTGTTGCACGGGCTGATCGAGCAGCCCGTCTTCGAGCGCCGCTGGTGGACGGCCTACCGGGACGTGAACGAGCGGTTCGCGGCTGTGGAGGCGGGCCGAGGCGGCCCGCGCTGGGTACACGACTACCACCTGATGCTCGTGCCGAGCCTGCTTCGGCGCGCGGGCGCCGGCGGGCCGATCGGGTTCTTCCTGCACGTGCCGTTCCCGCCCCCGGAGATCTACGCCCGGCTGCCGTGGCGCGAGCAGGTGCTCGACGGGCTGCTCGGAGCCGACGTCGTCTCCTTCCAGACCGAGGCGTACCGCGACAACTTCGTGCGCACGTGCGCGCGACTGCGCGAGGACGTGCGCGTCAAGGGGCGGACGATCGCGCTGGCGCGCCGGCGGGTGCTGACCGCCGCGCACCCGATCTCGATCGACGCCCGCACGCTCGCAGAGGATGCCCGCTCGGGCGCGACCGAGCGCTCGCTGCGCGGCCTGCGCGCGCAATTCGGCGGCCGCCGCATCCTCCTCGGCGTCGACCGGCTCGACTACACGAAGGGGATCATCGAGCGCCTGCGGGCGATCGAGCTCCTGCTCGAGCGGCGGCCGGAGCTCCGCGGGCCCCTCGCGTTCGTCCAGATCGCCGTGCCGAGCCGCGGCGAGATTCGCGAATACCGTGAGCTGCGCCGCAACGTCGAGGAGCTGGTCGGGCGCATCAACGGCCGCTTCACCGACCCGGGCGGCGACGTCCCGGTCTATTACCTGTACCGCGGCATCCCGCGCGAGCGACTCCTCGCCTACTACCGGCTCGCGGACGTCTGCCTCGTGACGCCGCTCGCTGACGGCATGAACCTCGTCGCGAAGGAGTTCGTCACAGCGCAGGCCGCCGGCGGCGGCGCCGGTGCGCTCGTCCTCAGCGAGTTCACCGGCGCGGCGGTCGACCTGCGCGACGCGCTGCCCTGCAACCCCTTCGACGTGGAAGGGCTCGCCGCCGCGATCGAAGTCGCACTCGAGCTCGACGAGGGCGACCGGCGCAGCCGGGTCGAGCGCATGGCGGCCGCCGTGGCGCGCCGCGACGTCCACTGGTGGACGGAACAGGAGCTCGCAACGGCCGGGGAAGCGCGTGCAGCAGCCTGACGTGGATCCTGCCCCGATCTCCGTGGAGTTGCGCGCGGTTGCGGGGCCACAAGCCACACCGCGCGCGCAGAGATTCTGTGTTCACGTTTGCCGACGTACCGATCGGGGACTCTGACCACTCAGGAACTGACCACTCAGGAACCCGGTTCGCTGGCGCTGCCCACCGGGCGAGGCACGAGATCTGGACCGAATCCGATAGCAAGGCAGCCGCGCGCGCATGATCGCCGAAATCTCGATCCATCCACAGGTTGGCCGGGACATCCGGCAGGAACTCGTCCAAGCGCTGGAGGAGATCGAGGCAGCGGGACTCGCGCATGAGGTCGACGCATTCGGCACCGCGATGGAAGCGGATCTCGAGCAGATCCTCTCGGTTGTCCGCGCGATGCACACGCGCCTCGCGAACGAGCGGGTCGAACGCTTCGAGATCCACCTGCGGCTCCGCCAGGAGACGCAGGTGCGGCGAGCATCGAGAGCGAGACAGCGGGCTTTCGGCAGCGGCCCGCAGACCCGGGGGGCGTCCCACCGCTCCCGGGCATGGAAAGAGTGACGCCGTTTGCCCGCCGAGCGCTGTCTCCTGATCCGGGCGGGCTTGCCTCGCTCATTGCGCTGGTCGAGGAGTGGCGCGCGGCCGCCCGCCTCGGCGAGGCGACGCTCGAGCTTGGCGTATGCAGCAGACGAGCCCGACCGCCAGAACGAGGAGGACAATCGTCGCGACGATCCGGATCGAGATCGTGCATTTCCGCTTACGCGCGACCCATGGCGGGAGACAGGTCAAGAGCCGCGCCCAACCGATCGGTTTATGAGCCCCAGAGCCGGGAGAGAACAGAGTGGATGACAATTCAGCTCACAGCCGCCCTCGCAGCGACCACCGGCGCCGGCTTTCTGATGATCGTCGCGGGCGTGCAGAAGCGAGTGCTCGAGCACCGGGAGCGGAGGCGAATCTGTCCGTCATGCGGACGCGAGCTCACGAGCCGCGTCTGCAACCGCTGCGCCTGCTAGTAGCGGCGCTGATCGCGCTCGTGGTGCCGCTCGTTCTCTGGTTGAGCTGACCCCGAACGCGGCGCGTACGCGATCGATCAGACTGGCCGAGAAGAGCCGAGAGCTCGGCCTCCCGTGCCGCCGAGGCCCCTGACGAGACGCTTATTCCGGCTCCACTTCCGATCGCTGCTCCGCCGCGGTCGCCGCCGGCTCGGAGATCCGCCGAAGCGTGTCCGCGAGCTCCGGCGCCGCGCCGAGCCCGGCCAAATCGGCCTGCGCGAGTATGCCGACGAGCCGCTCCCCTTGGACGACCGGCAGCCGGCGGATTTGCTCACCCCGCATGAGCGAGAGGGCGTCTTCGAGCTCGTCGGAGGGCTCGACCGTGACACACCCCGGCGTCATCACCTCCCGGACCTGCGTCCCCGCATCCCGACCCTCGGCCAGCGCTCGGAGTGCGAGATCACGGTCGGTGACGATGCCGACCAGCGTGCCCTCGTCGCTCACGACCGGAAGCGCACCGACGTCTGACTCGCGCATCCCGGCCGCCGCCTCCTGGATCGTCGCGTCGATCCGGATCGCGAGCGGATCCTTCGTCATCGCATCCTTCACCTGCATCACGACCTCCTTCGTTCTCGGCGCGGGCGGGAGCACGATCGCCTTCGGCCGCCCATCACCAACCTGCGGGGGAACGAAACGACGAGCACGCTGCGGCGCTTGCTCCAGCGCTCGATCCCCCCGGGTGCCGAAAGAAGTGCAGCCTCACCCGCTGTGCACAAGCGTCCGCGGTTACGCCCGGTCCGCCAATCCCTCGACGCCGGCGGATGACGCGCAGTGAGCGCAGCAGAAGATCGTCCCGTCCGCCTCGACGCCGTGGCCAATCACCCGGCAGCCGCAGTGCGTGCAGATCGGTGCGAGTGCCTGGATCGCGCATTCGAAGCTGTCGAAGGTGTGTGTCTCGTCTCCGCGGCGAACCTCGAATGCCTTGTCGTACTCGTTCCCGCAGACCTCGCAGGTCGCCATCGCTACTCCCGCGCGGTCGAGGTCGGCTGCGAGATCTCGTCGAGCATCTCACCCGCCTTCTTCTCCTTCGCCTCGAGCGCGACGTCGGCCTGGGCGAGCATGCCAACGAGGCGCCCCGCCTCAACCACGGGCAGCCGCCGCACCCGATGACGCGCCATCAGCGTGAGCGCCTCGTCGAGATCCTGCCCCGGCTCGACGGTCACCAGCTCGCGCGAGGCGACGTCGCCGACCTTGACCGACTCCGGATCGACGCGCTCGGCGACGGTGCGAACGACGATGTCTCGATCGGTCACGATGCCGATCAAGCGGTCCTCCTCGACAACCGGGAGCGACCCGACGTCCTCCTCTTTCATCATCTGCGCCGCCTCCACGACCGATTGGGCCGGTGCGGCGGAGCGAACACTCGGTGTCATCGCATCACGAACGGTCTTGGCCACAAGCCTACCTCCTTCACTATCGCCTGCCCACGCTCCTACCCGCGCGCAAGGGTTGGAAACCGTAGCCTCCGCGGCCGCCGCTCCGAGGGCGCAGCGGCGGAAAGCTGGGCCGGCGGGTGATCGAATCCTGAATCGTGGGCGGTGATACCTACCGGCTCGGCCGCTCGAGGGTATAGGTCTTGCTGCCTTCCACGGTCACCTTCGTCCCGGGAAATCCGTGGTCGACGAAGACGCCCGCTCGTAGAACGAACCCGTCTATCGCTCGACTTCGAGCCAAGCGCTCGGTATCTCCGGGCCTCGCTCCGCTATCGCACGGGCGGCATTCCTCTCTTCAACAGGCGCGGAGAGATCAACCGGCTCCTGCCGGCAGCCTCTCCACGCCAGCGAACTCTGCGGCTATTCCTCGATCTGGTCCGCGATCGTGAACGCGACTTGGTTCTGCTCGACGCTCGCGTCGAGAACTTTGTCCTCGAGGAGCGAGGCCGCCTCCGGTTCGAGGAAGACCCGTACTCCCTGTTCCTCGATCACCTCATCGTCCTCGGCGGGCAGCGAAACAACGCTGAGCTGGAAGTTCGCCTGCGTCCCTGCCCGCTCGGCGACCATCCGCAGACCGCTCGTCTCGGAACCCTCGTCCGAGGACGAAACGATGTTCTTCACGGCCTCAACCGCGTTGTCGGTGAGTGCGAGCAACGCGCTCACCTCCTTCCTGGTTGGTTCCGGTCGGAACGGTTCAGGCTAGCAGTGGCTGTGCAATGCACCGCAGGTCGGCTGAGCGGGGCTGGACGAGTGTTCGGGCCAGCCCGGGTCTTCCGAGCGCGCACGGCCACGTGCGCTCTTATTTCCGTCCGGTCTCGTGTTCTCCATCGACTCACTTGATCACGTGGGTCACCCGTCGAGCCTGCCTCGCGGCGACGCCACAGCGCCGGACTGCGCGTGCTGAGTGTTGCGCGGGCGGTTGAATATGCCGGCATGGACGCTGCTAAGTTGCTCGCCCTGGTACGGGCCGAGCTCGCGCCGGTCGAGCTCGGCCTCGCCGATCATCGCTACCTCTTCGAGCTCGAGGCCGGGCGGGTGCCGCTGGCGTCGCTGCGGACCTTCGCGGGCGAGCAGCGGGCGATCATCGCCAGCGACCGCAACAGCTTCGAACACCTGGCGCACCGCTTCCCGGAGCCGCCGGCAGGTGAGTTCTTTCGAGAGATGGCCGCGGCGGAGGCCGAGGCGCTGCGGCTACTCGAGCGGTTCGCAGCCGCCGTCGGGTTACGCGGCGAGTATGAGCCGCTTGCCGGCTGTCAGGCCTATTCGGCCTACGTCGCCTGGCTCGCGCTGAACGGCTCTCCGGCGGACGTCGTGCTCGCCTTCCTCGCGAACCTCGAGACCTGGGGCCGCAGCTGCGCACGCATGCGCGACGCGCTCCACCCCGCATACGGAGACGACGCGGTCGCGTTCTTTGACTTCTTCGCCCAGACGCCGCAGGGCTTCGAGGAACGCGCGCTCGCTCTCATCGCGACTGGGGAGCCCTCGAGCGCTCGCCGTGCGGCCCGCCTGCTGCAGGCCTACGAACTCCTGTACTGGGATACGCTCGCCGATGGCCTTCACTGACGAGCTCCGAGAAGCCGCCGAGCCGATCTGGGCGGCCCAGCACGAGCATCCCTTTGTGCGCGGCATCGGCGAGGGGAGCCTCGACCCAGGCAAGTTCCGCCACTACATCCGCCAGGACTATCTGTTCCTGATCGACTACGCGCGCTTGCTCGCGCTCGGCTGCGCACGGGCACCGCGCCTGGAAGAGATGAGCCGGTTCGCGCAGCTCGCCGAGGCCGTGCTCGGAAGCGAGCTGGAGCTTCATCGCTTCTGCGCCGGCGAGTGGGAGATCTCGACGGCCGAGCTCGAAGCCGAACAGCCGACGGCGACCACGCGCGCGTACACCGACTTCCTCCTGCGCACCGCAACGCTCGCCGACTACGCCGAACTCGCGGCCGCACTGCTGCCCTGCATGTGGGGCTACCACGAACTCGCTGCGCGTCTCGCGAAGCGCGGCCGCCCCAGCAACGAGCTCTACGCGCGGTGGATCGACGAGTACGCCAGCGCCGAGTTCGGCGAGCTCACGACCTGGTGCAAGGCGATCACCAACGCGGCCGCAGAAACCAGCGACCAGCGGCGCATGACCGACGCTTTCCTCACCTCCAGCCGCTACGAGCTCGCCTTCTGGAACGCTTCCTGGCGCGAAGAGGCGCCACTGCGCCAGCCTGGGACTCCCGGAAGCACCGGCAAATGATTCCCCGCGCTCGGAATCGCTTGAGGGCGCAGCTCGGACGGGAGAATGCATCGTTCACGGTCTGATCCTCGGACGTCCTTTTCGGTGAGGCGGAGGCGGTCGACGTCGAGCCGGGCTGGCAAGCCGCCACGATCACGTCAAGCCTCGACTTGCCGACTGCCTGCGGTTGCCCTCCGCGGGCTGAGCACAAACTCTCCGCCACAAGCGCAGAGAGCCGGTCGCGAGTGCTGGCCCTCTCCCAGGCTCCTCGGGGAGAGAAAGCGAGGAGCCTGAGGGCTCGTGTAGCCCGCCCCTGCACCCTCAGGGCACGTGCTCGCTCCGCATCAGCGGGAACGCGTCCTACGGCTCGGTGGGCACGCCGTCGGGTAGGAAGACTGCTTCCTCTGCAGACTTCGTCACCTTTGGTGGGCGAGCCCGGTTTTGGTACCCGCACTCGAGCTGACCAGTGTGCTCGAGTGGGGGTGCATCGCTCATCTCTGCGCCGAGGAAGGGGCGGCGCTGATCGTTGCCGAGCGCTGGCTAATCACTACCGGGCTAGCGGTGCCTAGATCCTCTCGCGTTCGGGGACGTCCGGTTCGTCGGGAAGCGTGTCCGGCTCCTCGGGAAGCGTGTCCGGCTCCGGCGCCGTCACGCCCGGTTCTTCCCCTGGCATGGTGTCCGGCTGCTCCGGCCCTTGCTCCGGGCGTTCACGCTCGGGATCTGGCTCATCGATCGACATCGGAACCTCCTTCGATTTCCAGGTGAGTACCCTTTACCCACGCGTTCGCTTCCAAGAACACGGCTCCACTCCAAACGCCGGTCGACGGCTGCTAGAAGGAACGTCAGTCGCTCACAGCGGGTCGTATCCGGACTGGCCCTGGCGCGAAACCTCGTTCGCTCAGCTGCTGCGCGGTGCCACATCAACCCAGGCGCCGGTCGAGCGAGAACTCGTCTTGATTGCCCCACCCTCAAGCTCGAAATCGAGCGCGAACGCCAGGAGTGAGCACCGCGAGGCACCAGCGGGCGCTTGCGCGGCCGCCTCGTCCGCGGTCGGGCGACGAAAGCGCGCAGGCGCGCCGTCGCCGCGACTCTAGCGCTACATCCCGCGATCGCCGGGCTGCCGGCCGCGGGCCCTGACGAAGCCGGCGAACCAGAGGATCGCGAGCACGAGCCCGACGATTCCGACCGGGATGCCGACCCAGGGGAGGACGAAGAGGAAGATGATCCCGATCACGACGAGCGCGATGCCGAGTCCGATCATGCTCGCTGCGTTCCCGAGGCCGGAAAGCCGGAAACGCATGATCCCCCCCCGTCACACTGTCCGGGCCGAACAGGATCGACAGCAGCCTGTGAGGGAGGCCGCTGTCGCGCAGCATGCGAGGAAAGTCAGCCTGCGGATTTCTGACAGCGGACCGAGGACGTCCTTCCCCGCATACGGGTTCGCGCGCGCGTCAACAAGGAAGGATGCTCGCGGTGCACTGCCTCAGAGGACACGGAACCGGCACTACTCTTCTCTTTAGAGCAGGAGGGTGGCGGGAATGAGCGCAGCGAGCCGAGCCATCGGACACAAGCCGAACTCGGTCGCCTCCTCGCCGCCGCCGAGGGCTACCGGGTGCTCGCCAGCGACGGCACGCCCGTCGGCCGGGTAGATCACGTCCGCTTCGAGCGGCACGCTGACCACCCCGACGAGATCGTCGTCCGCAGTCGCCGCCTCCTCGCGAGGCGGCGGCGTGTCTCCCCTTCACTGCGGCGGAAGTCACGCGACGGAGAGGACGGTTGTGCTGCGCCTCAAGGTCTAGTGCCGGCAACTCCCGTCTGATCGCGGCAGCGGTATCGGCGGTGTCCAGCAGCGGAACTGCCTCCGCTGCGCCCAGCCGGTCGGCAGCTGTGTTCTTGGGGTCGTCGCCTTATGCAGTCCTTCCCAGCAGAGCGCGCAGCTCGTTCGGCGTCGTCATGTTCCTCAGTGCAGTCCAGCCATGGCGACCGAATACAGCTCCGTCGACGTGGCTCTTGACGTGCCGTTTGAGGTTGAAGTCGCTGAGGGCGCGTACGACGTTAGCGTCGAGGGCGCTCAAAGTGAGCGGATCCCGCCCGGCCGTTACCGGGTGCGCATGATCCGTCACCTTGTGCCTGACCGGCCGGTAACTGCCACGGAGGATGGCGAACAGGTTCTGCACACGGCAGACATCTTGGTACCGGATCGAGGTCGGCGATGACGAGCGGTGGATCCGCGCGTTTGCCTGTGTTCCGGCGCTTAGCGCAAGCTGACCGCACCTCCGCCCCACGCCTAGTTCCCATCCCGCGCAATCCCAGTTGCGAACCCGCACTCGGCCAGCTGCCGCGCCCACTCCGCACGGCCCCTGGGTGTCATGCCGTACCGGTCAAGCCACTCAGCCAGGCGTCGGCTCGCGCGGAGCCCGCGTCCACCAGGTCACGCACCTTGCCCTGCGCATCCCACCACGCTGTCGTCGAGGCCGAGCGCGGTCGCTCCCTCGCCTCTGAGCAGGTTATGCCTCCTCGGAAAGGGCGAACGGCGGCGCCTCAGCGCTCGGTCTGCGCTCGCCGCTCGGCCTCGGTGACGGCGGGCTCGGAGACGGCGCGGAGGGTGTCGGCGAGCTCGGGCGCGGCGCTCACCGCCGCGAGGTCGGCCTGGGCGACGATGCCGACCAGCCGCCCGCCCCGCACCACCGGCAGCCGCCTGATCTGCTCGTTGCGCATCACCGAGAGCGCGTCCTCGACCTCGTCGGAGGGCTCGACCGTCGTCACCTCGCGCGTCATCACGCGCTCGACGGTCGTATCTGCCCCGAGCCCCTCGGCAAGTGCCCGAACTGAGAGATCCCGGTCGGTGACGATCCCGACCAGTTGCCCCTCGTCAGCCACGACTGGGAGCGCGCCCGCGTCAGCTTCCCGCATGCCGGCCGCGGCCTCCTGGATCGTCGCGTCGAGGCGAACGGCCACCGGCTCGCTGCTCATCACGTCTTTGATCTGCACATGTCCTCCTCCGCGTTGGTGTCCCGTCTTTCGGATGCCCCTGACCGCCGGAGCCAAACCGCCTGGTGGGGTGCCAAGACACAGA
Organism: Actinomycetota bacterium; assembly: GCA_030773975.1. GTDB lineage: Bacteria > Actinomycetota > Thermoleophilia > Gaiellales > Gaiellaceae > 3-1-20CM-4-69-9. The sequence goes on along the minus strand of JALYLY010000105.1, from coordinate 313 downwards.
TCGGCCGCGAGCGACGATGCCCATTTGCAGGCGGAACATGAGAAGTGACTTGGCGGTCGCAAAGAGAAAGGAGCCACCCTCCGGCGCTCGCTTCCGCTGACAGATCGTTTGCTGACGGCTTGTGTGGGTAGGCGAGTGCGTGGAGGTGATCGAGATGGCGAAGAAGGTTCGTGATGCGATGACGGCGGAGCCGCGGACGGCAGAGCTGACGCTCTCGCTCGCGGAGGCGGCCCGGCTGATGAAGAGCGAGGACGTCGGCTCCTTGCCGATCGTCGAGGAGGGACGGCTGGTCGCCGTCCTCACCGATCGGGAC
>JALYLY010000104.1 GCA_030773975.1 Actinomycetota bacterium | reverse complement strand
CGCTCAAGCGACCACCGCGCCCAAGCGCTGTCACACTGGCTGCGCTACTACAACGAGCGCAGACCCCACAGCTCACTCGGCGGCCGATCACCGACCAGTCGTGTCCACAACGTCCCGAGGCAGGACAGCTAGCCGCGACGTACGGCAATGAAAGGAACGCCGGCGTCTAGGAGCGATGGTGCGGCCTGGGACCGCGCCGGGCTCGCCTAGCTCTCGCGCGCCACGTAATCGAGCTCCAGAAAGTCGCTCACCTCGGCCAGCCAGCGCTCCTGCACGAATCGCACATGATCCGGGTGTTCGTTGTAGCGCTCGTACCCCGCTCGGTCGGCGAACTCCATGGAGATCGCGAAGCGGTAGGCGTTCTTCGGGCTGACCTCGGCTAGGAGCTCGAACGCCTCCACGCCCGGCACCGCCGCAAGCCGCTCGGCCGCTTCGAGGAAGCCCCGCTCGTCCGCCGACCCTTCCGCATGGGCCAGCGTGAACGCAACAGTGTGCCGGATCCGCCCCGCGATCATCTGCTGAGCCTACGGGGATCCAGCTTCGGCGCGGATCTCCGAAAGCGTCTGTCGCGGCGTGATCGCCTCGGGGTCGACCCTGAGCTCGAGGAGAGCCGGCCGACTCTGCGCGAGCGCGCGCTCGAACGCCTCCGGAAACTCTTCTGAACGAAGCACGACCTCGCCGTACGCACCGAAGGCGTGCGCCCAGGCCGCGAAGTCGGGGTTGACGAGGTCCGTGCCGACTACCCGCCCGGGGAAGAGGCGCTCCTGGTGCATCCGGATCGTCCCGTACATCCCGTTGTTGACGACGAGCACGACGATCGGCAGCTCTTCCTGGACCGCGGCTGCGAGCTCGTGCCCGCTCATGAGGAAATCGCCGTCGCCGGAGACACAGACGACCGTCCGCTCGGGATGGACGACCTTGGCTGCGATCGCGGCCGGGATGCCATAGCCCATCGCGCCGGAGCACGGAGCGAGCTGCGTGCGGTAACGGCGGAATGAATAGAAGCGATGGCACCAGACCGTGTAGTTGCCGGCGCCGTTCGTCAGGGTTGCGTCGTCCGGGAGGCGTTCGCGCAGGTGCTGCATCACATCGCCTAGGTCGAGCTCGCCCGGCCCGCGTTTGTGTTGCAGGCTCGCGAGAAAGTCTGCGTGCGCCGACTCGGTCCAATCGGCTCGGTGGGAGCCGTCGACCGGCGCGAGCGCACGTGCTGCGGCGAGGAACTCCGTCGAGCCGGCGACGATCGGGAGATCAGGCTGGAAGACGCGCCCGAGCTCCTCCGGGTCGGCGTGTACGTGCACGAATGTCTGCGGTGTCCGTGGCGGCTCCAGCGTCGTGTAGCCGCGCGTCGCGATGTCGCCCAGACGGGAGCCGATGACGAGCAGCAGATCGGCTTGAAGAAGCCTCCGTGCGAGCGACGCGTCGTGCCCGATCGTGAGCACGCCGGCATAGGAAGGAGAGGTGTTATCGATGTAGTCCTGGCGACGGAACGAAGCCGCGACGGGTACAGCCGAAGCCTCGGCGAAGGCCTGCAGGTCCGCGGCGGCCGCAGCGCTCCAGCCGCCCCCGCCGACGACGATCAGAGGTCGGTCTGCAGCCGAGAGCAACTCGCGCGCACGCGAAAGATCCTCAGCCGACGGTGCGGACCGCGCGCTAGAGAACTGTGCCGCGTCCTCCACATCCGCCGTATCCGAGAGCACGTCCTCGGGCAGTGCGACCACGACCGGGCCCGGCCGTCCGGAAACCGCCGTCCGAAAAGCGCGCGCCGTGATCTCAGGAAACTGCTCGGCCTCCTCGACCTCGATCGCCAGCTTCGTCAGCGCGCCGAACGCTGCGCCGTAGTCGAGCTCCTGGAACGCCTCTCGCCCGCGATGCTCCAGCGGTACCTGACCGACGAAGAGGATCAGAGGGGTCGAGTCCTGAAACGCCGTGTAGACGCCGGTGGCGGCATGCGTCGCTCCAGGCGCTCGCGTCACGAAACAGATGCCCGGCCGTCCGGTCAACTTGCCGTAGGCCTCGGCCATGTTCGCCGCCCCGGCCTCGTGCCGGGCGACGATTAGGCGGATGGGCGCGTCCCGCAGAGCATCGAGGACGGCGATGTAACTCTCGCCCGGAACGCAGAACGCGGTGTCGACGCCGTGAACGACGAGCTGGTCGACGAGGATCCTCGCGCCGCTACGACTCACAGCTCGAGCGGCTCGTCGAAGAAGACCGTGGCGCGCTGAAGCTTCGGCTTGTCCTCGTCAGCTGGGTCGACGTAGCGGATCGTCCGCCGGCCCGCCCACTCACGCGGGACGAGCAGCGCGCGTACGAAGGCCGTCTCCTCGGCCTCGGAGGCGAACGCCAGGACGGGCTCGGGCCCTGCCTCGAACCACGGCTCGAACTGGTGGTACACGTGCGCCTCGCCGCCGCTTTCAATGCGGATCGACCCGTGCAGCAGAAAGCGGATCCCCGGGCCTGGGTGCGTGTGCCGATACGCAATGCCTCCGGGTGGAAAGTCGACGCGATCACAGCGGAGCAACCACTCGACATCCGGGTCGAGCGCCACGGGCGCGGCGAGCCTCTCGCCCACTCCGCCCTGCTCCTCGAGCTTCCAGACCAGCGCGCGGCCGGCGACCGAGGCCGCGCCGAAATGCGCCGTGTTGCGGTCGAAGTCGTAGACAGCGATGTTGCCGCCGCCGGTCTCGACACCATCCGGGTGCTCGTAGAGCGCCAGGATCAATGAAAGTACTGGCCGCCGTCGATGACGATCGTCTGGCCGGTCACGAATGTGGCTCCGGGACCGCAGAGGAAGACGACGGCTCCCACGACGTCCTCGGGCTCCTGATCGCGCTGGAGCGTGCGCGAGGAGACGGAGATCTCGCGCAGCGCCTCGATCACCTCTGGATGCTCGCGGACGCCGTCACTCATGGTGAAGCCCGGCGCCACGCAATTCACGAGAACGTCGTCGCGTCCGAGTTCCTTCGCGAGTGCACGCGTCAGCGCGACGATCGCGCCCTTGCTCGTCACGTAGTGCAGGAGAAACGGGACACCGCGGAACGGCGTGCCGGACGAGATGTTCACGATTCGACCACCGCCCTGCTCGCGCATGCGCGGCACGACCGCCCGCGTCGTCAGGAACATGCTCAGGACGTTGACGTCCATGACCTGCCGCCACTCCTCGACCGGGATCTCGGTGAACGGGCGCATCTGGAGCGACGCGTACAGGCCGGCGTTGTTCACAAGAATGTCGATGCGTCCGCACCGCTCGACTACCTCTCGAGCCATCCGCTCGACCTCAGCTTCGTCGGCGACGTCGACAATGAGCCCGATCCCGCCTTCGAACTCCTGGGCCGCTTCCTCCGCGCGGCTCAGGTCGGCGACCACGATTCGCGCACCCTCGGCGGCGAGGCCCTTGGCAATCGCGTTGCCGATTCCCTGCGCCGCGCCGGTGACGACCGCAACCTTCCCTTCCAGCGACTCGCTCATCGAATCGGCGAGAAGACCGTCGGCACGAGGATCCGGTTCTGCTGGGTATGGATCAGCGGCTGGATCCGCGCGAGGAAGTCGCGCCACCGGCCGTCGGCCTGCAGCCTCGCGCGCCGTTCCTCACGCTCGGCGAAGTTGTCGTATCCCCACAGACTCGTGTACGTCGACAGCGCGCCGATGTCTGTCGTGAAGACGCCGATCAGGCCGCCGAGGAACTCTTGCTGGAGCGCAATTCCCTCCTCTTCGTAGAGCCGAACGAGCTCGACGAGCCTGCCCGTGAACACGTGGTAGTCACGCTGCTCGACGATCATCGGTTGACACCTCCCATGGCGAGGTACTTCAGCTCCAGCCACTCTTCGACGCCGTACTTCGAGCCCTCGCGACCGATGCCGGACTCCTTCATACAGCCGAAGGGAGCGACCTCCGTCGAGATGAAACCGGTGTTGATGCCGACGACGCCGTACTCGAGCGCCTCGGATACGCGCCAGATGCGTCCGACGTCGCGGCTGTAGAAATACGCGGCAAGGCCGTAGGGAGTCGAATTCGCCACCTCGATCGCTTCCTGCTCCGTCGCGAAACGTCCGACTCCGGCGACCGGTCCGAACGTCTCCTCCGAGGTCATCGCCATCGACGCCGTGACACCCGAGAGCACCGTCGGCTGGAAGAACGTGTGGCCGCGCTCATGCCGATCGCCGCCGGTCACGAGCTCGGCGCCGCCGTCCAGCGCGTCCGCGACGTGTCGCTCGACCTTCGCCAGAGCCTGGTCGTCGATCAGCGGGCCGACGCTGACATCCGGCTCCGTGCCTGCGCCGACCTTGAGCGCGGTGACCGCTCCGGTCAGGCGGCGGAGAAACTCGTCGTGCACCGAGTCCTGGATGAGGATGCGATTCGCGGAGATGCACGTCTGTCCGGAGTTGCGGTACTTGCAGAGCACCGCGCCGGCCACGGCCCCGTCGAGATCGGCGTCCTCGAAGACGATGAACGGAGCGTTGCCGCCGAGCTCGAGCGACACCTTCTTCACCTGCCGCGCGCACTGCTCCATCAAGAGCTTTCCGACCTCGGTCGAGCCGGTGAAGCCGAGCTTGCGAACGATCGGGTTCGACGTCAGCTCGGCGCCGATCACGGGCGCGTCGTCAGCATCCCCAGTGACGACGTTGAACACGCCGACAGGCAAGCCGGCTTCCTCGGCCAGCTTCGCGACCGCGAGCGCCGACAGCGGCGTCTGCTCGGCGGGCTTGAGCACCATGGTGCAACCGGCAGCGATCGCCGGCGCCGCCTTGCGCGTGATCATCGCGGAGGGAAAGTTCCACGGCGTGATCCCGGCGGTGACGCCGACCGGCTCCTTGATCACGACGACGCGGCGGTCCTGCATGTAGGTCGGAATCGTGTCCCCGTAGACCCGCTTGGCTTCCTCCCCGAACCACTCGAGGAAGGAGGCGGCGTATTCGATCTCCAGGCGCGATTCGGGCAGTGGCTTGCCCTGCTCCGTTGTCAAGAGCAGCGCCAGATCGTCACGGTGCTCGAGCATCAGATCGGCCCAGCGGCGCAGGATCCGCGCGCGTTCCTTCGCGAGGGTCGCGCGCCAGGGTGGGTACGCATCCTGCGCGGCCTCGATCGCCCGTCGTGTCTCGTCTGCGCCCATGCGAGGGACCTGCGCCAGTTCTTCGCCCGTGGCTGGGTTGATGACCGGGAAGGTCGCACCCGAATCGCCCTCGACCCACTCTCCCCGGATGTAGCCGCGGTCGAGCAAGAGGGTGCGCTCTCTCACGATCTGCGCCATTCCCGCGCGATTCTACGCAGCTGATCGCGCGATCACGCCGCGCTCTTCGAGCGAAGCGAGCCGCTCGTCGTCGACGCCGAGCTCTTCGAGAACCTCGGCCGTGTGCTGCCCGAGCAGCGGCGGTGCCGTCAATGCTCCGAGCGTTGCGCTTTTGAGCTCGAAGGGAGGCCCGACCAGTTCGACGGCGCCGGCCGTCGGGTGATCCACACGTCGAGTCCTGGCCTGCCCCGCGCGCAGCGCCTCGCCGACGCCTCGGATCTTCCCGGCGGGCACGCCGGCGGCGAGCAGCAGAACGTGCCAATCCTCGGCGGAGCGGCCGGCGAACACAGCTTCGAGCTCCGCGATCAGCGGTTCCCTATTCAGAACGCGCGCCTCGTTGGTGGCGTAACGCTCGTCCGCGGAAAGGTCGGGGCGCCCGATCGCCGCGCAGAGTCTTGCGTACAGGCCGTCATTGGCCGCAGCGACGGCGATCCAGCCG
>JALYLY010000103.1 GCA_030773975.1 Actinomycetota bacterium | reverse complement strand
ACGTCTGCTTGCTCGCGACCCTCAGCCACGTCGAGAGGGTACGCGGGCACACTAATCTGCGAGCCGATGGTCGATTGCTGAACGGGCTGGCGAACCAGCTCTCGGGAGCGTGGTGGTCGTACCTGCTGGTCTTCGGCCTCGCCTATGCCGACGTGCTCTTCCCGCTGGTGCCGAGCGAGACGACGGTGATCACCGCCGGCGTGCTCTCGAGCGCGGGGGACCTGCACCTGTCGCTGGTCATCGTCGCCGGAGGCACCGGCGCCGTGGCCGGGGACAACACCGCCTACCTGCTCGGCCACTACTTCGAGCAACCGCTCCGCCGCCGGCTCTTCTCGGGCGAGAAGGCACAGGCCCGGCTTGCTTGGGCCGAACGACAGATCAACGAGCGCGGCGGCCAGCTGATCGTGGTCGCGCGCTTCATTCCGGGAGGCCGGACGGTGGTCACGTTTGCCTCCGGCTGGCTCGCCATGACCTGGCGCCGATTCATCGTCTTCGACGTTGTCGCGGGCTTCGCATGGGCCTCCTATGCCGCGCTGCTCGGGTACTTCGGCGGCAAGGCCTTCGAGAATGCCGCGTGGAAGGGGCTCCTGCTGGCGTTCGGGATCGCGCTTGCGGTCACGGGCGGCGTGGAGCTGACGCGTTGGCTGCGTCAGCGGACCAGAACGCGGCGCGGCGACGGGTTCCGCGGCAGGTCGCGCAGGTAGACCCCGGCACACGCCGGTTACGATCAGCCGCCGGCCTCGATGACCCTTGCCCAGCTTTCGATCACTGTCGCCCTGCTGGGAGGGCTCGGCCTGGTGGCGAGCCGAGTGGGCCTCTCCGCGATCCCAGCCTACGTGCTCGCCGGGCTCCTGCTCGGGCCACACGAACCCAAGGCGCTCATCGTCGTGCGGCCCTCCGAGGTGACCGACTTCGTTGCCGAGATCGGGCTCGTCTTCCTGCTCTTCTTCCTCGGCCTCGAGTTCACGATCGGGCGGATCGCCCGCAGTCGCGGCCACGTGTTCATCGGCGGGGCGATCGACGTGGCCGTCAACGGCGCCCTCGGGCTCGTCGTCGGCGTCGCCGCGTTCGGCTTCAGCTTCGCCGCGTTCATCCTCGGCGCCGCGATCTACGTCTCGTCGAGCGCGGTCACGGTCAAGGCGCTGATCGACTTCCGCCGACTCGCGGACGACGAGACCGACCTCGTGCTGGCGATCCTCGTCGCGGAGGACCTCGTGATCGCCGTCGTCCTGGGTTTCGCCTCCGGCGGCGGCGGCGCCGCGGGCCACACGCTGGCGATTGTCGCCAAGGCGATCGCCTTCATCGCGGGCGCGCTGGCGATCTCGAAATGGCTCAGCGGGCCCATCGACCGCTTCCTCGACTGGCTGCCGCGGGAGATCCTCCTTCTGAGCGCATTCGCGTTCCTCGTCGGTTCCGCCGCGCTTGCGGAGAGGCTCGGCCTGTCTGTGGCGGTCGGCGCGCTGATGGCCGGAGTCGTCCTTTCGGGGACGTCGATCCGCGAGGAAATCGAGGAGCGCTTCTTCAGCTTCCGAGACATCTTCGCGGCGCTCTTCTTCTTCGTCTTCGGACTGTCGATCGACGTCGGCAAGCTGGGCAGCGTCGCCTGGCTGCTCGTCCTTGCGGTCGCAGTCAGCCTCGTCGGCAAGATCGGCGGCGGTTACCTGAGCGGCCTGCTCGGCGGCTACAGCCCGAGACAGAGCCTGAACGCCGGGATCGCCCTCGTGGCGCACGGCGAGTTCACGATCATCCTCGCCCAGCTGGTGAGCGGCAATCCCCGAATCTCGGAGGCGGCACAGGTGAAGATCGCCGCCTTCGCGGGGCTCTACGTGTTGATCACCGCGTCGCTCGGTGTCGCGCTGATGAAGGAGTCGAAGGCGATCGGCCGGTGGCTCTTCGTAGACTGGAGGCGAGATGCCCGTCGACCTGCGTGAGACGAGGCTGCCCGGGGTGGGGACGAAGTTCACCTTCCGGCTCGACGACGGGGGGCGGCTCGCGGTGATCCTCCACAACGACGGCAAGCGGGAGGTCTACTTCTTCCGCCACACGGACGACGAGGAGCCGAAGGCGGTGATCCGGCTCGACGACGACGAGGCGCGCCAGCTCGGAGCCGTGATCGGCGGTGCCTACGAGCGGCCGAAGATCGTCGAGGACCTGGAGATGGCACTCGGTGAGCTGCTGATCGAATGGGAGCCCGTGCCGGACACGAGCCCGTGGATCGGCAAGACGCTTGCCGAGAGCGGGTTCCGGGCGAAGACGGGGATCACGGTGATCGCAATCCTGCGCGAGCCCGAGCCGGTCACCGGGGCGCAGCCGCAGGACGTGATCCAGCAGGGCGACACGCTCGTCACCGTCGGCAAGGCGGGGCAGTACTCGAAGTTCCGCCAGCTGCTCTCGGGCGCGTCAGACGGCTGAGAGACGCGGCTGCTCTGAGAGCGGCAGATAGATCCTGAACGTTGTTCCTTCGCCCAGCTCGCTGGACGCGCTGATCGTGCCGCCGCTCTGCGTGACGATCCCGTGCGCCATCGCCAGCCCGAGGCCCGTGCCGTCCGTCTTCGTCGTGAAGAACGGCTCGAAGACTCGCTCGACGGTCTCGGCGTCCATTCCGCAGCCCGTGTCAGTCACCGACAGCAGCGCGCAGGGCCCGGGCCTCACGCCGGCCGGATCCGCAGGCCCGGCGTCGACGCTGCCGACCTCGAACGTCAGGCGGCCCCCGCCGGGCATCGCGTCGCAGGCGTTGACGCCGAGGTTGACGAGTACCTGCTCGAGCTGCCCGCGGTCTGCGTTGACGAAGGCGTCCTCGCAGCTCGAGACCGCCTCGAGCTCGATGTCCTCCCCGGCCACCTGCCGCAGCAAGCTCTCCATCTCCGTGACAACGTCGTTCAGGTCGAGCCGTTCGGGCAGCAGCACCTGTTTGCGGCTGAACACCAGGAGCTGGCGCGTTAGCGCGGTCGCGCGGTCGACGGCCCCGCTGATCTGGTCGAAGTAGTCGCCCGGCTCGGCCTTGCGCGCGACAGCGCGTTTCGCCAGCTCCGTATAGCCGCGGATTCCGAGCAGCAGGTTGTTGAAGTCGTGTGCGACGCCACCGGCGAGGCGGCCGACGGCCTCTAGCTTGTGCGCCTGGTGCAGCTGGCGCTCGAGCTCTTCTCGTTCGCGGTCCGCGGCCTTGCGCTCGCTGACATCCATGGCCACGCCGAGCACGCGGATCGGCTTGCCTTGATCGTCGGAGACGACATCGCCGCGCCCCAGTAGCCAGAGCGTCTCGCCGTCGGGTCGTCGAAGCCGGTACTCGACCTCGAAGTTGCCGCCGATCTCGACTGCCCGTGCAACCGCGGCCTCCACGCGGACGCGGTCTTCCGGGTACACGAGCGCGAGGAAGTCTTCGTACCCGGTCGGGACGTCGGGCGGCAGGCCGTACAGCGCGCGTAGGCCGTTGGACATGGTCGCCCGGCCGGTGGTCAGGTCGTCGATCGCCCAGGTGCCGATGTGCGCGATCGACTTGGCCAACTGGAGCCGCTCCTCACTGAGGACGAGCTTCCGCTCCGTCGCCTGGTGACGCTTCAAGGTTCCGGTCATGGCCGGAAAGAGCAGGCCCAACAAGGAGCGAATCATCGTGAGGTCTCCCGGCTCGGCCGAAGCCGGGGATCGAGGTAGACGCCGCCGGCAGCGACTTCGTCCAGCGCGTCGAGGAGGTTGGCGGGCGGTGCGTCCTTCAGCACGACACCTCGCGCCCCCGCATCGAGCGCGTCACGAACGAACCCCGAATCGGCGTAGCTCGTGTAGAAGACGATCGAGGTCTTCTTGCGCAGGATCTCGGCGGCCCTGCGCGCGACGTCGAGCCCGTTGAGGTCGGGCATGCGCACGTCGAGCAGAATGACCGTCGCGGGAAGCTCTTCCAGCAGGACGAGGGCCTCGAGCCCGGTGGCGGCCTGGCCCATGACCTCGATGCCCTCCGCGCCCAGGAGACTCGCGAGCGCGGTGCGAACCGGCTCGCTGTCGTCGGCGAGCAGGCACCGGACCGGACGCTTGTGGTTGTCCCTGGAGGAACCCATGCACACACAACATCGTCCGGGTGCTGCACCCGCACTATCGGCCTTTTCCACCCACCGGGGTAGCCCTTTTGCAGGACGCTAGGAGATGAGCGAATCGCGGAGAGCTCGTGCGACGGCCTGCGTGCGGGTGTCGGCTTCGAGCTTCTTCATCGCCCGCCTGACGTGCGTGCGCACGGTGAGCGGCGAGATCGACAGCTCCTGGGCCACCTGCTCGTTGCGCATTCCGTCGGCAAGCAGGCGCAGGATCTGCCGCTCCCGTTTGGTGAGGCTCGGCAACCGCTCGGCCGCCTCTGGCCCGGCAAGGACGCCCGTCAGCGCCGGGTCGACGTAGGTGCCTCCACCGCCGACGATCCTGATCGCGCGCATCAGGTCCTCGAGCGGCGCTTCCTTGAGCAGGAAGCCCCGCGCGCCGGCGTCGAGCCCTTCGAGCAGAAGCGATTGCTCCGGGTGTCCCGTGTACAGGATCACCGCCGTCGGGGAGCCGGCAGCGGTCAGGCGGCGGGCGATCTCGATTCCGCCGAGGCCGGGCATACGGATGTCGAGAACGGCGACGTCGGGCTTCAGCTCCTCGACGTCCCGGAGGGCGCGCTCGCCGTCCCGGGCCTGCCCGACGAGCTCGACCTCGTCCTCGCCTTCGAGAAAGCGGCAGACCGCGTCGATGATCGCGGGGTGGTCGTCGGCCACCAGGCAGCGGAAGGAAGGCAAGGCCGCATTATCGCGAGGGAGCGGGCTTGCCAAATGTGGTCTCGCAGTGGGATGGTGCGCCGGTGGGTTCCGCTACGCCTTCGTGCGCTCCTGCGCCAGGAGCTCCCGCGCGAGCGTCCCGGCTTCGGCGACGGCCTCGAAGTGTCCTTCGACGGCCGCCACGATCGAGCCCCGCATCAGGAGCTGCATCCTGTGAGCGAAGGCTGCCGGGTCCTGCACGCCGGCGTTTTCCGCCCACTCGACGAGCCGCTCGTAGACGCGCTCGATCCCGCCCAGGGCGGCGGTGTGAATCGGGTTCGTGTCGTCGTGGACCTCGAGCAGGGAGTTGATCAGCATGCAGCCCTGGAACCCCTCGTTGCGGAACCATTCGTCGAATGCTTCGAAGACGGCGACGATCTGCTCGTCGTTCGTCCCCGCAAGGCGGCGAGTCTCCGGCTCGAGCCAGCCGATCGTCCAGAGATCCTCGTGGCGCTCGAGCACGGCCACGACGAGGTCGTTCTTGGAGCGGAAGTGGCGGTACAGGGTCGTCTTGGCGACGCCGGCCTCGGCGACGATCCGGTCGACGCCGACGGCAGTAAACCCGTGTTGCAGGAACAGCTCGTACGCGGTCCGGAGAATTCGCTCCCGCGCATCTTTCACCCCGTCACCCGGGGGCGGCCTCGGTGGGATCCCAGGGCTCGGGGGGCTCGCACTTACCAATTGCAATTGACCAACCGACCGGATTCGATGCTAGGCTCCATCCCTACAGACCTGTCTGTACCTTGAGAGCGCGTGCCCTGTGAGCCACCGCCGATTCCCGACCTCCAAGAGCGCTGCAGCCGACACGACGGCAAGCATATTGGCAGACGTTGGACGGATATTGGACTTGCGCTCTGGCTCGCCGGATAGTTGGCAGTGCGTGTTACCAGGAGGCAGCCGGGGCGCGCCTCATTGCGGAGTCTTCGACCGCCTCTGATTTGACGCCTACGCCGCCTGGTAACCACGAAAGCGCATCACCCGACAGCGGGCGCTCGGTCGCGACAGGCATCGAGCTTCGCCATCTACGCTACTTCGTGGCGGTCAGCGAAGAGCTTCACTTCGGCAGGGCCGCGGAGCGCCTCCATATCGCGCAGCCGCCGCTCTCGCAGGCGATCCGGAAGCTCGAAGATCACCTCGGCGTTCAGCTGCTCCACCGGACGAGCCGGGTAGTCGCTCCGACCGAGGCCGGCCGCATCTTTCTGGAGGAGGCGCGCAAGGTCCTTGCCGCGTTCGTATTCGCCGTCGCGGAGGCGCGCCGCTCGGGAGAGGAGTCGTCCGCGCTTCGCGTCGGCTGCGTCCCGAACCTGCCGATTGAACGGCTGCTCCGCTTTCTACGCGCGCTCCAGAGCCTCGGCGGGGACGCTGCTCCGCACATCGCGCACCTGGACGCGACCGAGCAGGCTGCACGCCTCAGGAGCGGGGATCTCGACCTCGGCATCGTCCACCACGCGGAGGACTACGAAGAGCTCGAGCTCGTCCCGCTCTTCGAGGGCGAGCCGCTTGCAGCGCTGCTTCCGCCGGGGCACCGGCTCGCCGAACGGGACCCCCTCGGCCCGCAGGACCTCGAGGGAGAATCGCTCGTGGTCTTCCCACGCGACGGCAACGCCGCGCTCCACGACGGGATGCTCACGCTGATCGAGCGCGCCGGCTACAGCGTCGCGAACGTCCACCAGGCCGGAGGGATGGACGCGCGCGACCTGCTGATCGCGGTGGCGAGCGGCCTGGGCATCGGAATCGGGGCACATTCCGTCAAGGAGGTGAGCGAGGCGGGTAGCCTCGTCGTCCGCCGTGCGCTCGACCCACCGGTCGCGATGCCGGAGACAATGCTCGTCTGGCGCCAGAACGCGCCTCGTCGGCTCCAGCAGCTGCTGCCCGAGATCCGCCAGCTCGCGGCGAAGGTCAAGCGCGGCGCCCCCGCGATCTAGACGAGTTCGGTATTGGACGAACTATTGCCATCAGGCAGATATTGGAGTAATCCCCCTGAGCGCGGCCTGGAGGCCGCCTCCCTCCCTCTCGTGAATATCGACCGAGAGCGTCTAGGTATCGGCTGCTGTTGACGTTATCTCGTGTCAGACGAATAGTGAGAGGAGCGGGACTTTTGGCTTTCCCGCAGAAAGACTGGCGGTGACTGACCCCCACATCCCGCTCTCCGAGTCCGGCCGGTCACCGGCGGACGCGCAGGCGCCGATCCGAGTGCTCCTCGCGGAGGACGAGGAACCGCTCCGCTCAGCGATCAGCGATCTGGTCATGAGCGAGCCGGGCCTGGAGATCGTCGCCGCGGTCGGAGACGCGTCCGAGGCGATCGGGCTCGCTACGGCAACGATGCCCGACGTCGCGCTCGTGGATGTGCGCATGCCCGGAGGCGGAGCCCAGGCCGCGAAGGGGATCAGGGGAGTCTCGCCCGGCACGCAGGTCGTCGCCCTCTCCGCGTACGAGGACAAGGCGACGGTCCTCGAGATGCTCCGCTCCGGAGCCGTCGCGTACCTCGTGAAAGGCGTCTCGCCGGCGGAGATCGTGGAGGCGATCCGTCGTGCCGCCCGCGGCCAGGCCAGCCTCTCCGCGGAAGTGATCGCCGCGGTGATCAACAGGCCTGCGGCCGCGCCGGAGGTCGAGCCTCCTGCCGCGGAGGCGTTGCGGCAGACGGAGGAGCGTTTTCGCGGGTTGCTCGACGCCGCTCCTGACGCGGTCGTGCTCGCGGATGAGGCCGGCATGATCGTGCTCGTCAACAGCCAGACAGAAGAGCTCTTCGGCTACGACCGCAAGGCGCTCGTCGGGCAGCCGATCGAGACGCTTTTGCCCGGCTATCTCCGTGAGGCCGAAACCCGGGCGATGGGCGCCGGCCTCGACCTCGTCTGCCACCGCCGTGACGGCTCCGAGTTCCCGGTCGAGATCTCGTTGAGCGCGATGGAGGCGGAGGAGGGCCGCCTCGTGATCGCGTTCGTCCGCGACATCACCGAGCGGCAGCGGGGAGAGAGCGCGGCCCTCGAGCTGGCGGCGATCGTCGCCTCGTCGTCCGACGCGATCGTCAGCGAGTCGCTTGACCACCGCGCGCTCACCTGGAACGGTGGCGCGGAGAAGCTGTACGGCTACACGGCAGAGGAGATGGCGGGCCGCTCGATGTCCATCCTCGTGCCACCGGGCCAACTCGACGAGCTGCCGGCGATTCTCGAACGGTTCAAGGGCGGCGAGCAGTGGATCGACCAGTTCGAGACGACGCGAGTGCGCAAGGACGGCTCGAGGATCGAGGTCTCGATCAAGATCTCTCCTATCCGGGACGCGAGCGACACGATCGTCGGCCTCGCGTCGATCGCGCGCGACCTCACTCCTCTGAGGGCTCACCGCGAGCTCGAACGCGATCTCGCGGAGAGGCGCGCCCTGCTCGCCCATCTGGTCGATGCCGGCGAGGAGGAACGAGGCAGGATCGCCATGGACATCCACGACGACTCGATCCAGGCGATCACGGCCGCAGGCATGCGTCTTCAGATCCTGCGGCGGCAGCTCGACGATCCGGAACAGCTCAAGCTTCTCGACGAGCTCGAGCAGACCATCCAGCTCGCGATCTCACGGCTGCGGCACTTGCTCTTCGAGCTGCGGCCTCCGGCGCTCGACAACGAAGGACTGTCCGCTGCGCTCGGCAGCTACCTCGACGAGGTGGACGATCCCGACATCGCCTATCGGTTCGACGACCAGCTGAGCGTCCAGCCGTCGCCCGAGTCCCGGACGATTCTCTATCGCATCGTCCAGGAGGCCCTGGCG
>JALYLY010000102.1 GCA_030773975.1 Actinomycetota bacterium | reverse complement strand
GCCTGACGCTCGCGACCGCTGAGTCATGTACAGGCGGCATGGTGGCGGAGCGGCTCACCTCAGTCCCTAGCTCGAGCGACGTCTTCGTCGGCGCAGTCGTGGCGTATGCCGACGACGTGAAGGCGCGCGAGCTCGGTGTGCCGCGTGAAGTGCTGGAGCGCCACGGCGCGGTCTCCGCGGAGACGGCGGCAGCGATGGCGGGCGGCGCGCGGGAGCGGCTGGGCGCCGACGTCGCCGTCGCGGTCACCGGGATCGCCGGCCCCGGCGGCGGCAGTGACGAAAAGCCGGTGGGGCTCGTCTTCCTGCACGCGGAGGGACCCGACGGCTCGCGCAGCAGGGACTTCGTTTTCCCGGGCGACCGGACTTCCATCAGGCGTCGTGCAACCGTCACGGCGCTCCATCTGCTGCGGCGGCTTCTGGAACAGACTCGCGACGAATCCGCGTGAATCTCCCCGCTAGCTTGGGGGACAGTGAACGCGCGCGCCTGTTCTGCGGCCTCCGCCTTCCCGACCGGGCGCTCGACACGCTGTCGGAGTGGCAGGCCGAGCACATCGAGAAGGGCCGGCCCGTCCCTCGGGACCACCTGCACATCACGCTGGCCTTCCTCGGGCACCGTCCGGTGGAGGAGCTCGAGTCGATTCTCGGCGCACTGCGCGAGGCCGCCGCTGCCGCTGGCCCGATTCGGCTCGTGCCGGAGCGCTACCGGGAGACCCGCAGCGTCGGGATGCTGGTGCTGAGCGATCTCGGCGGCGAAGCGACCCGCCTCGCCGAGGACTTGCAGGGCCGTCTGGAGGGTCTGGGAGTCTACGAGCGCGAGCAGAGGCCCTGGTTGTCCCATCTGACCGTCGTTCGCTTCCGGGAGCGTCCTCGGCTCCAGCCGCCCTTGCCGGACCTGGGGGAGGTCAGTCCGTCCGATGCCGCTGCCTACCATTCAGTGCTGCGGTCCAGTGGAGCGCAGTATGTCGTTGTCGAATCGTTTGCCCTGGGAGGGTGATGTAAGTGGATCGCGAGCAGGCTCTGGACGCCGCCCTCGGGCACATCGAGCGGCAATTCGGCAAAGGCGCAGTGATGAAGATGAACGACCATGCAGCCGTCTCGATCGGCGCGATCTCGACCGGCTCGCTCGCGCTCGACCTCGCGCTCGGAATCGGCGGGCTGCCGCGCGGCAGGATCGTCGAGATCTTCGGCCCCGAGTCCTCCGGAAAGACGACGCTCGTCTACCACGTGATCGCCGAAGCGCAGCGGCGCGGTGGCATCTGCGCGTTCATCGACGCAGAGCATTCGATGGATCCGACGTATGCGAAGCACATCGGCGTCAACATCGACGACCTCCTCGTCTCGCAGCCCGACACCGGCGAGCAGGGGCTCGAGATCGCCGAGCTGCTGATCAGGTCGGGTGCGCTCGACGTCGTCGCGGTCGACTCGGTCGCTGCGCTGACGCCGAAGGCGGAGATCGAAGGAGAGATGGGCGACACGCACGTCGGCCTGCAGGCGCGACTGATGTCGCAGGCGCTGCGCAAGCTCGCCGGCACGCTGAACCGCACGGACACGATCTGCCTCTTCACGAACCAGCTGCGCGAGAAGATCGGCGTGATGTTCGGCAACCCGGAGACGACCCCGGGCGGCCGCGCATTGAAGTTCTACTCCTCGGTGCGCCTCGACATCCGCCGTATCGAGACGCTGAAGGAAGGCGTCGAGGCGATCGGCAACCGCGTGCGCGTGAAGGTGGTGAAGAACAAGGTCGCACCGCCGTTCAAGCAAGCCGAGTTCGACATCATCTACGGCTCGGGCATCTCGTGGGAGGGAACGGTGCTCGACGCCGGGCTCGAGCGGAAGGCCGTGACGAAATCGGGGTCGTACTTCAGCTTCGGCGACGAGCGGCTCGGCCAGGGACGCCAGAACGCGACCGCGTTCCTGCGTGAACATCCCGACGTCTGCCAGGCAATCCTCGCCCGGATCCAGGCCGACCTCGGTCCCGATCAGATCGCGTCGGCGCGCCTGCTCCCGGTGGCTGTAGACGCCGCCGAGCAGAACGGCCAGGTCAAGGGAGACCAGAAAGCCCGGATCGAGAAAGCCGCTTCTCGGAAGTAGTGCCCAAGGTCACGCGGCTCGCGGTAGAGCGGCGCGGCCGCGTAGCGGTCGAATTGGACGGTGCACCCTGGCGCACGCTGCCCGTGGATGTCGTGGCGCGCGCCGGGCTGGCGGAAGGGCGCATTCTCGATCGCCCTGCGCTCCGCCTCTTGCGGCACGAACTGCGGCGTGCAGAGGCTCTCGCAGTCGCCGGTCGCGCGCTGCGCCGGCAGGATCTCTCGGCCCGCGGCATCGCGGAACGACTCGGCCGGGCCTCGGTGGCTCCCGCCGCGGTCGAAGAGTCGCTCGCCGTTCTCTCTCGCGCCGGGCTCGTCGACGACGCTCGCTTCGCGCGGACCCGCGCCGGCAACCTTGCCGAGCGGGGCTACGGCGATGCCGCCATCAGGTTCGACCTCGACCGGCAGGGGGTCGACCCGGAGCTCATCCAGCAGGCGCTCGAGAGCCTGGAGGGCGAAGGGGAGCGGGCCCGCCGGCTCGTGGAGCGCCGCGGGCCGGGCGCGAAGACGGCGCGCTATCTGGCTTCGAAAGGCTTCGGCGAGGGGGCGCTGGAAGCCGCGGCCGGCGGGGACTTTGCACCCGACCCCTGAACGGGGGTAGGATGCAAATGCATCATCCGACGTTTTGCCTGCATAGGAACGTTTTCCGAATCGTTACTGCACTTGCGAAAATCATGTCAATCTCCTACCAGTCAGACACCGAAAGGCTTTTGACAGCGGCGATCTAGGCCACCGCTCTCCGAGCCGCGGTGTCGGCTCGTTTCACGATTCGGGATCTCCCGTGCCGGCCGGACTGCCGGGTGGGCGCCGCGGTAGCGACCGCGGCCAACCGACCCAGGAGCTGAGCCAAATGCTGGTCGCCATCGGGATTCTGATCGGCCTCGTCGCCGGGGGATTGGGAGGGGCAGTCGCGGTGGGCGCGCTCGGCAAGTCGCGCCTCGGCGCAGCCCAGCAGCAACGGAAGCAGATGATCGACGACGCGCAACGCGAAGCGGAAACGCTTCGGCGGGAGGCGCAGATCACCGCCCGCGAAGAGGCGGTCAAGCTGCGCGCGGAGATCGACCAGGAAGTCGCGGAGCACCGCGGCCGGATCGTCAAGGTCGAGGAGCGAGTGCTCGCGAAGGAGGAGGAGATCGACGGAAAGCTGACCGAGATGGCGCGCCGCGAGCAGGGGCTCGCCGATCGCGAGACACATCTACGCCAGCTCCAGGAAGAGCACAAGGATGCGCGCGAGCAGCAGTTCGCCGAGCTCGAGCGGATCTCAGGCATGACCGTCAACGAGGCGAAGCTCAGCCTCCTCGAACGCTCGGAGGATCTCGTCCGGCACGAGCTCGCTCGACGCGTCCGGCAACTCGAGGAGGAGGCCCGCATCGAAGCGAAGCGGCGGGCGCGCAATCTCGTTGCCGACGCGCTCCAGCGGGTCGCGGCGAGCCACGCCGCCGAGACGACCGTGTCCGTCGTCCAACTTCCGTCCGACGACATGAAGGGTCGCATCATCGGCCGCGAGGGACGCAACATCCGCTCGCTCGAGCATCTCACCGGCGTCGACTTCATCATCGACGATACGCCGCAGGCGGTCGTTCTGTCCTCGTTCGACGGCATCCGGCGCGAGGTCGCAAGACTCACGCTCACGAAGCTGATCGAGGACGGACGGATTCACCCGGCGCGCATCGAGGACACGTACTACGCGTCCAAGGCGGAAATCGAGGATTCGATCGTGCAGGCCGGGGAGCAGGGAGTCTTCGAGGCCAACTGCGGGGAGTTTCACGAGGAGCTCGTCAAGATCCTCGGACGGCTGCGCTATCGCACCAGCTACGGCCAGAACGTCCTCAAGCACACGCTCGAGGTCGTCCACCTCGCGGGCATCATGGCGGCGGAGGTCGGCGCCAGCGTGAAGGTAACGAAGCGTGCGGCGCTCCTGCACGACCTGGGCAAGGCGATGACGCACGAGGTCGAAGGCTCGCACGCTTCGATCTCCGCGCAGCTTGCACGCCGGTACGGCGAGTCGCAGCATGTCGTGCACGCGATCGAGGCGCACCACTACGAGATCGAGCCACAGACGGTCGAAGCAGTGCTGCTGATCTCGGCCGATGCGATCTCGGCTTCGCGGCCCGGCGCGCGCGGTGAGAGCCTCGAGCACTACATCAAGCGGCTCGAGTCGCTCGAGGAGCTGGCAGCTCAGAAACCGGGAGTGGAGAAGGTCTACGCGCTGCAGGCCGGACGCGAGATCAGGGTGATCGTCAAGCCCGGCGAGGTCGACGACGACGCGGCGGTGCTCCTCTCACACGAGATCGCGCGGGAGATCGAGGATCAGCTCGAGTATCCCGGGCAGGTGAAGGTGACGGTCATCCGCGAGAGCCGCGCCATCGACGTCGCGCGCAACGTCTCGAACGGCGGCGGCCAGCACGAGTCACTCGCAGCGCCGGAGCCGGCGCCGCAGGTTCAGCCGGATCAGGCAGCCTAGGGGCGCTACGTCCGCTTGGCGAGAGCAGCGGTCGCGCCGAGCGCGATGAAGACGATGCCCGAGCCGTAGCGGACGGCATTGCGCTTACGGCGCAGCAAACCCGCGACGGTTCCGGCCGCCAGCGCGTAGAGCGAATCGGTGACGAGGCCGAGCCCGACGAAGACGAAGCCGAACACGAGTGCCTGCGACCAGACACCCCCGCGGTCGGGAGCGACGAACTGCGGCAGGAACGCGAGGAAGAAGAGCGCCGTCTTGGGATTGAGTGCGTTCACGATCGTGCCGCGCACGAACGCCCGGCGGAGCGGCTCGCGCGTCCGCTCCACACGTGTCTGCGCATCTCGGTCGAGCAGCTTGCGGACGCCGAGATAGACGAGATAGGCGGCTCCGGCGTACTTGACGGCGCCGAATGCCACCGAGGAGGCGACGATCAAGGCCGACAGCCCGGCCGAGGCTGCGGCAACGTGGACGAGCGTGCCGAGATGCACGCCCGCGACCGAGGCCAGCCCGACGCGGCGGCCCTGCTCTGCGCTCTGGACGACGATGTAGAGGACAGCCGGCCCGGGAATCGCAAGCAGGGCGAGGGCCGCCAGGCCGAAGACCCACAGGGAGGTCGAGTCGGGAAAGACCACGGGTAGCATTCTGGCCCGTGCGCCGGTACCACGTGACGACCTTCGGCTGCCAGATGAACGCTCATGACAGCGAGCGGATCAAGGGTATGCTCGAGGAGCTCGGGCTGGGTGAGGCAGCCACGCAGGACGAGGCTGACGTCCTCGTCTTCAACACCTGCACGATTCGCGAGAAGCCCGACCAGAAGTTCGCGGCGCACCTCGCGCAGGCTGCGGCCGTCAAGCGGCGCGATCCGGACAAGGTGATCGCCGTCGGCGGCTGCTACGCGGAAGCGCAGCGCGAGCGCCTCTTCCAGCTCTACCCGTACGTCGACGTCGCGTTCGGCCCGGGATCGATTCCTCATCTCGGCGAATGGCTCGGCGCGGGCGGGCTCGGTGTCGCGCGCGGACGCTTCGGCCTCGACGACCGCAGCTTCGCCGGCGAGTTGCCGATGCACGGTGAACGCACCTTCCAGGCCTGGGTGCAGATCTCGATGGGCTGCAACTCGAAGTGCGCCTACTGCATCGTGCCCGCCGTTCGCGGGCGTGAGGTGAGCCGTCGCCCAGGAGACATCGTCGCGGAGGTGACACGGCTCGCCGCAGAAGGAGTGCGTGAGCTGACTCTGCTCGGCCAGAACGTCAACTCCTGGGGCCGCGATCTCGCACCGGCGATCAACACCGAGTTCGGCGAGCTGTTGCGCGCGTGCGACGCGGTCGACGGCATCGAGCGCATCCGCTTTACCAGCCCACATCCAAAAGACTTCCGCCGCCCTGTGATCGGCGCGATGGCGGAGTGCCAGGCCGTCTGCGAGCACGCGCACCTGCCTCTGCAGTCCGGCTCGTCCCGCATCCTGAAGGCCATGAGGCGGACGTACAACCGCGAGCGCTACCTGCGGCTGGTCGCAGAGCTGCGCGAGGCGATCCCGGATCTCGCGCTGACGACCGACCTGATCGTCGGTTTTCCCGGCGAGACCGAAGACGACCTCCTGGAGACGATCTCGGCCGTCGAGGAGGTCGGCTTCGACAGTGCGTACACGTTCGTGTACTCGCCTCGCGCGGGCACCGAAGCCGCGGCGATGACGGAGCAGATCCCCGAAGAGGTGAAACACGATCGCATCGAGCGGCTGATCGAGGTCGTCCAGCACGTGGCCGCCTCACGCAACGCAGGGCGTGTTGGGCGAGTGGAGGAGGTCCTCGTCGAAAGCCCGAGCCGCACCGACCCGAGCCTGCTGCGCGGCCGTACGCGCCGCAACACCACCGTCAACTTCTCGGGCGCCGCGGTTGCAGGCGACCTGGTCGACGTGCGCATCGAGGACGCAACCTCGACGACCTTGCGCGGCGTGCAGGCCGTGCCGGTTGCCGCCTGATGCGGATCCTCGTCACCGGCTCGAGCGGCCAGATCGGGACGAACCTTGGCCAACGTCTGCAACGCGAGGGACACGAGGTCTTCGGGATCGACAAGCGGCTGAACACCTGGACGGACGACTTCCGTTATCTCCTGCAGGATCTCTCCGGGCACTACCCGTCCTTCCCGGGAGGCATCGGCGGGGTGGAGTACCCGGACGTCGATCTCGTCGTGCATCTCGCCGCGCACGCGAAGGTGCACCAGCTCGTGCGCCAACCGCACCGCGCCCTCGAAAACGCAGTCATGACCTTCAACGTCCTCGAGTTCTGCCGCCAGCAGAATCTTCCGATCGTCTTTTCGTCGAGTCGGGAGGTCTACGGCGACGTGCACCGGTTTGCTGCGGGGGAGGCGAGCGAGGCGAGCGCCGACTTCGCGTACACGGAGTCCACGTATTCCGCGTCGAAGATCGCCGGTGAGGCCTTCGTCTACTCGTATGCACGTTGCTACGGCCTGCGCTATCTCGTCTTCCGCTTCTCGAACGTCTACGGGCGCTACGACAACGACCTCGCCCGTATGGTGCGCGTGCTGCCGCTGTTCATCCACACGATGCTCCGCGACGAGCCGGTGACGGTGTTCGGACAGGAGAAGACCCTCGACTTCACGTACGTCGACGACTGCATCGACGGGATAACGCAGGGCATCGAGGCGCTCGCCGAGGGGCGCGTGGTGAACGAGACGATCAACCTGGCCTACGGCAACGGCAACTCGCTCGTCCATGCCGCCGAGCTGATCGCGGCCGAGCTCGGCGTCGAGCCGAAGATCGCGCTTGCACCGTCGCTGCTCGGCGAGGTCACGCACTACGTCGCCGACCTGACGAAGGCGCGCGAGCTGCTCGGGTACGAGCCCGCCGTGCCGCTCGAGGAGGGGGTCCCCCGTGCGGTGGCCTGGTTCAAGGAGCAACGTGCGGCGCACCCCGAGGAAGACGGGCCGCTCCCGGCCGACGCGCTCTTCCCGCAGGATGCCGAGATTGGCTGGAAGTCCGGTTCTGCAGTCGGCTCCTCGTAGCGTCGTTGCCATCTTCGGCCCGACCGCGTCGGGCAAGACTGCCGTTGCCGAGGAGGTGGCTGAGCGTCTCAGCGGCGAGGTCGTCTCGGCGGACTCGATGCAGGCCTACCAGGGCCTGCCGATCCTGACGGCTCAACCGGAGAGTCCGACCAGGCTCGTCGGAATCTGGTCTCTGTCACACGAAGGATCGGTGGCGGAGTACGCGCAGCTCGCGCATGCTGCGATCGACGAGATCTTGGCTGCAGGCCGCACGCCCGTCGTCGCCGGCGGCACCGGGCTGTATCTCCGTGCTGCGCTCGCGCAGCTCGAACTGCCTCCTGCACCGAGCCCGGAGCAGCGGGCCCAGTGGGAAGACCTCTACGGCCGTCTTGGACCGGAGCGAGCGTACGACGTCCTGGCTCAGCGGGATCCCGGCGCGGCGACGCGGCTGCATCCCAATGACAGACGGCGTGTAGTCCGGGCGCTCGAGCTCACCGAGCTCGGCGCCTCGTTGCGACCGACCGCCGACCGGCTCTGGACCTCCGAGGTCCGCCGGCCCACGTGGATCTTCGGCCTCGACGTCCCCCGCAACGTGCTGACGGAACGGATCGAGCAGCGTGCCCGGTCGATGTTCGATGCAGGCGTCGTCGACGAAGCCCGAGCCGCGCTTGCCGGACCGATCTCGTCCACCGCCGTCCAGGCGCTCGGCCTCCGCGACGTCGCGGAGCTTCCGCACGAGGAGGTGGTGGAGACACTCGTCGTTCGCACCCGGCGCTACGCCGCCTATCAACGGAAGTGGATGCGACGCATCCCCGGTCTTGTTAGCGTCAACGCCGATCGTCCGGTGGACGAGATCGCACATGAAATTGTCGAAGTGGCAAGCGCTCGGCAACGACTACCTGCTGGTCGAGCGGGCTGAGCTCACGCAACCGCTGACGCCGGACCACGTCCGTCAGCTCTGCGACTACCACTACGGCGTCGGCTCGGACGGCCTGTTGGAGATCATGTCGGTCGACGGAACGCGAGCCGAGGTCCGGATCTGGAATCCCGACGGCTCGACCGCAGAGCTCTCGGGCAACGGCGCGCGCATCGTTGCCGCGTGGCTCGCGCGCAGGTCGGGAGCGGAGCGCGTGGCACTCTCGGTCGGGTCCCGCGAGGTCGGAGCGGTGATCGGCACGGACGGCAACGTCGCGCTCGACGTCGGCAGAGTCGACGTGGGGGAGACGGAGACGCTCGACCTCGGTGAGGAGCGGGTCGAGTTCACCCCCGTGTCGGTCGGCAACCCTCATGCGGTCGTCCGGCGCGAGCCCGAGCGCGGCGAGCTACTGCGACTGGGTCCGCGCATCGAGCGTCACTCGCGCTTCCCGGAACGCACCAACGTGCAGCTGGTGCGTGTCGACGGGCCGCATGACCTCACCGCCGGCGTCTGGGAACGCGGGGCCGGCGAAACCCTGTCGTCGGGAACGAGCTCCGTCGCGGCTGCGGCTGCCGCGATTGCGAACGGCTGGTGCGAGAGCCCGGTGCACGTGCATCTTCCGGGCGGCGACCTCCTCGTCGAGCTGGATGCGAGTGGAGAGGCGCGCCTCACGGGACCGGCGGAAGAGATCTGCCGCGTCGAGCTCGACTAGAGGCCCTGCTCGCGCAGCGCGTCGTTCAAGCTGACCTTCAGGTCGGTCGATTCGCTGCGCCAGCCGATGATCAGCGCGCACGCGAGGTGATACGTCCCGGCAGGAAAGGTCTTCGGCCGCGTTCCCGGCACAACGATCGCGCGGGGCGGCACGAAGCCACGGTGCTCGACCGGATCCTCGCCGGTCACGTCGATGATCGGAACTGATGACGTCAAAGACACATTCGCCCCGAGCACGGCGCCCGCGCCGATGCGGACACCTTCCATCAAGATCGCGCGTGACCCGATGAACGCGCCGTCCTCGACGATGACGGGGCGCGAGCCCGGCGGTTCCAACACTCCTCCGATGCCGACACCACCCGCAAGATGCACGTCGGCGCCGATCTGCGCTCCGGACCCGACCGTCGCCCAGGTGTCGACCATCGTCCGCGGGCCGACCCATGCGCCTATGTTCACGTAGCTCGGCATCATCACGACTCCCGGGGAGAGGAAGGCGCCGTAGCGGGCGACGGCGGGAGGCACAACCCGGACGCCGAGCGTGGCGTAGTCCCGCTTGAGCGGGATCTTGTCGTGGTATTCAAAGGGGCCCACTTCCTGCGGCTCCATCTCCCGCAAGCGGAAGTACTCGAGAATCGCCTCCTGCGCCTCGGGGTTCACCCGCCAGTCGTCGCCGTCCGGCTCGGCGACCCGCAGCTCACCGCGGTCGAGCGCGGCGATCATCTCCTCGACACGCTCGGCGTTCACAGGACCTCCTCGAGGATCTTGGCCGCGCGGCGGCACTCCGCCTCGCTGGGGACGAGCGCCAGCCGCCAGTAGCCC
>JALYLY010000101.1 GCA_030773975.1 Actinomycetota bacterium | reverse complement strand
GTCGCTGTCAACGAGGCTGCAGCCTCGGGCCTCCCACTGCTCCTCTCGGACCGCGTGGGCGCGGCGTCAGATCTGCTGGCTGATGGCCAAAACGGCTTCCTCGTTCCTGCAGGCGAGGGGCATGAAGCCGCCGCAGCTCTGAAGCGGCTGGCGGCCGAGCCTGCACTACGGCACGAGCTGGGGACGCGCTCGCGTGAGCTCGTGCGCGACTGGGGCTACGAGTCGTCGGTGGACAATTTCGTCGCGGCTGTGCGCGAAGCAACCTCGCGGTAGATCTCCTCTTGGATGTCCGTGACGCGGTCCCAAGACGTCCGTCGCGCGGCAGCGACTCCGCCGCGCGCGAGCCGCTCGCGGAGCTTCGGGTCGGCGAGGACGCTGCTGACCGCTTCGACGACCGCGGCCCGCTCGTACGGGACGACCAGCGCCTCACCTTCCTCGAAGAAACCGGCGATGCCGCAGCGGTCTGAGACGATCACGGGCGTTCCGGCTGCGGCGGCTTCCGCCGCGACGATGCCGAAACTCTCTCCCGCCGAGGCGAGGACGAACACATCGGCCTGGGGATAGAGGTCGTGCGGGGGCTCCGCCGTCACCGGCAGCGTGTGGATCCTCCCGGCAGTGGCCGGGTCTTCCTGCGCTCGCTCGACGAGTGCAGAGGTCCCGTGACGGTCGTCAGGCCCCGCGATGACGAGATGCGCTCCGCCGAGTAGGCGCGCGGCCTCGAGCAGGTGCTCGATGCCCTTGCCGGCCGCGATCCTGCCGACGTACAGAATGACCGGCGCGTTGCCGGGAATGCCGAGACGTGAACGGAGGTCGCCGTTCGCCTCCGCACCCGAGGGCTCGGGGAATCCGTTGCCGCGCACGCGAACCTTCTCGGCCGGGATGCCCGAAGCGACGACCGCGTCGGCCTCTCGCCGCGAGGCGACCACCAGGGCGGCAGCTCCTCGAGCGACTCCTCGATAGAGCGTCGCGTCGAGCGCGCGCTTCAGAAACACCTTCCGCAAGCGGGGCTCGAACATTCCGAGCGGCTCGAAGACGTAGGGGACCCGAGCGATGCGGCACCACGCGGCCACTCCGGTCGTAACCGGATCGCGGAACCCGAAGATGTGCACCACGTCGGGTCGATTCACCTGCGCAAGTGCCGCGGGCAGCGTCGGCGTTATGCCCATCCAGCGGTAGCGAAGCGGGGTCGAGAGATAGCGGACGGTGGCGCCGTCGACGACACCGACCGAAGACCGAAGCGCCGGATGCGTATGGAGGTCGACGATCGTCGTCGTGACCACGTCGACGTCGTTGCCTCGTGCGACCAGCCGACGGACGAGCTCACCGGCTGCGACGACCGGCCCGCCGAAGGCGCGCGAGGGCGCCCAGACGGGCGCGGCGAAGAGGATGCGAAGCCGGGCGTCGTTCACCGGTACTAGCCTTGCCGGAATGTCCGGCCGCCGCAAGCCGCGTCTGCTCGTCCTGAACCAGTACTACTGGCCCGGCGTGGAGGCGACGGCGCAGCTCTTGACGGAGCTCTGCGAGGCGCTCGTGGAGGATCTGGACGTCAAGGTCGTCACGGGCCAGCTGCATGGGCAGGAAGAGCAGCCACACCGCAGCGTTCGTAACGGCGTCGAGATCGTGCGGGTCCCGTCGACGTCGTTCGAGCGCTCGAAACTCTTCGCGCGCGCGTCGAACTATGCGACGTACCTGATGAGCGCGCTGGTCGGCGGACTGCGCGGGCGGCGGCCCGATGTCGTTCTGTGCATGACCGACCCCCCGATCGTCGCGAACATCGCGCTTCTCGTCGCCCGTCGCTTCCGCGTGCCGCTCGTCGTCATCAGCCAGGATGTCTTCCCCGAGATCGCCGTCCAGCTGAAGCGACTCGAGAATCCAGTCGTGATGAGCGTGTTGCGCGGCCTCGTCGGTCTCTATCTGCGCCGCGCCGACAGGATCGTGGCGATCGGCGACACGATGCGTCGACGTCTGGAGGAAAAGGGCGCGCCGGCGGAACGCATGCTGGTGATTCCGAACTGGATCGACACCACGCGGTTGGGGCCGCTCGAAAAATCGAATCACTGGTCCCGAAGCTGGGGAGTGGACGAGAAATTCGTTGTCATGCATTCCGGCAACGTCGGCCACGCGCAGGATCTCGATTCGCTGATACGCGCCGGCACGTTTCTGCGCGACCTCGATGACCTCCGGATCCTGATCATCGGTATGGGTGCTCGCCATGCCGAGCTCGTCGCGCTCGCCGAGCTGCACGAGGTCGATCAGGTCCAGTTCCTCTACTACCAGTCGCGTGCGGTCTTGCCTCAGTCGCTGTCCTCGGCCGACGTGCACGTCGTCGGGCTTGCGGCCGGTCTTGCCGGGTACGTCGTCCCGAGCCGGCTGTACGGGATCCTCGCGGTCGGCAGGCCGGTGATCGTCGCTGCGGATGCCGAAAGCGAAACTGCGCAGCTCGTCGCCGAGGTCAGTTGCGGCATCGTCGTTCCGCCCGGAAGACCCGAGCTGCTCGCACGTGCTATCCGCGACGCGCACGACGGGAAGTACGACCTGGAGGCGATGGGCGCGCGGGGGCGTGAATGGGTCGAGCGAGAAGCCGACCGCTCGGTCGCCGTGCGCCGCTACCGCGACCTCCTGCTGGACCTTGCGTCCTAGCGTCGCCGCGGCCGCGCTCGTCGCCACTCTCGCGCTCGTCGCGGGCTGGAATACCTACAAATATCCGAGCGGCGCCGGCTACGACGTCCGCCAGCATCAAGAGTACGCCGACCTGTTGATCCACCACGGGGAGATTCCGGGACCGGAATCGCGCAGCGAGTACTACACGCCGCCCGTGTTCTATGCGCTCGCCGGCGTGGCGACCGTGATCGGCGAGCACATTCATCCGGGAGATCCGCACAAGCTCGGCCAGGTGCTGAACTGGTTCGTGCTGCTCGCGACGGCCGGTGTCCTCTGGCTGCTTGCACGCGAGCTCTTTCCGCGCCGGCCGTGGCTGCAGCTCTCGGCGCTCGCCTTCTTCTGCTTCTTGCCGGTCGTTCTGCGCGTGGGCGCCATGTTCCATCCCGAGCCGCTGTCGATGCTCTTCTGCTCGATCGGGTTGCTGCTGGCGACCCGCATGCTCGGACGTCACCAGTACCGCTGGCAGCTCGCCGTCGCAACGGGCGTGGCGCTGGGGTTGGCGCAGTTGGTGCGCGCCTTCTCGCTCTGGACCTTCGCGGCGGTCGTGCTCGGTTTCGCGGCGGCCCGCGCGTGGCGGCCGCTCGTCGTGATCGTCCTCGCGACCGTGGTCGTGACGGCGCCCTGGTACGTCCGGCAGGCGATCGAGTACGGGAATCCTGTCTTCGACCGGCCGACGAAGCACGAGGCGATCTGGAACCGACGGCCCGCCCGCTTCTATGTCGGGCTCGGGCTGCCGCAGGTCATCACGGATCCGATTCGGCCGCACTTCCAGAACGAAGCGATCCCGACGACGTACAGCGAGGTGTGGGGGGACTACTTCGGCGTTTGGAGGGGAAGCCGCCGGGACCAGAGCATCATCGGGCTCCTGCCGACGCTGCTCGCGGTCGTGGGCTGGGCCGTTCTGTTGGCACGTTCACGGCGGCTGCCGGCACGCCTGCCGGCCGCGCTGCTGCCGGGTCTCGGGATCCTGGGGTATCTCTATTTCACGATCAGCTATCCCACTCCGGACGGCGACGTCTTGAAGGCGAGTTACATGCTCACGACCGCCCCGGCCTGGGCGCTCGCCTTCGGCTATGCGGTGGACAGGCTGCCCGGCCGCGTGCGCCTTGTCGTGGCCGCGATCCTGGCGACCTCGGCGCTCGCAAGCCTGCCTTTCCTGCTGTACTGACCGCCGTGACGGCCGTTCTCTTCACGTGTGCGGGACAGCGTGTGGACATCGTGGGCGCGTTCAGGCGCGCCGGCGCCACGGCGGTTGCGACGGACGCCAACCCGCTCGCCCCCGCGCTCTACCACGCCGACGTGCATGCACTCGTCCCCCGGATCGAGGACCCCGGCTACGTTCCGGCGCTGCGTGCGCTTGTCGAGCAGCACGGCGTGCAGCTGATCGTGCCGCTGACCGATCTCGACCAGGTCATGCTCGCGCGCTCTCGCGCCGAGCTCGGCGCGGTGGTGCTGCTTCCTGACGCGGAGATCGTCGAGCGTCTCGGTGACAAGTACCTGGCACACCTCCTGTTCGAGGAGCGTGGCATCGCGACGCCGCCGACGTGGCTGCCGAACGGCGTGCCCGACGATGCGGCGTATCCGCTGCTGGTGAAGGCGCGCCACGGCTTCGGCTCGCGGCACATCTACCGTGCGGCCGACGCCGCACAGCTCGGGTTCTTCCTCGGCTACACGCCCGTCGACTCGATCGTGCAGGCGAGTCTGCGCGGCGAGGAGTTCTCGATCGACGTCTTCTGCGATCTGGAAGGCCGCTGCCTGAACGCGATTCCCCGCACGATGATCGAGTCGAAGGGCGGCGAATCGATCAAGGGGATGAGCATTCGCGACGAACAGCTGATCGAGCTGGCGCGCGACGTCGCCGAGAAACTGCAACTCGTCGGCCCGGCGAACATCCAGTGCTTCCGCGAAGCCGACGGGTCGCACTACCTGACCGACATCAACACGAGGTTCGGCGGCGGGTTCCCGCTGCCGCTCGCAGCCGGCGGACGCTACCCGGAGCTTGCGCTCGCACTTGCGCGCGGCGAGCGTCCCGAGCCGCGCCTCGGCGACTTTCGCGAGGGCATCGTCATGACACGCTTTTTCTCCGACCTGAGCTTGACGCGGAATGGCGACGGAACGTTGAAGCCACTTGCCCCCAATAGCGGTGAGGGCTGACTCACCCGCCGACGCTCCGTCTCGAATCCTGCGTCTGGTCTGGGCAATCGGTCCTGCGGCTGTGCTCGGAGGCTACGCGGCCCTATTGGGCTGGGATGTCTTGCACTACGACTGGCTGCGCGGCTTCGATGCCTATGCCAATTCGCTGTATGCCGACGTTCTGCGGGATCACCACCGTCTCCCGACGACGGACGAAACAAGTGTTTGGCACACGCCGCCGCTGTTCTTCGCGGTTGCCGCGCTGATTGACTCGCACCGCGGCGTCCAAGTCTTCAACGCGGTCGCAGCAGTGGTCGTGGTAGCGCTCGCCGGGCTGATCGCCAGAGAACTCTTTCCTCGCTCGCGGACCATCCAGCTTGGCGCGCTGACTTTGACCGCGCTCGCTCCGCCGCTCACCCGGACGGCGGTGATGTACCACCCAGAGGCGCTCGCCACCGCCCTGGCCACGGCCGCCATCTACCTCGTTGTCCGCGCGATCACACGCGGGAGCGCGGGCGTCCGGGCGGGAGCATCTGCGGGTCTGCTGTTCGGGTTTGCGTCGTTGACTCGCACATGGGCGCTCGCCCTCGCTGGGGCATCGTGCCTTGCACTTCTGCTTCAAGCGCGCTGGAGTCGAGACCGTGCACCGCTGGTAGCCTGCGCCGCACTCGTAGGCGTCACGCTTGCAATTTCACTGCCGTGGTTTGTCAACCAGACACGAAGTCATGGCAGTCCGTTCGCATTCAACCGGCCGGCGCCGCATGAATCCTTCTTCTCCAGGAGGCCCGTATCCTTCTACACGAGCCTTGACGTTCGGGAGGTTTTCTCCCGTCCCTATGCGCCGCATTACCTCAACAATCTTTTGCCCGTCGTTTACTCAGACTGGTGGGGCGATTACTGGCGCTACTTTGAGATTCCGATCGAGAACATCTCGACCCCGCCCGAGTTGCCGGCGAAGTATGAATCTCCGCGCATCCGACAAAGCTATGTCGGCGTTGTTCCCTCGCTTTTCGGAGCTTTGGGCTTCGGCGCCTTCCTAGTACTCGGGTTTCGACGACGTGAGCCCGCGCTACTCCTGATTCCCGGGGCGGTGCTTCTGCTCGGGCTTCAGTTCCTCGTGTTCCAGATCGCGTATCCGCACGCCGACGGAGACACGATCAAGGCCACCTATCTCCTGAACGCAGCGGCTCCGCTTGCGATCCTCACGGCCTGGGCACTAGCCTTAGTGCGACGAGCGGGGCGCCTTGCCACGATCGCTGTCTTCCTCCTGCTCGCCTACCTCGCGATTCTCGATCTCAACTTCCTCGTTCTACCCGCATGAAATACGTCGTCACCGGAGGGGCCGGGTTCATCGGCTCGCATTTGACAGAAGCCCTTCTGACCCGAGGGCATGATGTGCGGGCCGTCGACTGCTTCACGGACTACTACGACCAGGAGCTGAAGGAAGAGAACGCTGCCGGGCTCGACGTCACGCGCCTCGATCTCGCAGAGGAGAATCTCGACCTCGCCGGCGTCGACGGTGTCTTCCACCTCGCGGGGCAGCCCGGCGTGCGCAGCTTCGGCGACGTCTTCGAGGAATACGTGCGACGGAACCTGCTGGCGAGCCGCAGGGTGTTCGAGGCGGCCGCGGCCGCGGGCACGCGCGTCGTCTTCGCGTCGTCGTCGTCGATCTACGGGGAAGCGGAGCGATACCCGACACCCGAGGAGGCCGAGCCGCGGCCGATCTCTCCGTACGGGATCACGAAGCTCGGTTGCGAGCAGCTCGCGTACGCCTACGCGCAGGGCTTCGGGCTCGATGCAGTCGTCCTGCGCTACTTCACGTTCTACGGGCCGCGCCAGCGTCCCGACATGGCTCTCGCCCGCATCGTCGACGCGCTCGCGCGCGGCTCATCGTTCGAGCTCTACGGGGACGGGCTTCAGTCGCGCTCGTTCACGTACGTCGCCGATGGGATCGACGCGACGATCGCGGCGATGGAGCGCGCGCCGGCCGGCGCCGTCTACAACGTGGGTGGCGGCGAGGAAGCGACGATGCGCGAGGCGATCGGGACGCTGGAACGCATATCGGGCCGCACCCTCGACCTGGTCGAACGCCGGGCGGCGGCCGGAGACGTGCGGCGGACCTCCGCGGACGCGACCCGGATCGAGCGCGACCTCGGCTGGCGTGCGACGACCTCCCTGACAGACGGTTTGCAAGCCCAGTGGGAATGGGCCTCCGCTAGAGTCGCCGCGCCTTGAGCACCCGCGACGTCGACCGCGAAGCCGAGCAGGAAGTGGATCTCGGCCGCTACTGGAGCGCGATCGTCGCTCACTGGTGGCTTCCCCTGACAGGGCTGTTCGTCGGCGCTCTGATCGGCTATCTGATTTCCCTCGGGGGCTCCCAGGTATGGAAGGCGAGCTCGACGATCTTCATCGGCGCGCCGTACAGCGTCATCGGCAGCGTCCCTCTCCAGGGCCCGCAGGCGAACCCGTCGACCGTCGGCACGATCGTCCACTCGGAGGACGCGATCCAGCGTGCTGCAGCGCAGGCCGGGATGCGCGCGGGGGACCTGCGTGGCCACGTTTCGACGAAGACAATCTCGGCCGGCACCGGAACGGGGACCGTGCGCACGACCGCGAACCCCCTCGTTCAGATCACCGTGCAGGCGCCGACCAGGCGAAAAGCACAGGTCGCCGCGAACGCGCTCGCACGGCTCGTGGTACAGCGGCTCGCGCCGTACACGGAAAAGAAGATCGACATCCTGAAGCAACGCATCGCCGCGGATGAGCAAGAAGTTGCCGTGATCGAGCGGCAGGCCCGCAGCTCCGGTGACGCGACCGCGAAGGCGGTGTTCGGCGTCCACCTCGCAGACGTCCTGGACGACGAGCTTCAGGCGAAGCAGCTCCTCGTCCAGGCCGAAGAGGTCGAGCGGCCGAAGGTGCTCACGCGGGCGGCCGCGGTGAAGGCTACGGCGCGCAGCCGCAGGAACTCTGTCGTCGTCGCAGCGTTCCTCGGGGTGCTGATCGGACTGCTCGCAGCGTTGCTGTGGGAGCCGGTGGTGCGCCGCCGCACGCGCTGATGCTCGAGGGCAAGACCGTGGCGGTGGTCGTCCCCGCCTATGACGAAGAGACGCTCGTCGCGACGACGATCCAGGGCGTTCCGGACTTCGTCGACCGGATCTTCGTCGTCGACGATGCGTCCCGCGACGGCACTGTGGGGGCAGCCCGCGCCGCCGGCGACCTGCGCGTCGAGGTCGTCACACATCAACGTAACTCGGGTGTGGGCGCGGCCATCGTGACGGGCTACCAGCGGGCGCTCACCGAGGCGATCGACGTCGTCTGCGTGATGGCCGCCGACAATCAGATGGATCCGTCCGACCTGAAGAAGATCGCCCTGCCGGTTGCCCGCGGCGAGCTCGATTACGCCAAGGCCAACCGCCTCATCTCCGGGGAGGCCTGGCGCGTGATCCCTCGCTCGCGTTATCTCGGCAATGCCGTCCTCTCGTTGCTGACGAAGATCGCATCCGGGTACTGGCACGTTGCCGACTCCCAGTCCGGCTACACGGCAGCCAGCCGCGAGATCCTCGAGCAGCTCGACCTCGACCGCATCTATCCGGGCTACGGCATGCCGAACGACATGCTGGTTCATCTGAACGTCTGGAACGCACGGGTTCGTGACATCCCGTCGCGGCCGATCTACGGCGTCGGCGAGCAGTCGGGGATCAAGATTCGCAAGGTCATTCCACGGATCTCGTGGTTGCTCGTAAAAGGGTTCTTCTGGCGGATGCGCGAGAAGTATGTGATCCGTGACTTTCACCCGCTCGTCTTCTTCTACGCCTTCGGCTTCCTGATGACCCTGCTGGGGCTCGGGCTCGGAATCGCCGAAGTCGTCCTGCGGCTCATGGGCAACGCGGTCTCGGTCGGCACGGTGGTGCTCGTCGCGCTGTTGCTGATCTTCGGCTCGCAATTCACGCTCTTCGCCATGTGGTTCGACATGGAGTCGAACAAGGATCTGCGCTGAGGCCGCTCCGGGAGCGGACTCGCGGCAGTCGGGCTTATCGAATCGGCCGAGAAACGGTCGCCGGCGGTTAACGGTCCCGCCTGGCGTTCGTCGTTCGGCTTCTGCATGCTGCTTGGCCGAGTAAGGAACCATGACGCTCGCTTGGACTCAGGACAAACCGGGGACGCGCCGGTTCTTCGACGTGGTGCGATGGCTGCCGGCGCTCGCTGCCGCCGCCTATCTCGCGACCGTGGCGGTGCTTGGTCCCGAACTCGTCCGCGATGTCGGCTGGGACACCGATGTCTCGGGTCCGCTCGTCCTCGCGGAGCGCCTCCGCGGCAGCGGGCCCGTCTTCATCCCGCACTACGGCGAGTGGACGTCGCTCTGGTGGCTGCTGGCGACCCGCACTCTGCCCTGGCACGCGCAGCTCTGGGAGGCGACCGGCTACGTCTTCGCAGTTACCGCCGCGGCGCTGCTCGGGTGGGCTACGGCGCGAGTGGCCGGCAAATGGGCTGGACTGACGGCTGCTGCAGCCGCGCTTGTCGTAGGGCCTTTCGCGCTCCGCTCCCTTCTGACGGTCGCCTTGCATGTCACGAATTCGTTCTCCGCCGCCGTCCTCGGCGTTGCCCTGGTGTTGCTCACGCGGACGAGGTCGTGGCCTCTGGCAGCGGCAGTTGGCCTGCTCGCAGGTGCGAACGCTGCCTCCGATCCACTGCTCTGGATCGCTGGGATCGTCCCATTCGCGCTCGCCGCTGCTCTCCTCGCGCGGACAACGAGGCGCCTCGACGTCGCTCTCCGCGCAGCCATCACGCTGGGCGTGACCATCGTGTCCGCGGTCGCGACGAATCTGCTCATGCACGGTCTTGGCTTTCACGTCGTCGGTCTCAGCATCGGCCTCGCGCCCGTGCACGACCTGCCCGCGAACACGCTGCACCTCGGGCGCATGGTCGCCCTCCTCGGCGGCGCTAACTACGCGCTTCCCGGCGGCTACCCACGCGAGCCGCTGCGAGCTCTCCTCGCCCTGCTGGTACTCACTGCGATCGTCGCTCCCGTTGTCGCGGCCGTCAAGCTGACAGTCCGTCGCGCCGAGCCGACTGCGCACGCTTACGCGTGCTACTGGGGTGCCGCAAGCATTCTCTTGTGCGTGATCTTCGTGATCACCCCCAACGCCGCCGCGCTCGGGCCGGACAGCGTCAACTACTTGCTTACGCTTGCGCTTGCAGCGGGAACAGGTGTTGCGCTACTCGCTGCGAGGTCATCGCGCGGGCAACTCGCCGTTGCACTCGCAATCGCAACGGTCGGCGCAATCAACATCGGCGGCATCGCCGGAGGGCATGCGCAGATCTATGCAACCAGCCCGATCCGCACCTACGAGCCACCGCTTGTGCGCCTGCTCGAGCGGAAAGGCGTGACACGCGGCTACGCCGGCTACTGGGACGCGCAGAACATCACCTGGCAGAGCGGCATGCGTCTGCTCATCGCACCAGTCCAACGCTGCGCTGCGCAACTCTGCCCGTACAACTTCTTCACGATCCGCTCGTGGT
>JALYLY010000100.1 GCA_030773975.1 Actinomycetota bacterium | reverse complement strand
GTCCACTCCTCCATCGCCGCGCGATCGTCCGACACGGCGAGGGCGCACATGTGAGCAGCGTCTCCGGCGAGGTAGTGCGCGCTTGAATCACACGCACGCGCGAAGGCTGCTTCGAACAGCGGCAAAGCGCCTTCCGGATCGCCGCTGGAGCGCAGCTTCCGGCCGCGTTCGAGGTCGATGCGCACCCTCGCGACGGCGCTCGATCCGGCCTGCGCTTCCGCCTGCTCGAGCAAGCGATCGCAAGCGTCGAA
Organism: Actinomycetota bacterium; assembly: GCA_030773975.1. Lineage (GTDB taxonomy): Bacteria > Actinomycetota > Thermoleophilia > Gaiellales > Gaiellaceae > 3-1-20CM-4-69-9. The sequence goes on along the minus strand of JALYLY010000100.1, from coordinate 18,592 downwards.
GTCGTTCCGTAAACCCTCGACTCGTGCGAGTTGTGTGAGCACCTCGGCGCGCCCGGCATCTTCTGACTCGTGCTCCAACTGCGCGCGAAGTCTCTGCTCGGTGGCGTCCAGATCGTAGAAATCCCACAGATGCCTAAGGCGATCAGCCGCTCTCACCGTCGTCTCATTTTGACGTCTTACGGTCGCCGCTGCCATGCGTAAATTGCTGCTACCCGGACTGGGCATCGCGGCCGCAATCGCCCTCAGTGGCTGCGACAACAACCACAAGTCGGCCTACGCGCCCTCGGGAAAGACGTCAACCGTCTGCGGGACGTACAGCGGAAACGGTTGCGCGCCGGCGAGCAAGCGCGTCGATCTCGCCCTGCCTTCCTTCTCGCACTCGACCGAGATTACGAATCCGCTCTTCCCGATCGGCCACGGCCGCTCAGCCGTCCTGCTCGGGCACGTCGACGGCAAGCCTTTCCGGACCGAAACGACCGTCTTGCCGGGAAGGCAAACGGTCGATTGGAACGGACGCCGGATTCCCGTGTTGATCTCGCAGTACATGGCGTATCTCGACGGACGGCTCGACGAGGTCGCCATCGACCGATACGCGCAGGCCGACGACGGATCCGTCTGGTACCTGGGCGAGGACGTCTTCGACTACCGGAAAGGCGCGATCGCGATCACGGAGGGCACGTGGCTTGCAGGACGAGAGGGCCCGGCCGCGATGATCATGCCCGCACGCCCGAAGCTCGGCAATGTGTTCCGGCCCGAGAACGCAATCGGAATCGTCTTCGAGGAAGTCACGGTGACGTCGGTGGGCAAGATCGTGGCAGGTCCGCGCGGCCCGGTCGCGGGAGCGATTGTGACGAAGGAGCTGCATTCCGACCGGACGACCGAGGACAAGCTCTTCGCGCGCCGTTACGGCGAGTTCCGGACCTCGGGCGGAGGCGACCTCGAAGCACTCGCGCTCGAGGTGCCGACGGATGCGCTGCCGGGAGTGCCGCCCACGGAGCTCCAATCCCTCTCGAAGGGAGCGAACGGCCTCCTGGAGCTGTCTCGAATCAAAGAGTGGACGGCGGCTAACGCAACGATCAGAGGCATGAACGGGGACTGGGCAACTCTCCAGGCCGGTAATCCGCCGCCCCTCATCGCCGCCCGCCTCACGAAGAACCTCGCGGCGCTCACAGACGCCGTGAAAGCCCGCAAGGCGGCGCAAACGGCACAGAAGGCGATCGACGTCTCGCAATCCGTGCTCGACCTGGAACTTCGTCATCGCGCGCAGTCGACGATCGATGCTCAGCGCTTCTATCTCTGGACGCAGCAGTTACGGGTCGACGCGGCGGCCGAAGATCTCGCGGGCGTCACAGGCGACATCGCCGTACTCGAATGGATTCGCGACCGGATCACCGAACGCCTCGGCCCGGCCGGTCGCGAGGACGTCGACTCGCGGCTACGCGCACTCAGGGGCGCGACCGATGCGAAGAACCTCCGCGCCGCGGCGGATCATGCGGCGCGGCTCGGGGCTCGGATCAGAGCCTCCACCCGAGCCTAGGCCTGATGTCGCGGGTTTAAGCGCCGACTGGCCCGTCAATCAACTATCGGCAGGGGGAGCAACGGACACCCGTCTTTGACCGGGCGTTCGGTTTGGCGAAGTCCTGCATTAGGTGGGAGCCAGGAGCGGGGTGCGGCCTCCGCATTACCTCGCGCCCGGGGACGGCGGCGAGGTAGCGCCTGGCTCCCACCTTCACCCGGTCGACGTTGCTACCAGCGGCGCTTGCCGTGGCCGTGGCCGTCGCCGCCGCTGCTCACCTTTTTCCTGAGCAGGATGCGAATCAGCTGGGTGAGAGCCACGACAGTGGCCGCCACGCACAGGCTGAAGCCCGTCCAGTTCTGGACGAGCCCGAAGGCAACCGCACCGGCGCCCGCGCCAACGACGATCGCGGCCCAGAGCCACCTGCCCTCGACAGGCAGTGTCTTTATGAGTTCACCATCGCGTCGATCGCATCCGCCACTTCGCCGGCGCGGAACGGAATCCCCCGCACCAGGTTGAAGCCGGTTGCATCGACGAGAAACTCTGCGCGGACCAGCTTCTGCAGCTGGCCGAGGTTGATCTCCGGGACGAGCACCTTGTCGTAGGCTCGCAGAATCTCGCCCGTGTTGCGTGGGAATGGGTTGAGGTAGCGCAGATGCGCGTGGGCGGCCTTCTTGCCGGTTGCGCGGACACGGCGGACGGCCGCGGCGACCGAGCCGTACGTGCCGCCCCAACTGAGGACGAGCGTCCTTGCTCCGTCCGGGTCGTCGACCTCGAGCTCGGGGATGTCCTGGGCGATGCCGGCGACCTTCTGCGCGCGCAGCCGCACCATCAGGTCGTGGTTGTCGGGGTCGTAGCTGACGTTGCCGGTGACGTCCTGCTTCTCGAGCCCGCCGATCCGGTGCTCGAGCCCGGGAGTGCCGGGGATCGCCCATGGCCGCGCAAGTGTCTGCTCGTCACGGCGGTACGGCTGGAAGTCCTCGCCGTTCGCCTCGGCGAAATTCGGCTCGATCGTGGGGATCGCGTCGACGTCCGGAAGCAGCCACGGCTCCGAGCCGTTCGCGAGGTACGCGTCCGAGAGCAGGAACACCGGCGTGCGGTACTTGACGGCAATTCGCGCAGCCTCGAGTGCCGCGTCGAAGCAATCCGACGGCGTCGCCGCCGCGATCACCGGCACGGGCGACTCGGAGTTGCGGCCGAACATGACGCCGAGCAGATCGGCCTGCTCCGGTTTCGTGGGCATCCCGGTCGACGGCCCGGCGCGCTGGACGTCGACGATCACGAGCGGCAGCTCGAGCGTGATGCCGAGGCCGATCGTCTCCTGCTTCAGCACGATGCCGGGGCCGCTCGAGGTGGAGACGCCGAGCGAGCCGCCGAAGCTCGCGCCGAGCGCCGCGCCGACCGCGGCGATCTCGTCCTCCGCCTGAAACGTGCGCACGCCGAAGTTCTTGTGGCGCGCGAGCTCCTCGAGCACGGAGGACGCGGGCGTGATCGGGTACGCCCCGAGGAAGAGGGGCAAGCCGGACTTCACCGACGCGGCGATGAGACCGTACGCGAGCGCCTGGTTGCCGGTGATGTTGCGGTACAGGCCCGGCTTCATGGTCGCCGGCTTGACCTCGTATTGCACCGCGAAGGCCTCGGTCGTCTCGCCGAACGCGTAGCCGGTCTGGAAGGCCTTGACGTTGGCGGCCGCGATCTCGGGCCGCTTCGCGAACTTCGACTCGAGGAAGGCGATCGTCCCTTCGGTTGGACGCCCGTAGAGCCACGACATCAGGCCAAGCGCGAACATGTTCTTGGCGCGCTCCGCTTCGCGCTTCGTGATCCCCTCGATGTCCTTCAGCGCCTCGATCGTCATCGAGGTGAGCGGGATCGCATGGACCTCGTAGGAGTCGAGTGAGCCGTCCTCGATCGGATTCCCCGCGTAGCCCGCCTTGGTCAGGTTGCGGTCGGTGAACGCGTCCTTGTCGACGACGAGGATCCCGCTCGGCGGCAGATCGTTGAGGTTCGTCTTCAGCGCCGCGGGGTTCATGGCGACGAGGACGTTCGGCTGGTCGCCCGGCGTGAGGATGTCGTGGTCGGCGAAGTGAAGCTGGAAGCCGGAGACGCCGGGCAGCGAGCCCGCCGGTGCCCGGATCTCGGCCGGAAAGTCCGGATACGTGGCCAGGTCGTTCCCGATCAGCGCCGTCTCGGAGGTGAAACGGCCGCCCGTCAGCTGCATCCCGTCGCCGGAGTCCCCGGCGAACCGGATTACGACGGAATCAAGCTGCTCGACGGGCTTCGAGGCCATCTGCTAGTTGTAGCGCAACCGTCCGGCGGAGACAGGTCGGAGGGACTGGTCCGCGGGAGCTGCCCGGATCAGCGTTCAGTGTCCAGCTCCAGCCCGACCGCGGCGAAGTTGTAGAGCACGAAGTACGCGAAGCTCAGCGCAACGGTGAACAGGACCGTCACCGCGATCGCCTCCTGATACCTGAACGGGTCACGCGCCACCGCATGGAGGATCCGCGGCAGGACGCTGGGATGCTCGAGTGCATCCCAACTGTTCAGCCGCAGGAAGCGGCCGAGGTAGATCCCGAGCGAGCCGAGGGCGATCGCGACGAAGGCGAAGGTCCAGCCGGCAATCACGCCTCGCCACTGACGGACCACGGTCTGCATGAGGTACAGCGACGCGAAGCCGAGTAGCACACCCATCCACGCGAACGCAGCGATCGTGACCGCGTCGTACCAGTACGGGGAGAGCGGGTCGTGCTGCAGATGGACGAAGTCGGTTGCGATGTACGGCGCGTTCGGGAAGAAGAGCAGCCAGAGCCCGCCGAGGACGAGAAGCAGCAGGCCGCCTCGCCGCCGGCGCCAGCGGTCGTAGACGAAGACCGCGAGCGCAAACGGAATCCACGCGAGGAAGAGATTCCAGATCAGATAGCGGAAGTTGACGTTCCCGGTATGCACGTTGCGCACAAGGACCAGCGCGACGCAGAAGAGCGATGCGACGAACAGGCCCAGGACGGTCGCGAGTCGACGGCGACTAGAGCGCATCGTCAGCCCGCTTCGGCAAGCAGCTTTTGCAGATCGAGCGGTTCCGAGATCATCGCCATGCTCCCATCCGGAGCGCGCGGCCACTCGTCCGGTGGACGGTCGCGGTAGAGCTCGACGCCGTTGTCGTCGGGATCGCGAAGATAGATCGCCTCGCTCACGCCGTGATCGGTCGCGCCGCTGAGCGGGATCCCGGCCTCGACGAGCTGCTTCAGCGCGTGCGCAAGCGCCTTGCGGTCGGGGTAACGGATCGCAACGTGGTAGAGCCCGGTCGTGCCCGGCGGCGGCGGCGACCCGCCCTTCGACTCCCACGTGTTGAGGCCGATGTGGTGGTGGTACCCGCCGGCCGAGATGAACGCTGCCTGGTCGCCGTAGCGCTGCATCTCCTCGAAGCCGAGGGCGTCACGGTAGAACGCGAGCGCCCGATCGATATCGCTCACCTTCAGGTGGACGTGGCCGATGTCGACGCGCGGATCGATCGCCATGCGCTTGAGGGTACCGCGGGCCGTCAGGCAGGAGTCGGCATCTCGCTGGCAAGCGAGCGGGCAAGGCGGTCGAGCACGGGCGCGAGCTGCGCGTGGTCGTCGGGAGACCAGTCGCGGACCAGCTCTTCCAGTGTTGCGCGCCGCACCGCGACGAGCGCCTCGAAGACCCGGCGCCCCTCCGCAGTGAGCTCATAGTTCTCCTGCCTGCCGGCAACCAGGCCCCGCTGCTCCACATGTTCCATCGTCCGGCGCACGGCCTCCGCGTCGACGCCCGTAGCCTCGGCGATCTGCTGTACGGAGGCGGGCGCCTGCTCACCGGTTCGAGCAAGCAGCCACGCTTCCGTCGGATCGAGGTCGACGCCGGCGCGGTTCACCCACTCCTCGTACGCGCGCCACCGCTGGTCGCGACGCGCGACCACGCTCAGCACTCGCTCCAGCTCCCGCTCCGAGTCGGCGTGGCTCGGCGTCGCGAAGGTCTCGCCGATCCCTTCCGCCGCACTCGTCTGTCGCAACGGAACGTCCGGCAGAAGCAGAGCGAGGACGAATGCGACCAAGCAGATGACGGCTGCCACGAAGAAGATAGGTGAGAGCGCAGCCGTGACCGCGTGCACGAACGAATCGCGCACGGGCGGAGGCAGTGCGCGAACTGCCGCAGGTGACGTCGTCGAAGGGAGGTGCACGTTCGGCGCAAGCCGCTGCGCCAACTCGGTGTGCAGACGATTGGAAAAGATCGCGCCGAACAGCGATACGCCGATCGAGCCGCCGATCGACCGGAACATCGTCGAGCCGGAGGTGGCGACGCCAAGGTTCGTGTAATCGACGGCGTTCTGCACCGCGAGCACGAGGACCTGCATGACCATCCCGAGACCGAGCCCGAGGATGACCATGTCGAGCGCGGCCATCCAGAGGCTCGTACCGACCCCGAGGCGCGAGAGCAGAAGCATTCCGACCGCTATGACCGCCGTTCCGATGATCGGAAAGATCCGGTACCTCCCCCAGCGGCTGATCAACTGACCGCTGAGCACCGAGGTCACGAGCAAGCCGAGCATCAAGGGCGTCAACTGGAGTCCCGACCTGGTCGGGCTCAGGCCTTTGACGATCTGCAGATAGAGCGGCAAGTACGTCACTGCACCGAACAACGCGAGCCCGACGACGAAACCCACCGCGCTCGTCACTGCGAAGGTGCGGTTGCGGAAGAGTGACAACGGCAGGATGGGTTCAGGGACGCGCGACTCGACGAGCACGAACGCCCCAATCGCAACGACACCGATCGCGATCAGCGCGATGATCTCCGGCGAATCCCACGCCCACGTCGTGCCCCCCAGGCTGGTGAAGAGGACGATTGCCGAGAGACCGCCGGCCAGCAGCGCCGCGCCGAGGTAGTCGACCTTGTGCTGCTTGGGCGCAGGGCGGATGTGGAATACGGCGCCGATGACGACGAAGGCGACCGCTCCGATCGGCAGGTTGACGTAGAAGATCCAGCGCCAGGAAAGATTGTCGACGAAGAAACCGCCGAGTAGCGGCCCGATGATCGTGGACACCCCGAAGACACCGCCGAAGATGCCCTGGTAGCGGCCGCGGTCGCGCGGCGGAATCACGTCGCCGATGACCGCGATCGCCGTCACGATGAGACCGCCGGCGCCGAGACCCTGGAGCGCACGGAAGGAGATCAGCTCCGCCATGTTCTGGCTCAGCCCGCACAAAGCAGAGCCGACGAGGAAGATGACGATCGCCGTTTGCAAAACGACCTTCCGCCCGTAGAGGTCGCCGAATTTCCCGTAGAGCGGTCCCGACACGGTCGATGCGAGCAGGTAAGCGGTGACCACCCAGGAGAGGTGCTGAAGCCCGCCGAGCTCGCCGACGATAGTCGGCAGCGCCGTCGACACGATCGTCTGGTCGAGCGACGCGAGGAGAAAGACCAGGATCAGCGCGCCGAAGATCACACGCACGCGCTGTTGCTGCGTCTCGGGGATTTGCGCGGTCGCGCTCACTCTCGGAGGATAGGCAGCGGCACGAGCGCCATGCCGGCGCAAGCCCAAAGGCAGTACGCCATCCAGGGATCTCCGATCACGTCCGTCTGCACTGCGAGCACGAGCGACGCCGCGAAGGCAGCCGCGATCCCTGCCGCCGCCCACCAGCGCGTGTGCCGCGCCGCGACGACGAGACCGACGAAGATCGCGAGCCCCCAGGCGATCCAGAGAAGCGCTCCGAATAATCCTGTCTCGGCCCCGATCTCCGTGTAGTTCGACTCTCCCGCCTTGATCGGCGTACCCGTGCGCGAGGCAGTTTGGCCGGCGTTGCCGAGGCCGTATCCCTGCGGATGGTGGACGACTGTGCGCACACCTTCCCGGAGACTGATCCAGTGGCTGTGAATCGACGGCTCGTCGATGCTGCCGGCGCTACCGCTCGCTTCCGGCTGCGCCCTTGCGTGGTTGCGCTGCTGCACCAGATCCTGCTGCGTCCACTTGCCCGTCGGTGCGACGTGCGGGAAGACGTGCACCCACGCCACGCTGACGGCGAGCGTCGCGACGGCGGCAGCGACCGGCCACCAGCGCCGCGTGACGAAAGCGAGCACGACGAGGCCCGCCGCGAGTGCAAGCAGTGACGAACGCGAGAACGTGAAGAGCAGGCCCGCGAAGATCGCCGCGCCCAACGGGACCAGGATGCGCGGCCGGCGGAGGAACGCCGCGCCGAGCAGCAACGCAACGACGAACATGTACGCACTCGCGAGCGGCCCGAGGAAGGTCGACACGAGCCGGCGGTAGAACCCGTGGGCGTCGCCGCCGTTGTTGAACACGAAGTTCTCCGGGAGGCCGCCGGTTCCGTGGTAGTCGTAGCCGAGGTGCTTGTGGAAGTAGTCCACGACTGCGGAGTCGCGCCACCACGAGATCGGAATGAAGAAATCGTCGAGGAGCCCGAGCACGGCGACCGCAGCCGCCGTGCCGACGATGGTCCAGACGAGGCGGGCGAGCTCCTCGCGGCGCAGGATCACGGAGCGGCCGAGGAAGTACGCGCCCACCGGAACGAGGTCGTGCTTCAGCGCGAGCCCGATCGCGGATCGGTCCGCAGTCCCGCCGAGCCAATGCTGCGGGAGCACGGCGTACACGCAGACGACTGCTGCGAACGCGACCGCGACTACGTCGGCCGGGTGAACCTGGAAGGCAAGCCGCCCGGCGCGCAGGGCCTCGAGCGCGACGCGAGCGAGCGCGACGCCGAGCAGGATCTCCTTCCAGGCCTGGATGGCCGTCAGAGCGCCTCCGCGGACGCCGGCCCCGTACAGCGCCGCCATCACGGCGTTGTGCGCGGCCAGGCCGACGAGCCACGCGTACAGCGCGAAGACCGGCCGCCGCCAGACAAGGATCGCGCCGGGCACGAGCAGCAGCCCGTAGACCGCGATCGCGAGCCCTGAAGACATCAGGCGGGTAGTAAACCGGGCGGGAGCGTGGTAAGCGCCCCCGCCCGCTGAATGTCAATCAGGAACCCCAGGGATGCATGAGTCCCTCCTTCCCCAGCCAGATCCGCAGTTCGAGGGGCTTATGTTGTCATGAGGAAGCGCCGATTGACAGGGAGTGACTCCAGAAAAGAATTTGACTTATGTCCGAGAACGCCTAATGATCCCGATCAGCGTGTCCTTGAGCGAGATCACAGAAGGCGTCGGAGCCCGCCTCAAGCGCTTGCGCGTGGCGCGAGGCTTCTCCCAGCGCGATCTCTCATCGCCTGGAGTTTCGTATGCATACATCTCGCGTATCGAAGCGGGTGCACGTACGCCGTCGGTCAAGGCGCTCCGCAAGCTGGCGCAGAAGCTCGGCGTTTCGGTCGAGTACCTCGAGACCGGCCGTGACATCCGCGAGGTCGACGACCGGGAGCTCAAGCTCGCGGACGCAGAGCTTCAACTCCGACTGGAATCGGACACGGGTGCAGCAGAGCAGAAGCTCCAGGAAGTCCTCGCCGACGCGAGCGCCGCAGGCGATCGGGTCTCAGCGAGTCGTGCGGCGATTGGACTCGGCCTCGCTGCTACCCACCGCGGCAATCACCTCGACGCGGTCGAGCGTCTGGAATCCGCCCTCGAGTATGAGCGCGTCGCTCCCCACCTCCGCCCTGACGTGTACACGGCGCTCGCGCAGTCCTACGCTGCGCTCGGGGCACCGGACCGCGCTGCACGCCTGCTCGAACAGTGCCTCGGAGAGGTAACCGCGGCAACGCCCGACGACATAACGCTCCTGGTCCGCTACGCCACGTTCCTGAGCTATGCGCTGACCGATGCAGGGGACTACGACCGCGCCACTGAGGTCGTCCGCGGCGCGCTGAGCCGGGCGGGCGACTCTGGCGATGGTTACACGCGCGTACGCCTTTACTGGTCACTCGCTCGTGTGGCTGCGATCGAAGGCCGTTCGGCCGAGGCGCTCACGCAGATCCGCAAGGCGATCGCCCTCCTCGAGGCAACCGATGACACACTGACGCTCGCCCGCGGATACCTTCTCTCGGCCGGCATCGATTCCGAGGAGGGACGCGCCAACGAGACCCGCAACCAACTCGAGATCGCCGCACGACTCCTCGGCCCTACCCCGGAACCTGCGGACCTCGGGATGCTGCGCATCGGCGAGTCTCGGCTGGCGACGCTCGAGGGTGACGGTGCACGTGCCGTCGATTGTGCCAGGGACGCACTGGCGATCCTCGGGGACTTCCACGGGGGCGAAATGGGTGCGGCCTGCTGGGCACTGGCCCGTGGGCTTGCGCTCCAGGGGGAGACGGATGCCGCAAACGAAACGTATCGCCGCGCAGTCGATCTTCTGACGGTCCACGGCCGGCGGCACAACGCAGGCCTGGCCTCCCTCGACTGGGCTGCGCTCCTGCAGGCGCAAGGGCGAGCCGACGAGGCAGAGCCGATCCTCCGCCGCGCGTACGATCTCGGCGTGGACGCCGAGCTCGCAACCCGCAAGAGTTGACCCTCGAGCGGGTCGTTCGCCCCGCCGGCCCGTACACGCTCGCTCTCTGCGCGAAGCACGCGAGCGATGCGACGCGCCAGGTCCGTGACGGGACCCTGACAACCACGCTGCGCGTCGGCGAGCGCGTAGAGGTCGCAACGGCCAGGCAAACGCTGGACGGACGCCTGGTGCTGCGCGCGGAGAGCGAAGAGGGTTTGGAGCGGTTGAGGTTCGTCCTCGCCGTCGATGCTGACCACACCGAGTTTCTGCGTCGCTTTGCGCGCGATCCGCTCATCGGTGAGACGGCTTCGCGATTCCAGGGGATGCGGCAGCTGCGGATGGCGACAGTGGCGCAGACGCTGTTGCGGGCGTTCTGCGGACAGCTGATCGACTCGCGCCGAGCGCGGCAGCTCGAGCGCATCATCGTGCGCGCTGTCGAGCCGCGCATCGATGGGACCGATCTCCATGCGCCGCCGACGTCGAAGTCGCTTGCGCGGTTCGCGCCGGTGCGACTGCGGCAGCTCGGATTGCACGCGAGCCGCGCGGCTGCCCTCGTCCGCATCTGTCGGTCCACCGACCTCGAGAAGTTGCACGCGCTGTCGACGGAGCAGGCGGCGGCCTTCATCGAACGGCAGCGAGGCCTCGGCCCCTGGTCCGCCGGCGTCGTCTGCCTCGAGGGGCTCGGACGCTACGAGCGCGGCCTGGTCGGTGACCTCTCGCTCGTGAAGCTGATGTCGCGACTGCGCGGCCGGTGGGTGGAGGCGCACGAGACGGCCGAGCTGCTTGCGCCCTACGGCGAATGGGGCGGCCTGGCCGGCCTGTACCTCACGACGGGCTTCGCACACGGGTTGATTCCGCTGCCCGAGGAACGGCCCGTCCGTTTCCCGCGGCCGGCGTACGCGTGATCGAGCTCGTTCTCGGCGACATCACGGAGCAGGAGGTCGACGCGATCGTCAATGCCGCGAATCCCGGACTGCTCGGCGGCGGCGGCGTGGACGGCGCGATCCACCGAGCGGGCGGGCCGTCGATTTTGGAGGAGTGTCGCCTACTCGAGGGCTGCGACCCGGGAGGCGTGAAGGCGACCTCAGGCGGGACCTTGCCGGCGAGGCATGTGCTCCACGCCGTCGGCCCGATCTGGCGCGGCGGCGGCGCAGGCGAGTCGGAGCTGCTCGCGTCGTGCCATCGGCGCGCGATCGACCTCGCCGACGAGCTCGGCTGCAGATCGGTCGCGTTCCCGGCGATCTCGACCGGTGCGTACGGCTACCCGGTGGGGCTGGCGGCCCCAGTTGCGATCGCGGCGACAGAGGCGGCCCTTGCGGCGCATCCCTCCGTCGAGCTGGCGCGGTTCGTCTTCCGCGACGAGAAGACACTCGGCCCTTACCTCGCCGCTCTGGGTTCTTAGACTGCGGACATGGCTGCGAACCGGAAGATCGCGATTCTCGGCACCGGGCGGATCGGCGAGTCTCTGCTCGCCGGGTTGCTCAGCTCCGGCTGGCGGAAACCGGGCGACATCGTCGTTACCGGGCGGCGTGAGGAGCGGCTGAAAGAAGTCGCCGATCGCCACGGGGTCGAGGCCACATTGTCCAATCCCGAGGCGGTCGCCAATGCCGGGCTCGTCGTGATCGCGGTCAAGCCGCAGGACTTCGACGTCCTGCTCGGCGAGATCGGCGGGCTACTCACGCCCGAGCAGACCGTTCTCTCGGTTGCCGCAGCCATCCCGACCGCGCAGATCGAGGCACGGCTGGCGCCTGGGGTTCCGGTCGTGCGCGCGATGCCCAACGCGCCGGCGCTCGTGCACGAGGGCATCGCCGGCATCTGTGCAGGCGCGCATGCGGCCGACGAGCATCTCGACCTCGCGGAAGACGTACTCGCACATCTGGGAAGCGTCGTACGCGTGCCGGAGCGCTACATGGACGCCGTCACGGCCGTGTCCGGCTCGGGCCCTGCGTACTTCGCGCTCCTCGCGGAGGCGATGATCGACGCGGGCATTCTGCTTGGCCTCTCACGCGAGACGTCGACGCAGCTCGTCGTCCAGACCATGCTCGGGACGGCCAAGCTCCTCCGCGACGAGGAGATGCACCCCGTCGAGCTGCGCGAAGCGGTGACGTCGCCGGGCGGCACCACGATTCATGCGATCCGCGAGCTGGAGCAAGCGGGCGTGCGCGCTGCGTTTCTCAACGCGATTCAGGCGGCGATGGAAAGATCGAAAGAGCTCGCGGCGGGCGAGTCCTGAGCGGCGACGTCGATCTCGTCATCGTCGAGGACGCGAGCGAAGTCTCCGCGGTGGTGGCCGAGCGGCTGGCGCGCGCGGCGCGCGAAGGCGGACACATCGCGCTCACGGGTGGCACAACGCCCGAGCAGGCGTACAAGGAAGCGGCGGAGCGCGAGCACGACTGGAGCAAGGCGGAGCTCTGGTGGAGCGACGAACGCTGCGTTCCCCCCGATGACGAGCTTTCGAACTACGCACTTGCAAAACGCACACTGCTCGACCGGCTCGAGCACGACCCGCGCACCGTCCATCGCATCAAGGGCGAGCTCGGGAAGGAGAGAGCGGCCGCCGACTACGAGCTCGAGCTCGGCGACACCGTGTTCGATCTCGAGCTGCTCGGGATCGGCAAGGACGGTCACGTCGCATCCCTGTTCCCGAATGCACCCACCCTGCAGCAGAACAAGCGGGTGCTCCCCGCGGAGCCCGGGCTGGAGCCCTTCGTCGACCGGGTAACGCTGAGCATCCCCGCTCTGAACAGTGCACGCGAGATCCTTTTCGCGGTCTCCGGCGCCGAGAAGGCCGAGGCCGCGCGCCGGGCTTTCGCGTCGAAACCAAGCCCCGACACGCCGGCCAGCCTCGTCCGGGCCCGCGACGGCAGGACGACTGCAATCCTCGATCGCGCTGCAGCAGCCGAGCTTCGAGCTTGACATGGCTCTCTCTATATGTAGAAGTGCGCCGGGAGACCAAAGGGGCGGGCCGTTCTTTTGCAAGAGACGCTGGTACTCGACAAGCCGGAGCAACTAAAGGCGCTCGGCCATCCGCTGCGCGTGCGCGTGTTGGAGATGCTCGGCCAGGAAGGCGACTGGCAGCTGACGAACCGTGAGCTCGCCCAGCGCCTCGGCGTCGACCCCGGCCACCTGCACTTCCACGTGCGCATGCTGCTCAAGGCAGGGCTGATCGAGCTCGCGGATGCGAACGGACGCGGACGCGAGAAGCCGTACCGCGCCGTCGCGAAGGTCTTCCGAGTTGCGCCCGAGCTGCTCTCGGCGGGCGGCGCCAGCGACATCCAGGCGGCGATGATGGACCAGGTCCAGCGTGCGCACGCGGTCTACTCGGCCGACGGCACGTTTCGGAGCGCGCAGCTCGAGGTGAAGTTGACCATGGCACGCGCGCTCGAACTAATGAGGACGTTCCTCGAAGCCGCGCGCGACCGCGAAGACGAAAGCGCGGACAAGATCGTACTGACGATGTTCGCGCACCCGCCCGCGCAGCAGGACTAGGGAAGGAGCGGCGAGCTCAGCTCCGCGGCCAGCTCGCGACGGCCGGCGAGCGCCTGCAGCACGAGCACCGTGTCCGCGGCCGGAATGTCCTCGAGGTAGTCCTCGCGTGTCTCGAACGATTCGAGCACGGCCTCGATCGCTCCGACGTACGCGACCGGGTCCCGGGCGGCGATGAAAGCGAGCGCGTCTCCAACGGGCGCAAGGAAGTCGTCGTGCGTGCGCAGGCCATCCGCGAGGACGCGCGCCTCCTGGTCACGGCCGAGCACGAGCAGAGCGAGCGTGGCGGCGTACCGGCCGATCGGCGACTGCGCCTCCGCGGCACCCTCCTCGAGCGTCCAGCGCGCGTCGGCCACGGCGCTGTCCCAGTCGCCGGCGAGGATGCGCGCCTTGAGGATCGCGATCGGGCGCCCCCAGCTTCCGGGTGGCGCGAGCTCGTAGCTCTCCCGGTAACGCTCGCTGGCTCTAGCGAACCAATCGAGCGCGTCCTTGGAATTGCCGTCCATGAGCCGTGCGAGACCTGCGCCTCCGGCTGCGTTCCCCATCCGAGTCAGCTGGCGCTGTCGGGCGTCCTGATCCTCGGCGTCCGGCAGTCGCGCCTCGCCGTCCCGGTACCGTTCCTCTTCACGCCGTGCGTGCTCCGCCCAGTCCACCACTGCAAGAGCTTATGAAAACGTCCTTCTACGACCTCACGCTGCTGACCGCTCCCGGACAGGTGTTCACTCCCCGACCGTCGACGGAACGGCTCGTCGACGAGGCGCTCGAGCGAATCGACGGAGTCCCGATGCGCGTCGCGGACGTCGGCACCGGCAGCGGCGCCGTGGCGATTGCTCTGGCGGTCAACCGCCCGCAGGTCGAGGTCTGGGCGACCGACACCAGCGCAGCCGCGGTTGAGCTCGCGCGCGAGAACGTGAAGCTTCACGGTGTCGAGGACCGCGTGCACGTGGTCCAGGGAGATCTCCTCGAGCCGCTCACGGAGCCCGTCGACCTCGTCGTCGCGAACCTGCCGTACCTCTCCGAGCAGGCGCGGGACCCGCGCTACGACAACGAGCCACCCGAGGCCGTCTACGCGCCGGGCGACGGGCTCGACCCGTACCGCCGCCTGTTGAATGCCTGCCGCGACGGCAAGCTCGAGACGGGTGGCTCGCTCCTGATCCAGTTCCATCGGGACGCGCTGGCTGCGAACTGTTGGGAGCTCGAGGACCTGCGCGAGCAACTCGAAGCCTCCGCGTAGACTCGTAAAGAGATGGAACGTCGGGAGGTCGTGTTCGTCGACGGCGTGCGCACGGCTTTCGGGCGTGCGGGTCCACAGGGCATCTTCTGGAAGACGCGCGCCGACGACATGGCGGTGAAGGTCGTGCGCGAGCTGCTGCGGCGAAATCCGGAGATCCCGCCGGAGAGCATTGGCGACGTCATCTACGCGGCCACCGCGCAGGTCGGCGACCAAGGGCTGACGCTCGGGCGCGACGTCGCACTGCTGGCCGGCATTCCGCAGTCCGTTCCCGGCTTTGCGGTCGACCGTATGTGCGCGGGCGCGCTGACGGCCGTGACCGCCGGCGCGGGTGAGATCGCGTACGGCGCATGTGACATCGTGCTCGCCGGCGGCGTCGAGCACATGGGACACCATCCGATGGGCGAGGACGTCGACTTCAATCCGCGCTTCGTTTCGGAGCGGCTCGTCGATCCCTCCGCGGTGACGATGGGCGCGACCGCGGAGAACCTGCACGACCGCTTCCCGGAGATCACGAAGGCCGACGCGGATGCGTTCGCCGTGCAATCCCAGCAGCGTGCCGCGGCTGCGTGGTCGAACGGTGTGATGCGCGAGACCGTCGTGCCGATGAGCGTGTTCACCGACGACGGCTGGAAGCTCGCGGACAGCGACGAGTTTCTCCGCCCTGATACGACACTCGAAGGCCTCGCGACGCTGCGCACGCCGTTCCGCGCCGGCGGCCGCGTTACCGCGGGCAACTCGGCCGGTTTGACGGACGGCGCAACCGCCTGCTTTCTCGCCGCGGAGGAAACGGCGGCCGAGTTCGGGCTCGAGCCCAAGATGCGGCTCGTTGCGTTCGGGTTCGCGGGCGTCGAGCCGGAGCTGATGGGAATCGGTCCGATCCCGGCGACGAAGCGGGTGCTCGAGCAGGCAGTACTCACGCTCGACGACGTCGGCCTCTTCGAGCTGAACGAGCCGTTCGCCGTTCAGGTGCTGACCTGGTGCGACGGAATGGGCGTCGACCCAAACGATCCGCGCCTCAATCCGTACGGCGGCGCAATCGCCTGTGGACATCCGCTCGCTGCAACCGGCGTGCGCTTGATGGCGCAGCTCGCGTACGGATTCCGCGAGCGGCCCGACGTTCGCTACGGCTTGACCGCGCTGTGCGTCGGAATGGGCATGGGCGCCGCGCTCTTGTGGGAGAACCTTGGTGCCGGTCACTGAGTTCAAGCTCACGCGCGCAGGCGACGTCGCGCTCGTGACGATCGACAACGGCGAGGACTGGACGAAACCGACCTTCTTCGGCCAGGAGGCGCTCGAGTCGCTCGATCGTCTGCTCGGAGAGCTCGAGGGCGGCGATTTCAGCGCTGCGGTGATCACCGGGAAGCCGTTCGTCTTCGCCGCCGGCGCGGATATCACGGAGTTCCCGGGCATCACGCGCGAGCGCGCGATCGAAGGCTCGCGCGCCGGACACGAGCTGTTCGGGCGACTTCGTGCGTTGCCTTTCCCGACGGTGGCCGCGATCAACGGTGCTTGTCTTGGCGGCGGTGTCGAGCTGGCATTGCACTGCACCGCAAGGACGATCTCGACGGCCGTACGCCACTTTGCCTTTCCCGAAGTCTTCCTCGGCCTGTTCCCCGCGTGGGGCGGAACGCAGCTCTTGCCGCGCCTCGTCGGGCCGGAGACCGCGATCAAGGTGATCGTGTCGAATCCGCTGCGGCAGAACCGGATGCTGACGGGCCCGCAGGTCGCCGAGCTCAGCATCGCCGACCGGCTGCTCGGGCCGGTTGAGTTCGTCGACGAGTCGCTCGCATTCGCGCGGGAGCTCGCCGACCAACCGCCCGAGCGGCCCGAGCCCGACTGGTCCGATGCAGAGACGATCTTCCGCCGAGCGCGCGCTGCCGTGGACGACACCGTGCACGGCGCAGCGCCGGCACCGTACGCCGCGCTCGACCTGATCGCCGGCGCGCAGGAGTGGACGATCGACGAGGGGTACGCCCGCGAGCGGGAAGCGATCGGCGCGCTCCTCCCCGGCCCGCAGGCACAGGCGTCGCTCTACGCGTTCCAGCTCGTCGAACTCCGCGCGAAGAGGCACCCGGCTCGTCCAACCGTCTCGCCGCTGAAGGTGAACAGAGTCGGCATCGTCGGTGCCGGGCTGATGGCGCGGCAGATCGCGACACTTTTCCTGCGCGGCCTCGAGGTTCCGATCGTGATCCGCGACGTGAAGCAGGAGATCGTCGACGACGCGCTCACAGACATCCGCACCGAGATCGAAGGCCAGGTCGCCAAAGGCCGCTACGACGAGGGGAAGGGGCGGTTTCTCTCGTCCCTCGTCTCGGGCTCCACCGACTACGAAGGATTCGCCGACTGCGACCTCGTGCTCGAGGCGGTGTTCGAGGAGCTTGAGATCAAGCAGCAGGTTCTCGCGGAGCTGGAACAGGTGGTGCGCGACGACTGCGTGCTCGTGACCAACACGTCGGCGCTGTCGATCACGGACATGGCCGCCGACCTCCGCCGGCCCGAACGCGTCGCCGGGATGCACTTCTTCAATCCCGTCGCGCTGATGCCGCTGCTCGAGGTCGTGCGCGCTGCCGAGACGGATGAGGTGACGCTTGCGACCCTGTGGGACGTGGGCGAAAAACTGCGCAAGCGGCCGATCCTCGTCAACGACGCGCCGGGCTTCGTCGTCAACCGCGTGCTGACGCGAATGACGCGCGTGATCATGGACGCCGTCGAGCACGGGACTCCGGTCGAGGAGGTGGACGAGGCGGTCATGTCACTGGGAATGCCGATGGCGCCGTCCGTCCTCCTGCAGATGGTCGGCCCGCGGGTGGCGAACCACGTCCTCGAACGGATGCACGACGCGTTCCCGGAGCGTTTCCCGCTGTCGCCCGCGCTGGCGGCGATCGCCGACGGCAATGAGCCTGTCGTGCTCGAAGACGCGCCGCGAACCCGGGAGCAGATCGTCGAGGACGTCCTCGAAGCCGTGGCCGACGAGATTCATCTCCTCCTCGAAGAAGGCGTGGTCACCGAAGCCGCCGACGTCGACACGGGCCTCCTGCTCGGCGCCGGGTGGCCGTTCTTCCTCGGCGGGATCACGAAGCACCTGGATCAGATCGGCATGTCGGAGCGGCTCTTCGGCCACACGCTCGCCGACGTGACCGCCGTGGCCCCCGCCTAACCGGACACATACCGGTGCCAGGCACGGGTACGCAAGCGTCACGAGTTCGTCGCAGAAGCCGGCAACGCCTCAGGGCGTACGGGCTCGCCGCAGGGCGTACCGGTGCCAGGCACCGGTACGAACGTGTGACAAGAGCCGCGCGAAAGTAGGCTCCCGGCATGGCGCATGACGACTGGCGGATCCGGATCGAATTGCCCGACGAGGCCGAGGCGCAGGATCTGCTGGGCCGGCTCGGGCTGCGACAGAGCGGCGCGGAGGAGCTCGCCGACGACCTGCGCGAGCACCGGCTGGCCGTGTCCCAGGACGGCGACACGGTGTTCGTCTATGCCGCAACCGGCATGCAGGCCGAGCAGGCGGCGCGCATCATCGAGAGCGAGCTGGACGACCAGGGACTGACGCCGGCCCGCTTCGTGACCGAGCGCTGGCTCGGGGACGAGGAGCGCTGGGACGACGAGCCCGAGCAGCCGGACGTCGAGGAGGAGCTCCTTCAGCGCGGCTACGCGCCCTGGGAGGTGCGTGTCGAGGCAGGAAGCCTTCGCGAGGCCCACAACCTCGCCGAACAGCTGCGATCCGAGGGCTACGACGTCTCCCGCACCTTCACGTACGTGATCGCAGGAGCCGGGAGCCGCGAGGAGGCCGTCGAGCTGGCCAGGAGGGTCCACGGCGAGGTCGAGCCCGGAGGCGAGCTGGTCTACGAGGTGCAGCCCCTGAACCCCTTTGCCGTGTTCGGGGGTCTCGGCACCTAGCCGTGCAGCCCCAGGC
>JALYLY010000099.1 GCA_030773975.1 Actinomycetota bacterium | reverse complement strand
CCGCCGCCCAGGGCGGCGGCAGCGACGGTCACGACGGCGAGAGCCGAGATCCGCATCCGGCTCACTGTAGCGACGGTTCTTCCACGCGTTCGTTTTCCGGTGAAAACGACAGCGGCTCCGAGGAGGCCGGCAAAACGAGGACGAATCTCGTTCTGCCGTGGCTCACGTCGAGCTCGACCGAGCCGCCCATCAGCTCGGCCAACTCTCTTGCGATGGCCAGCCCGAGGCCGCTCCCGGACGCGACCGAGCCCTCGATGCGATAGAAGCGGTCGAAGATCTGGCCCGCGTGCTCCGCCGGAATCCCCGGGCCTTCGTCCTCGACAGTCAGCAGGGCCAAGCCGTCCCGCCGGCCCGTTCCGAGCCGAACCGGCGTGCCGGGCGGCGTGTGGACGAGCGCGTTCTCGACCAGAATTCGGCCGATCTGCAGCGCGCGCTCGTCGTCCCCTATTCCCTCGATCGGCCCGGCGGCGCGCACCGAGAGCTGATGCTCGGTCGAACGGGCCACCGCGCGGAACTCGTCCGCCAGCGTCTCGGCCAGCGCGGTGAGATCGATTGGCTCGCGTTCGACGCTGAGCCGCCCCGCATCGAGACGCGAGAGATCGAGGAGCTCGGTGGCGAGCTTGGTCAGCCGGTCGACCTGCTCCCGCATCGTGCCCATGAATTCGGCCTGCGTCTTCGGGTCGAGCTCCTCGTCCGTCATCAACTCGAGGAAACCGCCGAGGGAGAAGAGCGGCGTCCGCAGCTCATGGGAGGCGTTGGCGATGAACTCCCGCCGGGCGTGCTCCAGTTGCGCCAGCCGCAGCCGCATCCTCTCGAATGCCGCGGCGAGCTGGCCGAGCTCGTCCCGGCCCGAATCGACGACCGGCTCGCTGAAATCGCCGCTCGCGATCCGGTCGGCGGCGCGCTCCAGCCGGCGGATCCGGCGGGCGAAGACCGAAGCCGCCGCGTAGCCGACGATGAGGGAAGCGGCGAGAGCGATCAGACCCGCGACGACGAGCCGGCTGCGAACGAGATGGATGCTCCGGAGGGCATCGTGAAGCGAGGCGCGCAGCAGGACGACGGAACCGTCGATGAGCGGATAGGCCGCCTCCGCATACCGGACGCCGTGCGTCGTGACCGTGCCCCTCGCACTACGAGCTTGAGCGAAGGCACGCAGCGCAAAGCGATCGTTCTCGACATCCGCCGACGTCACCGGACTCGAGTCGCCGTTGACGAGCAGCTTCGGCGGGTTGTAGGTGAGCGGCCTGAAGTAGACGACTCTGGCGTCCGACCTCTCCTGGGCCGACCGGATGGCGTCGTCAAGCGCGTAGCTCGGGCTGAGCAGGAGGCTGGAGCCCACCGTGGGCGCCGCCTCCTCGAGCTGCGTCAGCTTGGCATTGATGAGGTTCCGTTCGAGGGACGGCACGACGATCAGGTCGACCAGCACCAGCGCAGCAGCCACCACCACCGCCAACCCGAGGCCCAGGCGGGCACCAACGCTGCGGAGGGGGTTCACCGGTCGCGGAAGCGGTAGCCAACGCCCCGCACGGTCAGGATGTAGCCGGGCTCGGCCGGATCCCGCTCGAGCTTCTCGCGCAGATGCCGGACGTGGACGTCGATCGTCCTCGGCTCGCGATAATCGGCTCCGCCCCAGAGCGCTTCGAGGAGCATCCGCCGGCTGTACACGCGACCCGGATGGGAGGCGAGGATCCGCAGGAGCTCGAACTCGACGTAGGTGAGCTGCACCCGCTCGCCCCCGACCTCGACGGCACGACGGGAGAGATCGATCGTCAATCCTTCGGCCGTGATCAGGTCGTCGCCTTCGTCGACCTGCCGGACGACGGACGCCCGTCGCAGGAGTGCGCGCACGCGGCTCCGGAACTCCCGGATCGAGAAGGGCTTCGTGATGTAGTCGTCGGCGCCGAGCTCGAGCCCGAGCACCTTGTCCAGCTCGTCGTCGCGGGCGGTCAGCATGATGATCGGCACCTCGCTCTCGGCGCGCAGACGCTTGCACACCTCGAGACCGTCGAGCTTCGGCAGCATGATGTCGAGCACGACCAGGTCGACTCGCTCGGATGCGAAGCGCGTCAGTGCTTCCTCACCGTCACGCGCCTGCAGCACGCGGTAGCCCTCGCGCTCCAAGGGGTAAGTGAGGAGCTTTTGGATGGAATCCTCGTCGTCGACGAGGAGGATGGTTGAGGAGTCGGGCATGTCGTGCTCGGCTAACAGTGCCTGCCGGACGATCCTTGCCAGGTAGTTCGGCGCCTACTATAGCCCTGGATGGCCTCCGTTCCGCCCCGGACCGAGCGGCGCCGGGCCCGTCCCGGCTCCCCGGAGCGACCGGTCAACGGACGTCTCTACCGAGGGACCTGGCTGCTCGTGGGACTGCCGCTCCTCGTGGCGGCCTTCAGCGTCGCGCGACCGACTCCGCTGCCCCGCGCGTTCCTGCCGGCGTTCGACGGCAAGGCGACCAAGACGCTCGCGCAAGACCTGGCCGAGCGCCCGTACCGTCAAGCGGGCTCCTCGCAGGCGATCGCCGCAGCGGGCTGGTTCCGCGACCAGCTCGCGCCCTACGGATTGGCGATCCGAACCGAGCGCTTCAGCGCCGTCATCCCCGGGCGAGGGAAGGTCGAGCTGCAGAACCTCGTCGCAGAGGCGGTCGGGCGCTCGCCGCGCACGATCGTCGTGATGGCGCACCGCGACAACGACGGGCGCGGTCCTGGCGCGAACGACAACGCGTCAGGGACGGCGATGTTGATTCAACTCGCCCGCGCGTACGGCGTCCCACCCGGCCGGCCGGCCGCCCAGCTTCGGCCGAACCACACGATCCTCTTCGTCTCGACCGACGGAGGCGCGTACGGCGGGGTGGGTGCAGCCTGGTTCGCGGCCCATTCTCCATTTCGCAACGACGTCGCCGGCGTCATCAATCTCGACTCGGTCGGCGGCAACGGACGCATCCGCATGGAGTTCAGCGGTGACACTCCCCGCGAGCCCTCCGGAGTCTTTCTGCAGACGATCGCCGCGCGCATCGCCGCGCAAACGGGGCGAGCGCCGGCGCGCCCTGGCGCACTACGCCAGTTGATCGACCTCGGCTTCCCCTTCTCGCTCTACGAGCAGGCGCCGTTCCTCGCGCACGGGATAGCCGCCGTCACGCTCACGACCGCGGGCGACAACCGGCCCGATCCCGTCAGCGACACCGGAGACCGGCTGCGCGCAGACAAGCTCGCGCAGGTCGGCCGCGCAGCGCAGGACGCGCTCGGGACCCTGGACGAGGGTCTCGAGTTCACGCAGGGAACGTCCACGTACCTCTATCTCGGCTCGCGCCTCATCCGCGGCTGGGCGATCGAACTCGTTCTCATCGCTTGCCTGTTGCCTTTCCTGGCAACGGCGGTCGATCTATTCGCCCGTTGCCGGCGCAGGCACATCGCACTCGCGCCGGCTCTGCGTGCGTACCGCAGCCGGCTCGCGTTCTGGGCATGGGTTGTGGGGCTCTTCGAGCTCTTCAGGTTGCTGGGCGCCTGGCCCAACGGCGTCGCTCGTCCCATTCCGCCCTCGAGCCCGCTCGCGCACGACTGGGCGACGAAGGGACTGCTGGGGCTTGCGGTGCTCGCGCTGCTGGGCTGGTTCGTCACGCGCGAACGATTGATCCCGCGCCGCGCGATCACGACCGAGGACGAGCTCGCCGGACACACAGCGTCGCTCCTCTGCCTCGGCGCACTCTCACTGCTGGTCGTCGCGACGAACCCATTCGCACTCATCTTCCTGCTCCCGTCGCTGCACGTCTGGCTCTGGCTCCCACAGGTGCGCGGCGCCCCGCTCGGCGTCAGGCTGGGCGTGCTAGCCCTGGGCTTCGCCGGCCCGGCGCTGCTGCTCGGCTCCTTCGCCGGCCGGTTCGGGCTCGGCTGGGATGCACCCTGGTATCTCCTCGAGCTCAGATCGCTTGGCTACGTGCCGTTCGTCGTCATGCCGCTTCTGGTCGTCTGGCTTGCAGGCGCTGGACAGCTCGCCGCTCTGGCGACGCGACGCTACGCCCCTTACCCGTCGGCCGCCGAGCTCCCGCCCAGCGGTCCCCTGCGCAGAGTGGTGCGCAGCACCGTGCTCGCGGTGCACGACCGGCGCAGACGCGCAGCTTCGACCGTGCCGGAAGCGTTGGAGGGCTAGATGCGCCGCGGCGCCCGCTTGCTTGGAACCTTGCTCGCCACCGCGGGCGTGCTCACGCTCCTCTGGGCTCTGCTCGTGTGGCAGTGGCAGGATCCGTTCACTGCGGTCTACACGAAGTGGAAGCAGCATCAGCTCGCCTCGCAATACGACAAGCGGACGCGATCGTTCGTACCGGCGATCTCGGGCGTCACACAGGCGGCCGAACGAGAGAGCATCGCGCGCGAGGCCAAGCGTTACCGCAGGAACTCGAGGCGAGGCCAAGTGATCGGCCGCCTGCGCGTCCCTCGGATCGGCCTGAACATGCTGCTCGTCAACGGCACCGACCACGACACGCTGAAGAAGGGGCCTGGACGTGACGAGCGAACGTTCATGCCGGGAGAGAACCGGCTCGTCTACATCGCCGGGCACCGCACGACGTACCTGGCGCCGTTTTCGCACATCGACCGACTTCGGAGCGGCGACCGCGTCACGATCGAGGTCCCGTATGGGACCTTCATCTACGCCGTGACGCGACATCGCATCGTGAAGTCGACGGACCTCTCGGTGCTGCGGTCGCCCCGCCACGAGGTCGTCGAGCTGCAGGCGTGCCATCCTCGCTTCTTCGCGACACACCGGTACATCGCCTACGCGCGGTTGCTGCGTGTCGAGCCGCTAGGTGCGAAGCCGTACGAGCTGGCCGCTCAGGCGAGCGGCAGGTAGCGCACGCTCTCACCGGCGGCGAGGTCGCCCTCGCCTCGGGGTGAGAGCACGAGCGCATCGGCGGCGGCGGCCCGAGCGATCATGTGCGACTCCTGCCCGCGGACCGGGTCGAGCAGGACGCCGTTCTCGGAGGCGGCGGAGGTCGCTCGCACGAACTCGTCGCGGTGAGGGTTACGCCGAACGGCTGCTGCGAGCCGCCCCTCGAAGAACACCGGGCCAGGGGCCCTCGCACCCTGCAGGGCAAGCAGAGCAGGCCGTACGAACACCTCGGCTCCGACGAGCGAGGAGACCGGATTGCCGGGAAGTCCGAAGACGAGCGTCGACCCACGCACCCCGAATGCAATCGGCTTGCCGGGCTTGACTGCGACGCCCCAGAAGACTTCCTCGACGCCGAGGTCGCCCAGGATCCGGCGGACGAGATCGTGCGGTCCGACGGAGACGCCGCCTGACGTGACGAGCACGTCGGCCGCTAGGCCCCGCTCGAGCGCGTCGCGATGCGACGACTCGTCGTCGGCTACGGCCGGCAACGTGTCGACGTTGGCGCCCACGGAGGCGAACGCTGTCGCCAGCAGCACACCGTTCGCGTCGTACACCTCGCCGGGGCCAAGCGTCTCGCCGGGTCTGCGGAGTTCCGTCCCCGTCGCAAGCACTGCGACACTGGGACGCCGAGCGACAACGACACCGTCCAGGCCTGCGGCGGCAACCGCGCCGATCTGCGCGGCTCGCAGCCGAGCGCCGTGCGGAACCACCACGTCACCTTCGGCAACGTCGCCACCGCGCGGCCGGACGTTGTCCCCCCGGACGACGGCCGTCGGGATCTCCACCTCGTTGTCATGATCGACAACATACTCGAGGGGGATGACGGAGTCCGCGCCTGCGGGGACAACACCCCCGGTGGCGATCGCCATCGCCTCACCCGCCTCGAGCGGCCGCGGCGCCGGCAGGCCGGCGGCGATGCGCGCGACGACCGGCAGACGTCCAGGCGTGTCCTCGGAACGCACCGCGAATCCGTCCATCGCCGAGCTCGGAAACGGGGGCAGATCGACGACGGCGCGCGCATCCTCGGCAAGGACGCGACCGGCCGCGGCCGCCAGCGGCACGGCCTCGGGCCCGAGCGGCGTCACCCGCTCGAGAATGCGCTTCAGCGCCTCCTCGAGCGAGAGCAGCTCAGCCATTCTTCGTCCAGCGTATAACCTCGCGCGCGTGATCTCCGTCGTCGTACCGGTGCATGACGAAGAGCGAAGCGTCGCCCTGCTCTACGACGAGCTCCGGTCCGCACTCGAGCCGCTGCACGAGCCATGGGAGGTGATCTTCGTCGACGACGGCTCGACCGACGGGACGTTCTCGGCGTTGACACGGCTGCACAACTCCGAGCAAAACGTGCGCGTCGTTCGCCTGCGGCGCAACTTCGGGAAGGCCGCCGCACTCGTGGCCGGGTTCGACCAGGCGCGCGGCGAGACCGTCGTCACGATCGACGGCGACCTGCAGGACGATCCCGCCGAGATTCCACGGCTACTCGCAAAGCTCGACGAAGGCTTCGATCTCGTCACGGGCTGGAAGACGCACCGACGCGATCCCATCTCACGGCGTCTCCTCTCCCGCATCTTCAACCGGGTCACGAGCGCATTCTCCGGCGTGCGCCTGCACGACATGAACTGCGGCCTCAAGGCCTACCGCAGGGAGGTGGTCCACGGACTGCGTCTCTACGGGGAGCTGCATCGGTTCATCCCGGTGCTGGCCCACTACCGCGGCTTCCGCATCGCCGAGCTTCCGGTCAACCATCGACCCCGCGAGCACGGACGCTCGCGCTACGGGGTCGAGCGTTACCTCCGCGGATTCCTCGACCTGCTGACCGTCTCCTTCATCGGCCGCTACCGTCACCGTCCCCTGCACCTGTTCGGCGGGTTCGGGCTGCTGCTCGGGGCGATCGGCTCCGCGATCCTCATCTACCTCACCGTCGTCAAGGCCCTCGGGCATGCGATCGGACAGCGTCCATTGCTGATGCTCGGCGTGCTGCTCGTGGTGATCGGGATGCAGTTCTTCTCGCTCGGGCTGATCAGCGAGATGATCACGAGCCACCACGAGGAGCGAGTGCAAGAGCGCGACCGCGCGGAGCTGCTCGTCGACGAAGTCCTCTCCTGAGACTCTGTTATTTCGGAACCTACGAGCGCGACTATCCGCGTAACTCGCAGGTGATCTCTTGCCTGCGCGGCGCGGGCGTGGAGGTCCTCGAAGAGCACGTGTCCGTCTGGGACGACGACCGTCACGGCTGGGGGGCGGGACCGAAGCGTGCACTGCAGCTCGCCGTCGCGGAAGGGCGGCTGCTCGCACGCCGGCGGGCCGATGTGGACGCATTCATCGTGGGCTATCCCGGCCACTTCGACCTACCCGCGGCGCGGCGCGCAGCGCACGGCCGCCCGCTGATCTTCAATCCGCTCGTGTCGCTCGCTGACACCCTGGTCGGCGACCGAGGACGGTTCCGCGCGGGCTCGCTTGCAGCACGCGTCCTCGAAACCGTCGACCGCCGCGCATTTCGCGCCGCCGACGTCGTCGTCGCGGATACCGCAGCGGATGCTCGCTTCTTCGCCGGTCTGGCAGGGCTCGCCGACGTGCCCGTCTGCTTCGTCGGTGCCGAGGACAGGCTCTTCAAACCGGGCTGGTCGCCGCCGGACCGCTTCGTCGCGCTCTTCGTCGGCAAGCTGATCCCGTTGCAAGGAGTGGAGACGATCCTGGAAGCGGCGAGGCAAGCACCCGAGATCGACTTCCGTCTGGTCGGCAGTGGCCAGCTCGAGGGCCTGCTCGCGGCTCCGCCGCCGAACGTCGAGCACGTGCCGTGGATCGAATACGAACTACTCCCGGCGGAGATCCAGCGCGCCGGCTGCTCGCTCGGAATCTTCGGCACCACCGGCAAGGCGCAGCGGGTCATTCCGAACAAGGCGTTCCAGGCGATCGCCTGCGCAGCACCGCTCGTCACCGCCGACACGCCCGCCGCACGCGAACTGCTCGTCACCGACGAGAGCGCACTCCTCGTGCCGCCGGGCGACGCGAAGGCCCTGGCCGATGCCGTGCACCGGCTCGCGGCAGATTCCGAGCTCGCCCGTCGCATTGCGAGCGGCGGCCGCGCCGCGTACGAGCGGGACGCGAGCGAGGCCGTCCTCGGTGCGCGCTGGCACGCGATCATCGAACGGCTGCTTTGAGACGAGCCCTGATGTTTCCGAGCACCCGCGTGCTCCTCGCCGCGGCGATCGCCGCGTACGCGGCGGGGTTTGCGGCGCTCTCCGCACTTCGCCACGAGGCCTTCGTCACCGGTCGCTTCGACCTCGGGAACATGGTGCAGGCCGTCTGGTCGACTGCGCACGGACACCCGCTGCGGATGACCGACCTGCGCGGCGAACAGATCTCCCGGCTCGCGGCGCACGTCGATCCGATCCTGGTGCTGTTCGTGCCACTGTGGTGGCTCTGGCCGAGCCCGCACCTCCTGCTCGTCGTGCAGGCGTGCGCCGTCGCCCTCGGCGCGATTCCCGTGTTCCTGTTGGCCCGCAAGCATCTCGCCTCGTCGCGGGCGGCGCTCGGCTTCGGACTTGCCTACCTGCTCTATCCCGCGACGGGCTGGCTGACGCTGAACGAGTTTCATCCTGTTGCCCTCGCAACGCCTCTGCTCCTCTTCGCCTTCTGGTACCTCGACGAAGATCGCCTCCTCCCGTTCGCCCTGTTCGCGATCGCCGCAGCGACCTGCAAGGAGGAGATCGCGCTCGTCGTCGCAGGCTTCGGCATCTGGTATGCCCTCGCGCACAGACGGTGGCTGGCCGGCGCGGCGATCGCATTCGCCGGCGCCGCGTGGGCGGCGGTCGCGATCGCCGTCGTGATCCCGCACTACAACGCCGGCGCCGAGTCCGACTTCTACGGTCGTTACAGCGAGGTGGGCGGGTCTGCAGGCGGGATTCTCAAGACGGCCTTTACGCATCCATTGCGGATCGCCGAAGCGGCGCTCAGCGCGCGAGATCTCCACTACCTGCTCCAACTGGTGGCGCCGCTGGCCGCCCTGTGCCTCCTCGCGCCGCTCGTGCTCGTGGCGGCGCTGCCGGAGCTCGCGATCAATCTCCTCTCGTCGACGACGACACAGACGTCGATCCACTTCCATTACACGGCGGGGCTGATCCCACCGCTCATCGTCGCCGCGATCTTCGGTGCGAAACGACTGTCCCGCTGGACGCTGCCGGTTGCACTCGTGCTCGTCCTCGCGGCGCTCGTCGGTAACTACCGGCTGGGGCCAATCCCGGGCTGGCGGCATCTCCCGGGCGGGCAAACGTTTCAAGCGACCGCGGCGCGCGTGACCGTTCACGATCGCGTAGCCGACCGCGCTCTTCGGCTGATTCCCCGTGACATGGTGGTCAGCGCCACCAACACACTCGGCGCGCATCTGTCGGCACGCGGGCGCGTGCTCAGCTTCCCGTTCATCGAGGATTCGCAGTGGATCGCGGCAGACGAGACGCAACCGGGCTACGCGGATCGTTACGCGCCGATCCCCACCGCGACTCAACTGGCTGCGCTACGACGGAACCCGGAGTGGCGGCTCGTGTTCGAGGAGGACGGAATACTCGTCTTCCGGCGCAGATCTGCGTAGCCGGACCAGCGCCAGCGCAAACAACGCCGCCACCAGCAGGTCGCGCACGAATACAAGCCACACGTAGCCGCCGAGCGCGAACACGTCGCTGTAGTGAAAGAACCACACCTGCGCGAGGACGAGAGCGGCCGCGGTCAACACCCATGCAGCCGGCTCGAGCAGGAGCACGAACGGAACGAGCCAGACGAGGTACTGCGGCGAGAAGAACCTCGTGAACGCGAGGAAGCCCGCGACCGCCGCGGCGAACGCGAGCGCGAGCCGTCGGGGATCATCGCGACCGCGCAGATAGAGCCACGCAACCGAGATGACGGCGAGGACCTGCGCGACCGAACTGAGCACGGCCAGCGTCTCCGGTAGCGAACCGACGAGGTCGTAAGAGATCGCGTGCCCCGTGCGATGCACGACCGTGGCGCTGTACAAGCCGAGCCGATCGCCGGCGGCCAGCAGCGAGCCGCCGAGGCTCTCGACCTGCAGCGATCGCGACGCCTGCGCGCGAAAGCTTTCCGCGAGGCCGTGCGGCGCAACGATGAGGAACGGCAGGATGATGAGAGCAGCGACGCCGGCCGAAGCGGCGAGCGCTCGCAACGCAGACTGCCGTCCATGCGTACGCCAGACGAAGACTGCCGCGGGCGGAATCAGCACAACCGGGTAAACCTTGGCCGCGAACGCTGCGCCGAGGAGTGCGAACGCAGCGACATCCTGCCGGGCCAGCAGCAGCATGAACGCGGCGACCGTGAGCAGCGCCGGCCACGCGTCGTACGTATTGAGTGAGATCGGCCCGAGCGCAAGTGGCGACAGCGC
This sequence comes from Actinomycetota bacterium, assembly GCA_030773975.1. Lineage (GTDB taxonomy): Bacteria > Actinomycetota > Thermoleophilia > Gaiellales > Gaiellaceae > 3-1-20CM-4-69-9. The sequence goes on along the minus strand of JALYLY010000099.1, from coordinate 21,396 downwards.
GAAGAGCAAGACGGCGCCCCAGAGGCGAGACGTCGAAACCCCGAGCCGGACGAGTATGAACGCGAGAAGCAAGAGCGTCGCGATACCGCACGCGACCATCAGACACTTGAAGGTGGCGTTGTAATGCGAGGAGCCGAAAGCCGCGGGCGGCAGAAACACCGTCAACGCCCCCGGTGGATACTCCATGAAGAAGTCGCGGTACGGCACACGCCCGTCGAGGACGGCGTTCGCGAACCCCTGGTAGAGATGGACGTCGCGGAACCGCTCGGCGCGGAAGAGTCCGCCGTCCGGAACGGCGCAGGCCGCAACGTAGATCGGAATCGCCACGGCCGCCGGCCGCAGCCAGGGCCTACGGCGTCTTGCCGGAGTCAGGGACCTGGGAGAAGCCGTCGGCGCCGCCGTTCCCCGAGCTCGTCGTCGTCGGCGCTGGCGTATAGCCGGACGAGCTCGACGTGTAGTAACCGCCGCTCAAGGCGTACTGCAGCTTGTGCGTGATCCAGACCGGCGAGGTCTTCGGCGCCGGGAACGCCTTCGGGAACGGCGCATATTTGATCGCGCGTTCCATGAACAGCTTCCAGATCGTCGCCGGGAAGGTTGGTCCCGAGACCGCGATGCCGTGAACGGACGTCATCGGGATCTCTCCCTTGGGATAGCCGATCCAGATCGTCGCCTCCAGGCCGGGAAAGAAGCCGCAGAACCACGCATCGGCGTAATTGTCCGTCGTCCCCGTCTTGCCGGCGGACGTCCCTCCGAAGTAGGCCCCGACACCCGTGCCCTGTGTCATGTTCTCCTCGAGGATCCGCACGACCTCGGCGGCCACCCAATCGGGAACGGCGCGCTTGCGCTGCGGAACGCCCCAGCCGGCCTCGAGGTCGACCTTGCCGCCGGGCAACACGACCTTCCGGATCGCCATCGGCTTCGAGTAGATGCCGCCGGCGGCCAGAGTCGAGTACACCGAGGCCATGTCCATCGGCGTCACGACGCGCGAGCCGAGACCCATCGACGGGACGTACACCCCATCGCTCGTGCGCAGGTCGGTGCGCACGCCCAGCCGGTAGGCGATGTCCGCGATGTTGTCGGGGCCGACGTCGAGCGAGAGCCGGGCGTACACGCTGTTGTCGGAGCGCAGCGTTCCCTGCTCGATCGACGTCGCGCCGATGTAGGAGTGGTCGTACGTCTGCGGGCACCAGGCCGTCGGCGGGTTGGTGTCACAGGAGCCGGTTCCGGTCGGGTCCCATTTGAACGGTGCGGAGAGGTAGGTCGTCGCCGGGCTGATGCCCTGCGAGATCGCAGTCGTCAGCACGATCGTCTTGAACGTCGACCCCGGCTGGCGACGCGCGGACGACGCGAAGTTCACCTGGTTCTTGGGATTCCCTGGGCTCACCTCGGTCATGGCGCGAATCGCCCCGTTGCTCGGGTTGATCGAGACGATCGCCGCAGCGGGATCGGTCGAGTCGGGAAGTGTCCGCTTGATCGCGTCGAGCGCGAGCCGCTGCAACCGCGGGTCGATGGTCGTGTACACCTTCAACCCGCCGGAGCGAACGGTGTTCGCGCCGTACTGGCGCTGAAGCTCCTCGCGGACGTAGCTGAAGAAATACGGCTCGCGGATGCGCGTGTACAGACGTCCGGCCTTCAGGTGGAGCTTGCGCTGGGCGACCGCATCGGCGTACCGGCTCGAGGTGATGTTCCCGTTCGCAAGCATCGCTCGGAGCACCTCGTCCCTGCGGGCGATCGCCTGCGCCGGCCGCTGGAACGGGTCGAAGACGGACGGCGCCTGCGGCAGGCCGGCCAGCAGCGCCGACTCGGTCAGGGTGAGCTTGCGCGCCGGCTTGGAGAAGTACGTCTGGGCGGCCGCCTCGATTCCGTACGCGTGGTTCCCGTAGTAGACCTGGTTCATGTAGGCGTTGAGGATCCATGTCTTCGATTTCTCGCGGGCGAGCTTGATCGCGAGGCACGCCTCGGTCGCCTTGCGCCCGAGCGTCTGCGACTTCTCCGTGATGTAGAGATTGCGGACGAGCTGCTGGGTGATCGTCGACCCGCCCTGCACGACTCGCCCGGCCTGGATGTCCGCGTAAAGAGCGCGCACGATGCCGAGCCAGTCGAGCGCACCGTGCTTGTAGAAACGTCTGTCCTCGATTGCGATCGTTGCGGCCGGGGCCCATTTGCTGATCTGATCGAGCCCGACCGGTTGTCGGTTCTGCTCCGCGGGGATCGATCCCAGCAACGACCCGTCGGCTGCGAAGACGAACGAGTTCTCCCCGACGTCCACCGGTTTGAGCGAATCGAGACTGCAGCTGTTCATCCAGACGGCCGCGCCCGTGAAGCTCGACACGACCAGGAAGACCGCCGTGCCGATGAGCGCTCCCGACACGAGCCTGCCAAACCGCTTCCGCCGGTTCCTCACCCGTTGCCGCCGCCGCTTCCTCAGGCGGTCGAGCAGGAAGGTGTCCGACTGGGACCGCCCTCCACGTTGAGGCGGCGTCATGCGTACACGCCCTCCGCGCGCAGCACTTCATAGGCTTCCAGGCGGAGCTCCCGCTCGCGCAGCTCGGCCGAAGAACGATTCGTCGCCGGCACGCGTACGACGACAGTTGCGTTCCCGGACAGGTCGCTCACGAACACCTCGCCATCCGCGGCGATCGTCCTCAGCCGGTCCACGACCGCACCGAGGTCTTTACCCAAGGGAACCTGGAGGCTGATCTCGGCGACCTTCTCTCGACTGCGAATCGTGGAGTTGCGGATGGTATCCGAGGCCAGCTTCTCGTTCGGGATCACGAGCCGGTCGCCGTTCTCGGTTCGGACGAACGTGTAGATGAGCCCGATCTCCTCGACCGTTCCCTCGGTGTTCTCGACGACGACATCGTCACCGAGCCGCACGGGCTGGGTGAAAGCGATCAGCAGGCCGGCGACGAAGTTCCCGAGCTTCCGCTGGGACGCTAAGCCGACGACGATACCGATCACCGCCGAGGAAGCAAGCAACCCACCGGCCACCGCCCGCACCTGTGGGATCACGAGCAGGGCAGTGAGCAGCCCGACGAAGATGATCGTCGAGGTGACGCTGCGACGCACGACGCGATAGCGCGTGATCGCCTCCGGCGGAAGGTCACGGCGCGCGATGCGTCGGTCGATCATGCGCGCCACCGCGACGGTGACGAACATGACGACGCCGACGACGATCAGTCGGTGCCAGAACGGCATGGGCCTCTATTCGACGGCAGCCCCGCCGTCCTTTGCAAGGCTCGACCAGCTGAACGCCCCGCCGTTGCGGCTGAAGCGGCCGGGCCCGTGGAAATGACTGACGATCACGTCCGTGCCTACATCCGCGAGCCGCCCGAGGACATGCTTCCGCGTTGAGGCGGACAAACTGGGATCGTGGTCGCTGACGTAGACGAGATCCGGGTCGGCGAGCTGCAACTCATGCACGACGACGTCGCCGAGCACGACCAGCTCGCTCCCCTCTGAATCGATGAAGACACTTGCATGGCCCGGGGTATGGCCGGGCGTCGGCACGAGGCGAATCCCGGACGCGACCTCGAGCTCTCCGTCGACGAGCACCACCAAACCGGCGTCGTCCAGCGGCTCGACGCGGTCGCCCAGGCGCGGCCTCTGCTGCAGCGACTCCTCCGACATGAAGTACGACCAGTCGTCCGTCGGCACGACGTAGCGGGCGTTGGGAAAGGAGCCGTCCCAGCCGACGTGATCGACGTGTAGATGCGTGTGCACGACGAGATCGATCTCGGCGGCGCTCGAGCCGACACGCGCGAGCTCGGCCAGAAGCCTCGCGCCCGCGCCCGGCATGAGCGTGCGTGGCTCCGGTCCGAGCCCGGTGTCGACGAGCACCGTCGTACCGGCACCGCGAATCAGAACCGCGTTGACGGGCAGCCGCCATGGCTCCGGCGCGTCCAACGCGGGGAACGCCTCCCCGACGGTTGCGAAGCTTCCCTCCCCGTCGACGAGGACCGTCACTTCGAAAGCGCCGACTCTCACAGCGGCAGCGGCTTCCGTCCCGCGAATCCCTCGCCGGCCCGGTGCCAGTAGTGAATCTCTTCCTCGCCGAGCTTCCAACAGAGGAGGACGACCTCGTCGCCCCGCTTGGCGGGGAAGTCCAGCAGCCCTTCCTCCAGCGACTTCACCTCCGCGCCGACGGCGTTGATGCGCTCTGCACACTCCGAGATCGCGGCCGCCTCCTGCTGAATCGCGTCTGCAGCTTCGTGGAGGTCGCTCGGGACCATGTCGCCGCCGTTTCCGGCAATGCGCGTGACGAGCTCCGCCTGGAGGAGCTGCGCAGCCGCGAGCTTGCGTCGATGCTCGACCATCCGTTCGACGATCGGCCGCAGCTCGACGAGGGCCTCGTTGGCCTCTTCCGGCGTGAAGGTGCGAGGCATTCGTCCGTATGATCATGCGGCCGTGCGCGCGGGTCAAAGGCAAGCGCTGGACATCTACCTCTGGAGCCGCGCGGCGATCTGGGTCGCGGCGATCTTCGCCTTCTTCTTCTTCGAGCCCAACCGGCATCCGGATGCAGCCCGCTGGGACACGGCGCGCCTGCACGACCTCGGCTACTTCACGGACATCTGGGGCCGCTGGGACAGCGACTTCTTCCTGCGCATCGCACAGAACGGCTACGACGATGCCTCCGCTGCGTTTCACCCGCTCTACCCGGCGCTGATCGCCGGCCTCGGCCGCCTGTTCTTCGGCCACTACCTCCTCGCCGGGCTCGTCATCTCCCTGCTCTGCTGCCTCGGCTCGTTCGTGCTCCTGCACCGTCTGGCCAATGAGCGACTCGGTCCCGACGGGGCGCAGCGCAGCGTTCTCTACCTCGCCGTCTTCCCGATGGCGCTCTTCCTCCAGGCGGTCTACGGCGAGTCGCTGTTCCTGTTGCTCGTCCTCGCAGCATTCGCGCTCGCCGAGCGCAATCGCTTCGCCGGTGCCGGGCTAGTCGCCGGGCTGGCGATCCTGACCCGAGCGGCCGGCGTCGCGCTGCTCCCGGCGCTGGCGCTCCTGGCGTGGCGCCACCGAAAGCGTCTGCGCTCTCTGGCAGGCATCGCGCTGGCAGTTCCCGTTGCAGCGATTTACCCACTCGTGCTCTGGCAGCAGGTCGGCGACCCGTGGGCGTTCTCGGACGCGCAGGACCGGTGGCACCGGCACCTGTCACGGGCCGGGCCGCTGGGTGGGATCTGGGACGGCCTCGTCGCAGGCTGGCGCGGCCTGGAGCAGTTCGTCGTGGGACACGGCACGGACGTCCCGGGTGCGAATCCGATGCACGCGGCCGCCGAGAACGTCCAGGCTCTCGCGTTCCTCGCCCTCTTCCTGGCGCTGACGGTCGTCGCGTGGCGCCGATTCGGCGCGCCGTACGGGCTGTTCGCCGCGGTCAGCCTCGCGATCCCCCTGGCCTACCCCAGCTCTCGCTGGCCGTTGCTCTCCCTGCCGCGCTTCGGGCTGGTGATCTTTCCCTTCTTCCTCGCCCTCGCGGCGGTGACTGCAGGGAAGCCGCGGCTCCACACCGCGGTCGTCGCGTGCAGCGCGCTCTTCCTCGGCATCGCGGTCGTGCAATGGGCCCTGTGGCAGTGGGTCGCGTGAGGGCGGCCGCGCTCGACGCGGTCACGCTCGACGCGCACGGCACGCTCGTCAGGCTGGCGGATCCCGTTCCGGCGTTGGTGAACGTGCTCGCCGAACGAGGAGTCGAGCGTACGCCTGAGACCGTGCTCGCGGGTTTCAAGAGCGAGGTGGCGCACTACGCTCCTCGCGCCAGCGAGGGTTACGACGAAGAGAGCCTGACGCGATTGCAACGCGAGTGCGCCGGCGTCTTCCTCGACGCGGTCGAGGCGAAGCTCGATCCGGCGGAGTTCGCGCCCGCCTACGTGGGTGCGCTCCACTTCGAAGTGCTTCCGGGAGTGCTCGAGTCGCTCGACCGGCTGCGGGCGCTCGGTCTCGAGCTCGCCGTGGTCGCGAACTGGGACCTCAGCCTGCGCCGGCTGCTCGAGGAGGTCGACCTCGCGCGTTACTTCGTCGTCGTCGTCCACGCTGCGCGCAAGCCTGCCCCCAAGGGACTGTTGCGCGCATTGGCCGAGTTACAGATTGACCCCGCGCGCGCGCTGCACGTCGGTGACGACGGCGCCGACCGGGAGGCCGCGGCCGCTGCGGGCATGTGGTTCGCCCCCACACCGATCTCCGAGGCTGTGCCGACAATCCGATGAGGGCGCCACTGCGACTTTGGAGCGGCTTCGTGCTCGCGTTCACGACGCTGAGCTACACGCTCCGCTTCACCTCGGGCAAGCCGCCCAAGGACCTGCTCTACAAGTGGTCGACCGTCGTTGGGAACCTGGTCCAGTTCGCGATCATCGCGGCGATCGTCTACGGGATCGCAGGCGCCGCGGGCGAGCGGCGCCGGGTGCTCGCCCTACGCCGCCCGACGTCGTGGCGCACCGCGGTGAAGATCGGGCTCGGTGTCGGGCTCGGCATGTACGCGCTCACGATTCTCCTTGGACCGGTCCTTCATCCGGACCGTGAGCAAGGCGTCACCCCCGACACCTGGGAACCGAAACACATCGCCGCGTACATCGCGAACGGGATCGTGATCGCAGTGGTCGCACCGATCGTCGAGGAGTTGACATTCCGGGGCCTTGGTTACTCCCTGCTCTCCCGCTATGGGCGCTGGGTGGCGATCATCGGCACCGGCATCGCCTTCGGCCTGGCACACGGCCTGGTGCAAGCGTTTCCCTTCCTCGCGGCTTTCGGGATCGGCCTCGCGTATCTGCGCAGCCGCGCCGACAGCGTCTACCCGGGGATGATCGTCCACGGGCTCTTCAACGCGATCGCGCTCACCGTCGCCGTTGCGGGCAAACCGCAGGCGGATATTCTCGGCGCGTGCGCTGGGGTCTGGCCTGTGCTGTCGCCCTTCTGATCCTCGTTCCGGCCGCAACGGGGGCGACGCCCCAGGTCACGATCCAGACAACGCCACCCGCAGGGTCGGCCCCGCTGCACGTCACCTTCACGGCCGCCGGTGACGCGGCGTCCTACCACTGGGAATTCGGGGACGGCAGCTCTGCGGACGGCCGCACCGCCGAGCACACCTACGCCGCCGGCCGCTGGACCGCGACGCTGACGGCACAGTCCGCCGGCGGCGAGGTTGCGACCCAGACGGCAACTCTCACGGCGTATGGCCTTACGCTGACGGCTCCGAACCCGGCCAGGTACGACCGCCGCCTCGTGTTCCGCGGTGCGATCGTGCCCGCGGAGCGGGGCGTCTACGTCTCTCTCATGGGACCGCGCGGAAAGATCGCTGGAGCAAGGACGCGCGTCGACGGACGCTACTCGATCGCCGGACGCGTCCGGCTTCCCGGTCAGTACCGGGCGACGAGCGAGCGCGCAGACTCTGCGCCGCTCGCGCTGAGCGTCGTGCCGAAGCTCGTCACCGGCCTCGCAGGAAGCGGCGCTCGAGACAGCAGGTATTTCTTCACGGCGCGGCTCGTGCCGCGAAACGCTGGAGCTCTGGCCGTCAACGTCACCCGTGGCCAGGACGTCCTCGTCGACCGCACCTTCACCGGCGGCGTGCGGATCAAGCTCGACACGCGGCGACTCACCTCGTACCGGATCCGAACCGAGGTGATGCCGAACGAGGGCTATGCGAGCACGGCCCGGGTGCTGCGCGCGAACGTCGTCCTGCCGCGGCTGGCTCTCGGTGCACGGGGTGTCGCGGTCTCACAGCTCGGCGACCAGCTCCGGCGTCTGCGCTACGCGGCGCCCTCCGGCGGGACTTTTGACGGCCGCATGCTCGACGCGGTCTATGCCTTCCAGAAGGTGCGCGGCCTCTCGCGCACCGGTGTCGTGGATGCGCGCTTCTGGCGCGCGCTCTCGAGTCCCCGCGTGCCCAGCCCACGGTTCGAGCAGCCGGCGGAGCACATCGAGGTGAACAAGGGTTTGCAGGTGCTCTACATAGTCCGAGGCTCCAGGCTCGCCTTGATCGTGCCGATCTCGACGGCAGGCGTGGCGGGCACGTTCACGCCGGTCGGAAGGTTCGCGGTCTACCGCAAGGTGGTTGGGTTCGACCCCAGTCCCCTCGGAACTCTCTACGACCCGCTGTACTTCACCGGTGGCTATGCGATCCACGGCAACCCGTCCGTCCCGCCGTACCCGGCCAGCCACTGCTGCGTTCGCATCCCGATGTGGGTGGCACCACTCCTGTTCCGGACGGTTCCGTACGGCGAAACGGTCTACGTGTACTAGCCTCGTCGCGTTCGCGCTACTGCTCTCAGGTTGCGGAAGCACAACACGCGACATTCCATATACGGATCTCACCCGACAGGCAGGGGAGCTCGAGTTCACCCGGATCACGCGCGACGTCTTCCGTAGCCGCAGCGCTTTGCTGGACGTGCTCGAGCACAACAATCCCGGCCGCGCGATTCGCCTACCGAACATCGACTTTAGGCGGCACGAGATCTATCTCGTCGCCGCCGGACCGCGATCGAGCACCGGCTACGAGCTCCGGGTTCTACGCGTTCAGGATGTGGGCAGCCACATCGACGTCGTGATTCACGAACGCACCCCGTCACTCGGCGACGCAGTGCAGGCGCGCGTGACCTATCCGTTCCGGCTGATCGCGCTTCCGCGTAGCAGCAAGCCAGTGAAGCTGAAGTGGCCGGGGAGGCCCTGAACCGCTACTCCTCTTCCGGCTCGATCGCGAACTCGTCCGGCGTCACTTCGTCGAGGAACTGCTTGAACTCCGAGACTCTCGACTCGATTTCCTCCTCGGTCACCTCTTCGCCCTCGAACTCGATGGCCGACTCCTCGATCACATCGTCGGCGGCGAAGATAGGCGCCTCGGCCCGGATCGCGAGCGCGATCGCGTCAGACGGCCGCGAGTCCACCTCGATCTCCGAACCGTCGAGCTGGACGGTGATCTGCGCGTAGAACGTGTTTTCGCGCAGCTCCGTCACCGTGATGCGAGTCACGTGGGCGCCGAGCTGGTCGAGCATGTCGGTCACGAGGTCGTGTGTCATGGGCCGCGGGGTGGACGCGCTCTGGAGCTTCATGAGGATCGCGGCCGCCTCCGGGTGGCCGATCCAGATCGGCAAGAACTTGTTTCCCTCGGCAGTCTTGAGCAGCACGATCGGCTGCTTGCCGACCAGATCGAAGCTGACCCCGTAGATCTGCATCTCCTGCATGGGCGTGCCCTGATGGTAGCTCAGGGGTCTTGCTGCGAAACCTCCGCAAGGGGCACAACGACGACCTCGCCGCTCTCCGGATCCTCGAGCTCGGCACGCCGGTTGGGCATGCTCATCGGCTCGAGCCCACGGAGCACGTAGGCACGACCCTGGTACGTGACGAGGTCTCCGATCTCCATAGCCGCAGCGAGTATTGAACGCCGCTAACGGCATCGGCACTCCCGCGACGCCCCGGTATCCCTTAGTCGGAGCGTTCTTTCAAACGCCACTCGGCGAAGTCGCGAATGCTGACGATGCCGACCGCACGTTCGCCGGCGACGACAGGAATGTGACGGAAGCCGCGTTCGATCATCGCCTGCCCCGCCTCCTCGACCGATGCGTCCTCGGTCATCGTCACCGGATCCGGCGTCATCCACTCCCGCACACGCGCCTCGCTCGGGTGCACCCGGCCGGCGACGGCGCGCATCAGATCGCGCTCGGTGAAGATCCCGATCAGCCGACCGAAGTCGGACACGACCACGGCGCCGACGCCCTGGTCGGTCATCTTCTGAGCCGCCTCCCCGATCGTGTCCTCCGGCGCAACCGTGAGCACGTCCTTCGTCATCACCTCGCCGAGCGTGGCCATGCGGGCGAGCATAGGGAAACGCCCCGCTACAATCCACCCTCCCGTGGGCGATTAGCTCAGTTGGTTAGAGCGCCGCTCTGATAAGGCGGAGGTCCGTGGTTCGAGTCCACGATCGCCCATTCACCGAACGAAGTCCGGCTCGGCTCCGCCGAGCCATGATGACTTCGTTCGGTTTCAGGTTTCGATCCCGGCCTTAGCGGCCGTGAAGAGCTAGTGGAGGAGTTTGCTGCGAGAGATAATCCTCGACCGCGAGGAGGAACGAGTCGTCCTAAGAGATTGCCTCGAGGGACTCCATGTCGGAGCCACAGGCCGAGCATGTCGCCCGTTGAACGAGGCCCGCGTCCAACGGGATACGGCTTACTTCGCGGCCTTCTCCAGCGCTTCGACGAGCTCTTCGAGCTCGGTCTCGTCGATGAACGAGATTTCTAGACGATTCGACACGATTCGGCTCGAGAAACCGGTGATTCGGTCAGCCGCAGTCTTCGCACGAGCCACGAGCGCCGGGTCGAGGTTCGTCGTCTGCCGCCGCTGCTTCGTCTTGGCGCCGGCCCAGCGGGCGGCGCGCTCCGCAGCCCTGACCGACATGCCTTTTTGGACGATTTTGCGTGCCAACGCGCGGCGGCCTTCGTGGTCCGGCACCGCCAGCACGGCTCGCGCGTGGCCTTCGGTCAGCTGGCCGCGCTCCACCATCTTCAACACGTCCTCGGGCAACTCGAGGAGCCGCACCCGGTTCGACACCGCCGGCTTCGACTTTCCGACGCGCTCCGCGAGCTCGCCGAGCGAGAGCCCGAACTCGTCGAGGACGACCGCGAACGCGCGCGCCTCCTCGATCGGCGAGAGATCTTCACGCGCGACGTTCTCGACAAGGCCGAGCAGGAGCGTGTCCCGGTCGTCGGCTTCACGAACAACTGCCGGCACCGTCTTCAACTTCGCGTCACGCGCAGCACGCCACCGGCGCTCGCCGGCGATCAGCTCGTAACCACCGGCCGTGCGCGGGCGAACGAGCACCGGTTGCACGACGCCCTGCGCCCGCACCGAGTCGGCAAGCCCAGCGCCTGCTTCCGAGTCGAAGCGCCGCCGCGGCTGACGCGGATTCGGATGAATTGCGTCGACGGGAAGCTCGGCGAGCTCGGACGCCGTCGCTCCTCCCAGCAGGACTTCGAGGCCTCGGCCGAGGCCCCGTCTCTCAGGCACGGTCGACAAGCTCCATCGCCACCTTCCAGTAGGCGTCGGCGCCGCGCGAGCGGCGGTCGTACGCGATTGCGGGCAAGCCGTGACTCGGAGCCTCCGCGAGCCGCACGGAGCGCGGCACCGTCTGGGTGAACACCAATTCGCCGAAGTGCTTACGCACCTCGGCTTCGACGTCTGCAGACAGACGCGTGCGTCCGTCGACCATGGTCAGCAGGACGCCGCCGACCGCGAGCCGGGGATTGAGCCGCGCTTTCACGAGGTTGATCGACTGCACGAGCTGCGACAGACCCTCGAGCGCGTAGTACTCGGCCTGTACCGGAATCAGGACGCGATCCGCGGCGGCGAGCGCGTTCACGGTCAGCGGTCCGAACGAGGGCGGGCAGTCCAGGAACACGAAGGAGTACTGGTCGATGTCCGAAGCCAGGGCCTGGCGCAGGTAGGTCTCTCCGTCGCTGTGCTGCGTCAGCTCGACGGTCGCTCCGGCCAGGTCCGGCTTCGCCGGGATCAGGTGCAGGTTCGGAAACCTCGTCGGCTTGGCGAGGTCTCGCAGCGGCACACCGTCGAGCAGGTCGTACGTCGAGGTCCCGTTCGCGCGCTCACCGAGCCCCGACGTCGCATTCGCCTGCGGATCGAGGTCGATGACGAGCGCCGGCTCGCCCGCTTCTGCGAGGCACGCGGCCAGGTTGATCGCAGTCGTCGTCTTGCCGACGCCGCCCTTCTGATTCGCCAGCGCGTAGACCTTCGCCACCTTGCCAGCGTACTCAGTCCAACGGACGCTTACTCGCCACCCCGGCCCGGCGCGGAAAGCCCTCCGGCGTCGGTCGCACCTTGCGCAAAACCAGGAGCCCGTCGCCGGCTACCGCGAGCTCGCCGCCGATCTGTTCGGCCACCCGGGCGACTCGCTCCGTATCGGCGCTCGGCCCGACCCAGAGGACGACGGCGCCACCGGGACGAACGAGTGGGAGACACCATTCCGCTGCGACAGGCGGTTTCGCGAGTGCCTTGGCGACGGCCACTCCGTAGACGTCCGTCTCCTGCTCCTCAGCCCGACCCTGGACGACGCGGACATTCGGCGACGCCCACTCGCGCAGGAAGTCGCATTTACGGCCGATCGCTTCGAGGAGCGTCACTTCGCGATCGGGGAGTGCCGTCGCCAGCGGAATTCCGGGCACACCCCCACCCGAGCCTACGTCCACGATCGACCCCTCGAATCCTGACACGACGTCGGCTCCGCGCAACGAATCTTCGAGCAACATCCGCTGCGCTTCCTCGAGATCGCTGATCCCGGTCAGACCTGGAGTCGCGACGACAGCTCGAAGCCAGGCTTCAAGCAACGGGATGCACGACGACGAATCGGTTGGGCTCAGTGCCCTCGCTGGTCGTCTCGACCCCGTCGAACTCCTTGAGACGCAGATGGACGACCTTGCGCTCGACCGCCGTCATCGGCTCGAGCTCGACCGGCTCGTGATCGGAGAGCGCGCGTTCCGCAGAGCGCACGGCCAGCGCCTCGAGCGCGGTGCGCCGGCGTTCGCGGTAGCCCGCGGCATCCACGACGACCTCCTTACGGTCCTCGGGGTGGCGTCGCCACATGACTGCGTTCGCGAGGTACTGAACGGCATCGATCGTCTGTCCGTGGCGGCCGATCAGCATGCCGAGGTCGGACCCGGCGCAAGAGACCGTGATGACCTCGTCGTCCTCCTCGACGTCGATCCGTCCGGTCACACCGATCCCGTCCACGATCCGTGTCACGAGAGCTCGCGCCTCCGCGGCCAACTCGGACTCGTCGACCGGCTCGGTCACCGCAGCGCCCGCCGAGATTGTCGCGACGACCTTCGCCGGCGCGAAACCGACCCCGAGCAAGCCTCGCTCACCCTCGGTCACGACCTGGAAGTGCACGGCCGATTTGTCCAGGCCCGGGTGCTGCTTCTCGAGCTCTCGAAGCGCAGCCCACTTGGCCTCGCCAACCGTCTCGCCGGTCGCCTCGACCGAGATCTCCTGCGTTTCCATCTCTAGCGGCGCGCCTTTTTCTTTCGCTTGACGCGGCGGGGCGGACCGTTGCTCGGCTTCGGAGGCGGCGCTTCGGCAGTCGGCGTCCCACCGTCAGGCGGCGGCTCCTTCGGCGGGGTGCGCGACGACCGCTTCGGCCCGGATGGCGCAGGCCCGGATCGCGGGCCGACCTTCGGCATCAGCCGGCGAGTGATCAGCCCCTGCCCGACCGTCCAGAGGTTCGTCGTCATCCAGTAGAGGACGAGCCCGGTTGGAAACTTGACGATGAACGGGATGAAGACGAACGGCAGAACCATCATCAGATAGCGCTGCGACTTCTGCATCGTTCCCGACATGAAGTACGTCGACGCCACCTGGCTGAGCACGTAGATCGCCAGCAGGACGTACCCCGACCAGTGGCTGTTCGCATGCTTGGTGATATCCGGCACGAAGTGCAACCACGAAAAGTCGCCGCGGTCGATTGCAGCCTGGCCGCCCGGCGGGTGCTTGGCGAAGGCGCGCAGCGTGTAGAAGAGCCCGATGAAGATCGGCAGCTGTGCCACCAACGGCAAGCACGAGGCGGCCGGGTTGATGTTGTTTTCCTTGTAGAACTTCATCAGCTCTTCGTTGAGCTTCTGACGGTCGCCCTTGTACTTGCGCTGGATCTCCTTCATCTGCGGCGCGTGCGCCTGCATGTTCTGCATCGAGTGGATCTGCTTCACCGTCAGCGGCACGAGCAGCATCCGCACGATGATCGTGAGCCCGACGATCGACCAGGCCCAGGGCAGGCCGACCGAGTGGAGCGCATTCAAGATGTGCCGAAGCAGATCCTCGAGGGGCGTGAGGATGCTCGCGACGATCACTTGAACACCTTCTGGTCGTGCGCGTAGTCGACACCGCCGCGGCTCCAGGGATTGCAGCGGAGCAGGCGCCAGCCCGCGAGCAAGGTCCCCTTGAAGAAACCGAACTCCTTGTACGCGTCGATCGCGTACTGGGAACAGGATGGGTGGTACTTGCACTGCCCCACCCCGAGGAACGGCGCGAGCGTGAACCGGTACGCCCATACTGCTGCGACGCCTACGTATCTCACGCGGCGGCTTTCGTCAGCACTTCGTCGACCCGCTCGGCAAGCCAATCGAAGCCGTTCGCCGTGACCGCCTCCGGGAGCCCCGGCTTCGCGATCAGGACGTAGTCGCGGCCGGCAGGAACCCGTTCCAGGCGCTCACGCCAGACCTCGCGCAGCTGCCGCTTGATCCGGTTGCGCGCAACGGCGTTCCCCGCAGCGCGCGGAACCGCCAGTCCGAGCCTCGGGTCGCCGGGCTCCTCATCGCGCTCGAACCAGTAGAGGACGAGGAACCTCGTCGAAGTCGAGCGGCCCTGGCGGTAGACAGCGTCGAAGTCTCGCGAGCGAGACAGGCGGTTCCGGCGTTGCACGAGGTCCGCTGCTCTACGCGGAGAGACGCTTCCGGCCCTTGGCGCGGCGACGCTTCAGAATCGCGCGGCCCGCACGCGTCGCCATGCGCGCACGAAAACCGTGCTTGCGCTTCCGCCGGCGCACGTTGGGCTGATAGGTCCGTTTCACGAGGTCGAAGAAGGAGGAAAGTGCCCCAAAGAGGAGCCGTGGCGGGCCAGTATAGAGGAGCAGTGGTACACAGAGTTATCCACAGTGGTGCGTGTGCGAAGTGCCTCCAAATGTGACCAACTGTCAGACTTGATCCACAGGTGTGGAGAGACGTGTGGAGTCAGAAAAATCCCTGCAAATCCCGCTGATTTCATCCCCAGTTTCCACCATTGTAGGCGATGAGGGACGCTGCTATGCTCGCCCCTCCCCCGAGCCGGAGAGGAGTGGTACCGCGGCGTGGATCGCCCAATTGAGCTGACTGCGGAGAGCCTGTGGAACGAAGTCGCCGGTCGGCTCAAGGGGGCCCTCAACGAGACCACGTATCGCACGTGGTTCGCGGAGGCCGAGGGAGCAGAGCTTTCTGATGACGCCTTCGTGCTCGGCGTTCCGAACGACTTTACGCGCGAGTGGATCGAGGGTCATTTCCTCGGTCTGATCGGCGCAGCCGTTCGCGACGTCACCGGCCAGGAACGTCGTGTTGCACTCTCCGTGACAGAGCGGATCCCGGCGGACACGCCCGCCCCCACCGAGGCGCCGAAGGGTCGCGCAGGCGCCGGCGCGGACTTCGGCATGAACCCGAAGTACACGTTCGACCTCTTCGTGATCGGCTCGTCGAACCGCTTCGCACACGCGGCAGCCCTGGCCGTCGCGGAAGCGCCGGCGCAGGCGTACAACCCACTCTTCATCTACGGCGGGACCGGGCTCGGCAAGACGCACCTCATGCAGGCGATCGCGCAGTACGTCGCCGAGCATTCGAGCGACCTCTCCGTCCGCTACGTCACCAGCGAGACCTTCATGAACGACTTCATCAACTCGCTTCGAGACAAACGCATCGAGGGCTTCAAGCAGCGCTACAGGACCTACGACCTCTTGCTTGTCGACGACGTCCAGTTCTTCGAGCACAAGGAGCGGATCCAGGAAGAATTCTTCCACACGTTCAACTCGCTCTACGAGGCGGGCTCGCAGATCGTCATGTCCTCGGACCGCCCGCCGCGGGACATCGCCACCCTCGAGGAGCGACTGCGTTCGCGCTTCGAGTGGGGGCTGATCACGGACGTCCAGCCGCCCGACCTCGAGACGCGGATCGCAATCCTCCGTAAAAAGGTCAAGACCGACGGGATCCATGTGCCAGACCCACAGGTGCTCTCCTTCATCGCCTCCCGTATCTCGACCAACATCAGGGAGCTCGAGGGGGCACTCACGCGGGTGGTTGCGTTCTCGTCCCTCACGGGCCGCGCGCTCTCCGTAGAGCTCGCCGAGGACGTGCTCAAGGACGTCTTCCCCCAAGGCGAGGCGGCTGAAGTCTCGATCCAGCGAATCCAGGAGCTCGTTTCCGAGCGCTTCCAGCTGACCATGGAGGAGCTCTGCGGCGAGAAACGCTCTCAGAACATCGTCTATCCGCGCCAGGTCGCGATGTACCTCTCGCGCGAGCTCACCGACTCTTCACTTCCCAAGATCGGCAAGGAATTCGGAGGTCGCGACCACACTACGGTCATCCACGCGACCTCCAAAATCGCACGTCTGATCCGTGAGGACAGATCTGTCTACAACCTTGTGCAGGAATTGACCGCACGTGTGAAGCAAGTCCGTTGAGGGTCGGTGCCTGTTGAGAAGCCCGATCTGTCCACCATCTGCGTCCCCTGCAAGAATGGCTCTACCAGGGGCAAGGGGACTCTCTTCCCCGGTCCTAACACCCCTTACTACTGCAATGAGGTTTTAAATGATTGAAAGCAAAACCATAGTAGGGACGGGGATGAAGGTCGTCACTCAACGAGACGAGCTCGCGCAAAAACTCGGCGTGGTCGCCCGCGCGGTTTCGACTCGCGCGAGCGTTCAGATTCTTTCCGGCGTGCTGCTTCGGGCGGAGGGCGGCCGGCTACACCTCGCCGCGACCGACATGGAGTTGTCGCTGCGTTCGTCGCTGGACGCACAGATCGAGGGAGAGGGGTCGGTCGTCGTGCCCGGTCGCCTGCTCGTCGATCTGGTGCGACTGCTGCCGGACAGCGAGGTGACGATTGAGTATCGCGCCGAAGAGAGCGTCGTCCATGTGACATCCGGCTCTTCCACCTCGACGCTTCATACGTACGCAGCGGATGACTTTCCGCGGCTGCCCGACCTCGACGCTGTCGGGACGTTCACGGTCGATCGCGAATCGTTGCTCGACACCGTCTCGCGTGTCGCGCGCTCCGCGTCCCGTGACGAGTCGCGTCCAGTGCTGACCGGAATCCTCGTGCGCTTCGAGGCCGACAAGCTCGTGATGGCGGCGACGGACTCCTACCGGCTGTCGGTGAAGGAGACCGAGTTGAGCGGAGAGGTGCCCGAGCTCGAGGCGATCATCCCCGCCCGTGCACTGGCCGAGTTGGCCCGCATCGCACAAGCGGGCGACAGCGTCGAGCTCGGCGTCCACGAAAACCAGGTGGTCTTTGCGGCTGACGACGTGTGGCTGACGACGCGCCGCATCGACGGTCAGTTCCCGAACTACAAGCAGCTCCTACCGGAGGCCTTCGAGCACGACGTGACGTTGCCGCGTAACGAGCTGCTCGACGTCGTCCGCCGGGTCGGCGTGATGGTGCAGCGCACGTCGCCGATCCAGCTACGTTTCGCGGAGGGAGAGCTCACGGTCTTTGCGCGCACGCAGGACGTGGGCGAAGCGAAGGAGTCGCTACCGGTTCAGTTCTCCGGCGACCCGCTCGAGATCGGCTTCAACGCCGAGTTCCTCCGCGAGGGGATCGAGACGATGGCGGAGGACGAGATCCGGCTGCGCTTGATCTCGCCGCTCCGTCCAGCCGTTATCGAGGGCGGCCAGGACGATCCGACGTACCTGATCATGCCCATCAGGCTGCCTGGCTGATCGTTTCGACGGTTTCCCTGCGGAACATCAGGTCGTACGCGCGGCTCGACCTCAACCTCGAGTCCGGCCTCGTGCTCGTAGTTGGCGCCAACGGCGCAGGCAAGACGAACCTGCTCGAGTCGTTGCACGTCGGTACGCAGGGTTTCTCTCCTCGCACACGCTCCGACGCGCAACTTGTCCGGTTCGGCGAGCAAGCTGGACGGATCGCGCTCCGCGGCACTCGAGGTGAAACGAAGGTGGAGCTCGAAGTAACGGTCGAGCTCGGGGAAGGGAAGCGGGCGAAGTTGAACGGCGCGCCTCTTCGCTCGGCAGAGCAGTTGCGCTCCGAAGTTGCAATGCTCGTGTTCACGCCCGATCGCCTCGCGGTCGTAAAGGGTGGGCCTGCTGTTCGGCGTGCGTATTTCGATCGGGCGCTGGGGCGGCTCGCGCCTGCACGCGCATCGCTGTCCGTGGAATACGCGGCGGCGGTTGCGCAGCGCAACGCTGCGCTCCGACGTGCTGCCGGCGGCTACTCGTCGCGCGACGCGATCGGTCCCTGGACCGAGCAGGTCGCGACCCTCGGTAGCAGGCTCGTCGAATCGCGAACCGAGGTGGTCGCCTCGCTCGCACCGGGCTTCGCCGAGCGCGCGGACGAGCTCGGGCTTCCGTCCGCACGCATGACGTACGAAGGCCAGCCGCCGACGGTTGCGCTGCTCGACGCTCGTCTCGAGCACGATCTCGAGCGCGGCGCAACTGGCCTCGGTCCGCACCTGGACGATGTCCTCCTCACGAGCGGCACGCGCGATCTCCGCAACTTCGGTTCGCAGGGAGAGCAACGCCTGACCGTGCTTGCGCTGTTGCTCGCGGAGGCGGAACTGATCGCCGAGCGCCGTGGTTTCGCTCCGCTCTTGCTGCTCGACGACGTCCTCTCTGAGCTCGACCCAGACCGCCGGCGGGTGCTCGCCGAGCGTGTCGTCGGGACCGGTCAGACCCTCATCACCGCGACGGAGGCCTCTTCGCTTCCCGTCGACCCGGCACAGCTCCTCGAGGTCTCTCCCGGCGCGGTGAGGGCCGCCTGATGGATCGGGTTGGCGGCGACGTCAAACGCGAGCTCGGCCGGTTCGGCCCGGCCTCGGGGATGGCGCCTCTCGTCGAGGCGTGGCCCGGCGCGGTCGGCCCTGAGATCGCTCGCAACGCCTGGCCGGCCCGCATTGCGCGAGATGGGACGTTGCACGTCCACACGCAGGATTCGATCTGGGCGTTCGAGCTGACGACGCGCGCGGAGGAGATTCGTACGCGCCTCGGGAAGGTCGCGCCGCGCCGACTGTCGTTCGCGCCAGGACCGTTGCCCGAGCCTCCAATTGCGACCCCGGAGGAGGTTCGCCGGCGCCCTCCTGAACCGACTCCGGAACACGTTGCGAAAGCCGAGTCACTCACACGAGTGATTCGTGACGAAGAGCTCCGTAAAGTGGTCGCAAAAGCCGCTGCGGCAAGCCTTTTTCGTGACGATAACGACCGCTCGTTTTGCTAGAATTCAGGGCGCCCGCAAGTAGCGAATTTGCAGGCTTTTTTCATGAGTGAAGCCACATATACCGCCAAGGACATCACGGTGCTCGAGGGCCTCGAGCCGGTCCGGCTGCGCCCGGGCATGTACATCGGCTCGACCGGCCCCCGCGGGCTTCACCATCTCGTCTACGAGGTGGTCGACAACAGTGTCGACGAGGCCCTCGCCGGGCGTAACGACAGGATCGAGGTGACCCTTCACCCGGACAACTCGGTGACGGTCCGGGACAACGGCTCGGGTATCCCGGTCGACCAGATGGAGGACCAGGGAACCTCTGCGCTCACCGTCGTCCTGACCAAGCTGCACGCCGGCGGGAAGTTCGGCGCGGACGGTTCGCCCTACAAGGTCTCGGGCGGGTTGCACGGCGTCGGCGTCTCCGTCGTCAACGCCCTCTCCGAGTGGCTGATTGCGGAAGTACGGCGCGACGGGAAGCTCTATCGCCAGGAATTCACCCGTGGCGTGCCCAACGCGGACCTGGCAGTGGTCGGCGAGGTGGAGAAGGGCGACACGGGCACGACGATCTCCTACCTTCCCGATGCGGAGATCTTCGAGGAGCTCGAGCTCTCGGCCGAGACGCTGCAGCAGCGGCTGCGCGAGACGGCTTTCCTCACGCGTGGGCTGCGCATCGTCCTCACCGACGAGCGCGCCGGCGGCGAGGTGGTCGAGTTCCATTACGAGGGCGGGATTCGGGATTTCGTCGCGCATGTCAACGGCGCCAAGGATTCGATCCACAAGAGCATTGCGTATTTCGAAGGCGAGAACGAACAGGGCAAGGTCGAGGTCGCGATGCAATGGAACGCCTCGTACCAGGAGTCGGTCTACACGTTCGCCAACAACATCAACACGCACGAGGGCGGTTCCCATCTCTCGGGGTTCAACGCCGCGCTCACACGCACGCTGAACAAGGTTGCGCGCGACATGGGCCTACTCAAGGAGAAGGAAGACAACCTCGAGGGTGAGGATGTGCGCGAAGGCCTTGCCGCGGTCGTGTCGGTGAAGCTGCAGGACCCGCAGTTCGAAGGCCAGACGAAGACGAAGCTAGGCAATCCGTGGGTCAAGGGATTCGTCGAGTCGAGCGTCAACTCGAAGCTCTCCGAGTTTCTCGAGGAGAACCCGACCGACGCCAAACAGATCATCCAGAAGGCGATCTCTGCTGCACGCGCCCGTCAGGCGGCGCGCAAGGCGCGCGACCTAACCCGCCGCAAGGGCGCCTTCGGCGGCGAGATCGCGAAAAAGTTCGCGGACTGCCAGGTGCGCGACCCTGAGCTCGCGGAGATGTTCATCGTCGAGGGCAACTCGGCCGGTGGCGCCGCGAAGGATGCGCGCGACAAGTCGAACCAGGCGATCCTGCCGCTGCGCGGCAAGATCATCAACTCCGAGAAGAACCGGATCGACAAGGTTCTCTCGAACTCCGAGGTGCAGCTGCTCGTCCAGGTGATCGGCACGGGGATCGGCGAGGAGTTCGACATCGCGAAGCTGCGCTACCACCGGGTGATCGTCATGACGGACGCCGACGTCGACGGCGCCCACATCCGGACGCTCGTGCTGACGTTCCTCTACCGCCACATGCCGGAGCTTTTCGAGCGGGGGCACGTGTACATCGCGGTCCCGCCGCTCTACCTCGCGCGCTTGGGCAACCAGCACAACTACCTGGAGAAGGACTCCCAGCTCGAGGAGCTGCTCGTGCGCGAGCGCTTCGGCGATCTCGAGATCGAGGCGCGAGGCGGAGCCGAGGTGAAGCTGACTCAGGCGCGGTATGCGCGGTTTGCACGCACCCTGACGGAGTACCAGGGGTGGGCCGCCCGCTTGCGCGCAGACTTCGGCCCACAGGCGGCGGACTTCGTCCTCTCGCACCGTCTGGTCGAGAGCGAGGCCTCCACTCCGGCCGAGGCCGTGACCGCGATCGGCGCCGCAGCCGCCAACGGCTACACATTGCAGCCGGAAGCCGGCCCGGAATCGCTCCTGATCCGAGTCATCGAGATCGAGACGAGCGCGATGCAGAACATCGTGGTGCCGGCAGAGCTGTTCGCGTCACCGATCTACGACCGTGTGCGGAAGACCTACGCGCGGCTCGCCGATATCGTCGGCGGCCTGCCTCCCTTCTCGTTGCAGCACGGCAAGCAGAGCCAGGAGGCGCTCACCTTCGAAGAGCTGCGCGATGCTGCACTCACGCTGGCGAAGAGCGGCATTCAGATCACGCGGTTCAAGGGCCTCAGCGAGATGAATGCGCCAGAGCTCTGGGCGACCACGATGGATCCTGTACGCCGCATGCTCATTCGCGTCGACGTCGAGGACGCCGCCGCCGCCGATCTCTGGTTCTCGCGGCTGATGGGCGACGAGGTCGAGCCTCGCAGGCTGTTCATCGAGCAAAACGCGCTGGACGTAAGAAATCTGGATGTTTAGGGCTGACTCACGCGC
>JALYLY010000098.1 GCA_030773975.1 Actinomycetota bacterium | reverse complement strand
ACGCCCTCCTCGAACTCCTTCGCGATCCCGGCGAGATCGTCCTCGTCGAGGCCGGCCGGCAACGAGAACATCCGGAGCTCGCCGACGAGCTCGGTGCGTAGGGCTTCGCCCCGCGTCAGGCCGGTCGCCGGCATCCCCATCACGATCCAGCACGGAGTCTAGTGCGCCCGCCCGAGGACGCAAGCTGCGCTACCGCTCGAGGGGCGGCGGCGGCGCGGCGTTGCGCGGGACGACGAACGCGACCACGCGCATGCTCCGTTCCGCTGACCGCTTCGAGATCGTCGAGCAGTGTCGGCGGCACGAAGTGCGTGTAGACGTCGATTCGCATCGTCACGCGATCGCCGCCCCGACGCGCTCGAGCCGTTCGTGCCACCACCGGGCACGGTCGTCATCCGCCGCGAACCGTTCCAAGAGCGCATCGTCTGGGTCGGGCGCCCGCGTCGGCACCGGCAGGGTGCCGTCGACGGGAACCAACGACGCGGCGACGACGTCGCCTGCCAATAGGTCGATCGTGCCGAGGCCGCACGCGTAGTCGAGCTCGGGAAGCGCCCCGGCCAACGCGAGCTCGGCGGCGAGGCCGACGCTCGTCTCGAGCGCCGAGGAGACGACGCAGGGGAGGCCTGCCGCCTCGGCGACCTGGAGCGCCCGGCGTACACCCCCGAGCGGTGCACACTTGAGCACGGCGATGTCGGCGGCCTCGGCGACAACAACCCGCACCGGGTCTTCTGCCTGACGGATCGACTCGTCGGCCGCGATCGGGACGTCGACGCGCTTGCGAACGGCGGCGAGCTCGTCGATCGTGCGACAAGGCTGCTCGACGTACTGGAGCCCGCCCGCCGCGCGGTCGAGCTGCCGGACCGAGGTGACCGCCTCCTCGACCCCCCACGCCCCGTTTGCATCGCAGCGGACGAAGCCGTCGGGACCGAGAGCATCCCGTACCGCCCTCAGACGCTCGAGATCCTCGCCGAGCGAGTCGCGATGATCCGCGACCTTCACCTTCGCCGTCGCGCAGCCGGAGGTCGCGGCGATCTCGTGCGCACGCTCGGCTCCGACTGCCGGGACCGTGCAGTTCACGGCGACGCGCTCGCGCACCGGCTTCGGCCAGCCGGTCGTGCTCGCCTCGAGCGCTGCGGCGAGCCATGGCGCAGCGACGTGATCGCCATACTCGGGGAAAGGGCAGAACTCACCCCAGCCCGCGGCCCCTTCGATCAGCACGCCTTCGCGGACGTCGATACCGCGGAACCGCACGCGCATCGGTACGGAGTAGACACGCGGCTGCGTCAATAGTGGTAGGGGAAGCCAGACCAGTCCGGCGGCCGCTTTTCGAGGAACGCGTTCCGTCCTTCTTGCGCCTCGTCCGTCATATAGGCAAGCCGGGTCGCTTCGCCGGCGAACACCTGCTGGCCGACCAGCCCGTCGTCGATGAGGTTCATCGAGAACTTGAGCATCCGCACGGCCGTCGGGCTCTTCTCGTTGACGAGGCGGCCCCACTCGAGCGCCACCGTCTCGAGCTCGGCATGCGGCACGACCGCGTTGACCATCCCCATGCGGTACGCAGCTTCCGCGTCGTACTCCCGCCCTAGAAAGAAGATCTCGCGCGCGAACTTCTGCCCAACCTGACGCGCGAGGTAGGCGGAGCCGAAGCCGCCGTCGAAGCTCGCAACGTCGAGGTCGGTTTGCTTGAAGCGCGCATGCTCACGGCTCGCGATCGTGAGATCGCACACGACGTGGAGGCTGTGGCCGCCACCCGCGGCCCAGCCAGGGACAACGCAGATGACGACCTTCGGCATGAATCGGATCAGGCGCTGCACCTCCAGGATGTGGAGCCGGCCCGTGCGCGCGGGGTCGATCGTCTCCGCGGTGTCACCTGCCGCATAGCGGTACCCGTCCCGGCTGCGGATGCGCTGATCGCCGCCAGAGCAGAACGCCCAGCCTCCATCGCGTGGTGACGGACCGTTCCCCGTGAGGAGCACACATCCGACATCGGGGCTCATGCGCGCGTGGTCGAGCGCTCGGTAGAGCTCGTCGACGGTCTGGGGCCGGAACGCGTTGCGCACCTCGGGACGGTGGAAGCCGACCCGGACCGTCCCCTGGTCGACTGCTCGATGGTAGGTGATGTCCTCGAACTGGAAGCCGTCCACCACCGTCCAACGAGCGGGGTCGAAAAGCTCAGACACCTCGTTCGGGCCTAGCTCGACAGCCACGGTCACCACCCCGATCCGGTAGCTAATGGCGCCGCGAGCTCGTCGACAGCGGCGGCGATGCCTGCGAAGACGCGTCGGTGCTGTTCGGCCGCGCCGTGCGCGCTGACCTTCGCCTCGACGACCGTACAGCCGGGCGCGGCATAGGCGTTGTCCAGCAGCTCGGCCAGATCCGTCGGCGACATCGCTGCTCCGTAGCGGTGGCCGAACAGCAGCGCCGCGTGCTCGAGGCGCGCGTCATGCGGCGTCGTCACGTGCTCCATCACGGCCGGCGGCAGCCCAGTGATACTCGCGAGCGGCAACTGCTCGAAGATGCGACCGCCGTTGTTGTTCACTACGACCACCACCACCGGAACGCCGGCACGGCCCGCGAGTGCGAGGCCTGTGAGGTCGTGCAGGAAGCTGACGTCGCCGAGGAGAACGGTCACCGGCTGCTCCTGCGCGGCCGCGCTCCCGGATGCGCTCGCCACGATGCCGTCGATGCCGTTGGCTCCGCGCTGGCAGAGGATGTCGACGTCCACGCTGCCCGGCCGGTAGAACGTGTCGACCTCGCGCACCGAGAGGCTGTTGCCGAGCATCACGAGCGAACCGTGCGGCACGCGTTCGAACACCGTGCGAACGGCCGCCCCCTCGCTGAAAGCGTCGTCACCGTTCGCGATGTCGGCGTCGACTACCCTCCACGCGCGCCGATCCGCCTCGTCGAACGCCTCGCTCCACTCCGACGGGGGCGGCGCCGTCGTCCCGATCGCCCGCTCGAGCTGCTCGAGAGCGAGCAGCGGGTCGCCGAGGATCAGCTCTGTCGCCCTGCTGAACGGGTCCTGCCAGCCGTACGGGGCGACGACGATGCTCGCCACGTCGGCGTAGGAAAGAGCGTACTGCTCGTATCCCGCCGAGACCGGCGCGGCTCCGATCTGCACGACTACGTCGGGGCGGTGGTGCGCACGAAAGCCGGGCGAGCGAAGCACTGCATCGAACGCGTCGCAGCGGGAAACGCCGTCTGGGCGCGCCCCAAAGCGCAACTGGCTCGTCGACTCCGCGAGCACCGGAAAACCGGTTGCACGCGCGAGGCGATCGATCGATTCGCGCAGGCGGCGCTGCCGCAAGGGGCCCGGGCCGCACACGATCAGGCCGCGCTCCGTCCCGCGGCAGACTGCAGCTGTCCGCTCGAGCGCGTCCAGGTCTGGCTGGACGGCGGGCGGAGGCGCCGAGACGATCGGCCTGGCGAGCAGGTCGTCGACGCGCGTCTCGAGCACTTCGCCCGCGGCGCCCGCGGCAGCCACCGGTTCGAGCGGCTTGCGTGCCCGCGCGTTCAGGTGGACCGGGCCGGGCGTCGGCCAGAGCGTGTAGTGCACCGCCTGGGCCGCGAGCCGCCTCAGGCCGATCAGTGCGGAGGGGGCGGCCTCGGGTGTGCCGAGCTCGTAGAAACGGCGGACCTGGTCACCCATGAGCTTGATCTGGTCGACCGTCTGTGGCGCTGCGCAGTCCTGTAGTTCCAAGGGCCTGTCGGCCGTGAGGACGAGTAGCGGAAGGTAGGACAGGCTCGCCTCCATGACCGCAGGCAGGTAGTGCGCCGGCGCCGTGCCCGACGTGCAAATGAGCAGCGAAGGCCGGCCGGTCACGCGGGCTTGGCCGAGCGCGAAGAACGAAGCAGCACGCTCGTCGAGCGAGTCGTGGCAACGCAGCCTGGGCTCATGCACGGCGGCGACCATGAACGGCGTCGACCGCGAGCCGGGACTCAGGACAACGTCGCGGACGCCCGCGGCGGCCAAGCTCGACAGCAGCAGCCTCGACCACTGAGTGAGCAAGTTCTCTTCGGTCACGTGACGACGCCGAGCGCTCGAAGGAACGGCCGCTGCTTCAGCGACGTCTCGTGGTACTCGGCAGACGGATTCGAGGCGGCGACGATGCCCGCCCCGGTGTAGAGGTGCGCGACGCGTGCCCCCGGCGCCACGACGCCGCACCGCAGCGCCACCCTGAAGGTGGCGTCGCCCGCAGTGTCGATCCATCCGATCGGGCCGGTGTACCAGCCGCGTGGCGATTGCTCGTGCTCGACGATCCAGCGGATTGACTCGCGTCGCGGTACACCGCCGACGGCGGGTGTGGGATGCAACGCCTCGAGGATGTCGACGGGATGTGCTCCATCACGGAGCTCGGCGCGGATTGGTGTGCTCAGGTGGATGAGGTTCCGGACCTGCACGATCTCGGGTTGCGGCGGATGTTCGATTGCAACGCAGTGTTCTCCGAGGCCGTCCACGACTGCGCGGACCACCACATCGTGCTCGCCGAGGTTCTTCCGGCTATGCGCAAGCAGCGCCGCACGGTTGCCGGACCCGCCTTGGGCCTGGAGCGAGCCGGCAAGCGCCTGGCTCTCCACGGTACGCCCGCGCGTCCTGAAGAGCATCTCCGGCGTCGCGCCGACGAACGTTCGCTCGCCGCGCTGAAACAGGAACGCCGTGCACTCCGCGAAGTCGTGTGCCATCCGCGAGACGATCGACATTGCATCGAGACCCTCGACGAAGACATCGCACCGGCGTGCGGCAACCAGCTTCACGAAGTCCCCCCGTTCGAGCTCATGTTGGATCGACCGCACGTGGTCGATCCAGTCCACCATCGGCATCTGTCGCAGCAAGGGCTCCGGAATGCCGTCGGCGGCAGTCTCCGGTTGCGGGAAGAGCTGATCGTCCGCGGCGGCCGCGAGCGCCGCGACGATCCGGTCGTACTCCGTCAGAAGCTGTGCCGCGGCATCGTCGCTCAGCGCGGACGCCTCCACGACGAGCGTCAGCGTCGGGCGCTCGGCGCGCTCGTACGTCCAGCGGTGGAGCACGAAGCCGCCGTCGCCGAACGACTCCCAGCAACCGTCCGCCCATCCTGGAGCGAACGCAAGACCGCCGACGAGCACTGGGCGGACCGGCGCCGCATCGCGGTGTACGGTGACGTGCACGCGGCCGAGCACCGACGCGGTCGCCTCGCGCAGCTGCCGCCAGCGGTCGGTTCCCTGCACCTCGATCGCCGCCGCAATGCCGACGCCCGCGAACGAGCGGTCGTCCGGCCGGTGCCACAACGACACGACCTCTTCGCGCACGGCGGCGGGGAGAACGGTCAGGGGCGCTCGGGGCGCCGGCACGACCACGGCGCTCAGACCGGGGTTCCGGAGTGCGAGCGTGTGCTCGAGAAATGCCCGACCGACCGCCTCGGTGGTGCGTACTGCCATCAGGCCCTCAAGAGCTCGCCGAGGCGGAACGCGAGGTCGAGCGACTGGCGTACGTTCAGCCTGGGGTCGCAGGTGGACGTGTAGTTCAACTCGAGGTCGTCCTCGGCGAGTCCGTCGCCGCCGCCGAGGCACTCGGTGACGTTCTCGCCGGTGAGCTCCACATGGATTCCGCCCGGCCATGTCGCCTCGGCCGCGCAGGCCGCAAAGAAGCCCTCGATTTCCTCGAGAATCGTGTCGAAGTGGCGTGTCTTACGACCGCCGGCCGTTGTCGAGGTGTTCGCGTGCATCGGGTCGCACGTCCAGACCACTGGGTGTCCCGCCTCGCGGACGGCCGCGAGCAGCGGCGGCAACCGGTCGGTGACGTGCGTCGCGCCGATCCTGCTGATGAGCGTCAGCCGCCCTTGAATTCGCTCGGGATTGAGCCGCTCGCAGAGGTCCACGACGTCGTCCGGCGTAGCGGAGGGACCGATCTTCGACGCCACCGGGTTCTGTACCCCCGAGAGGAACTCGACGTGGGCGCCGTCGGGCTGCCGCGTGCGCTCGCCGACCCAGAGCATGTGCGCGGAGCCGTCATACCACCCGCCTGTGTCGGGCTCTCGGCGGGTGAGCGCCTCCTCGTAAGGCAGCAAAAGCGCCTCGTGACTCGTCCAGAACTCGGCGCGTTCGACCGCACCCAGCTCGACGCCGGTCGCGCGCATCAAGGTAAGGGCACGCTGGATCTCGCCGGCAAGCGTCTCGTAGCGCTGTCCTTCCGGGCTCGAAAGGACGAAGTCCTGGTTCCAGGCATGCGCTTGGTGCAAGCTTGCGAACCCGCCTTCGACGAGCGCCCTGAGCACATTGAGCCGTGAGGTGGACTCGTGGTAGGCGGCGAGCATGCGCAGCGGATCGGGCGTCCGTGCGGCAGCCTCCGGTCGCTCCTCGTTGACGATGTCGCCGCGGAAAGACGGCAGCTCGAGGTCGCCGACGCGCTCGACCGGCGACGAGCGAGGCTTGGCAAACTGGCCGGCCATCCGTCCGACCTTGACCACTCGGACGCCCGCGCCGTAGGTGAGCACCAGGGCCATTTGCAGCATGACGCGGAGCCGGTTCCGCATCACGTCGGCGGAGCTCTCGGCGAAGGACTCCGCGCAGTCACCGGCCTGCAGTAGGAATGCCCGGCCGGCCGCGACCTCGGCGAGCGCGTCGCTCAGACGCCGCACCTCGCCGGCGAACACGAGCGGCGGCTGCAGGGCCAGCTCTGCGGTCACTGCGTCCACCTCGGCCGGATCCGGATACGTCGGCTGCTGCAGAGCTTCTCTTCGCCGCCAGCTGACCGGCGTCCAGTCCGGATCGGCAACGCGCATCGGAGAAGACGAGTACCAGCGTCGTGGATCGCGTAGGCGCCGGGCCTCCGCTTGTAGGAGCCGGAAGCAGATCGCCGGGTGGGCGTGCAGGAACGGTGCGACGTCGGCCCCGCCGAGCCGGATGTAGCGGACCGGGCCGAGCGCCACGACATCGCCGGTGACCGGGGCGTCGAGCACCGCCGACACCTCGCCGAAGAACTCGCCACGTCCGAATCTCGCCCGCTCTTCGCCGTCGATCCGCAAGGCGGCCTGCCCCTCGAGGATCAGGCCGAGTCCGCCGCGGTGGGATCCCTGCGCGAGGATGCGGTCGCCCTCGTCCGCGAAGAGCTCCTCGAACGCCTCGGCAATGCCGCTGAGATCGCCGTCCGAGAGATCCGCAAGCAATGGAAGCGACTGCAACTCCCTGACGAACTCGCCCACGGAAATCTGCCCGCCGCTCACGCTGGTAGCCCGGTGCACCACAAAGGTCACCCCACTCTAGAGAGAAGAGCCGAGTTTACTCCGCGCCTTTCGGGGCGCAAACCCCAGCGTTAGCTCAAGCGGTCACGCTGCACTTTGCCGAGCGGCGTCCTCGGAAGTGCATCGACCGCGATTACTTCGCGGGGAGCCATGTACGCGGGGAGCTGGTCCTTCACCGTCGCACGGAGGGTTTCGAGCGACGGGGGCGCTGCATGGTTGCGCGGGACGACGTACGCGACGACGCGCTGCCCCCACTCCGCATCGGCACGTCCGGCGACGGCGACGTCGGCCACTGCAGGATGTTGCAGCAGCGCCTGCTCGACCGGCGTCGGCCAGACCTTCTCGCCCCCTGTCACGATCATCTCGCCGGAGCGACCGAACACCGTCAGCCGGCCGTCCGCTCCGAGTGCGCCGAGGTCCCCCGTGTCGAGCCACCCGCGCGTGTCTTTCGGGTCGGTGCCGTCCCGGTAGGCGCGCAAGAGCGTTGGCCCGCGCAGCCAGATGCGTCCGTCTTCTGCGACCCGGACCTCGACGCCGTCCAGCGGCAGACCGTCGTAGATGACGCCGCCGCCCGTCTCGGTCAGCCCGTATGTGGCTACCACGTTCGCCGGCACGTCGGCGGGCGGCGCCTGCCCTCCGAGGAGTACTGTGCGGAACTCGGAGACGTCGAAGCGTTGCAGGTGCGCGGGCACGAGCGAGACGAGCGTGGCACCGGTTCGATGTTCGAAGCGTTCGCGGATGACGCAGGGCGTCCCCGTCAAGAGCGCGCGGACGACGACCCCGAGGCCGCCCACGTGGGCGAGCGGAATGCAGGCGAGCCAGCGATCGAACTCGGGATCCACGGCGACGCGCCGACTGGTCGACCGCGCTGCGGCCGCCAGCGCGTCGTGCGTGAGCACCGCCCCCCTGGGCTCACCCGTGGTCCCGCTCGTCGCGACGACGAGTGCATCACCAGGCTCCACGTCCTCACCGGCACCCAGACGGTCAAGGAGCCTCTCGCGTGCGTCCGGCGGCAGACGCGGGTCGACGGGCAGGACGGCGTCGCCCGCATCCCACACCGCAGTCAGCGCGGCGATGAAGTCGTCGCCGGCGGCGCTGAGCGCGACGAGGCTTGGCATCCCCGGAGTATGGACTGCTGCGGACCGGGAATAGGCTGCGCTCCGTGAGCGAGCTCCATCTCGAGACGCGTGGTGACGGGACTCCCGCCGTCTTCGTACACGGATCGTTCCGCGGCGGGCTCGACACGTTTCGCGAGCAGCTCGCGCTCGCAGACGAATACCGGGTGATCGTTGTCGATCGTCGCGGCTTCGGCGGTAGCGCGAGCACCGCTTCCGACGGCTGGCCGACCGATGCTGAGGATCTCGTTGCGTTGCTCGACGAGCTCGGGCAGGCGCACGTCGTCGGCCACTCGTACGGCGCGGTCGTCGCGTTGATCGCCGCGGCCCGGGTCCCGGAGCGGTTGCTTTCCCTGGTGGCGATCGAACCTCCGGCATTCGAGCTCGCGCGCGGCGACGCGGCAGCCGAGGCGACGACCGTCGCTATGAAACCCGTCTACGAGCGCGCGCACGAGCTCACAACAGCCGAGTTCGTGCAGGAGTGGGCGCGGACGCGCGGGATGAGCCGCGACCGCATCGACGCGTGGATCGCGTCGTTCGGCGCGGCGGAGTGGGCAGCTGCAGAGGCAACGCACCGGGAGAGCTGGCCGGGCGACGCGCCGATCCGGCTCGACCTGCTCGCGCGGGCGGCGTTTCCGACGGTCGTCGTCGCCGGGGCGTACGACGGCCACGCCCGCGGCGGCCGCGACTTCGCCGCTGTCTGCCGGAGCCTCGCCGACGGAATCGACGCCCAGTTCGTCGTGTTCGAACGCTCGATGCATACCCCGCAGATCGAGGAGCCGGAGGCATTCAACCGGCTCTTGCGCGAGCTCTGGCGCTCGTAGAGACGGCGAAGCGCCGTACAAGGGCTTCGAATCGAGATGGGCGGTACTGGGCTCGAACCCGTGGCGGTGTCGAGCAGGGGTCACTGCCCGGCTCGCGGCCGCTTCGCTTTAAGCGCGCGCCAGCCCGTGTAGTCGACGCCCGCAACGAGAATCATGACCGCGACGCCGATGCCGAGCGTGGCGAGCTCCTTCGCTC
>JALYLY010000097.1 GCA_030773975.1 Actinomycetota bacterium | reverse complement strand
CTCGCGGCCGCAATCATGCTCCTCTTCGTCGTCGGCTTCGCATTTGCGACGATCGCGGCCGCGCTCGCGACAGTCGTGTCCACCTGGCTCGCCCTCCTGATCACGACCGGGATCCTCTTCCTGTTCGCGCTCGCGCTGGGCGTGCTGGGAGTGTTGAAGATCAAGCAGGGGTCGCCTCCGGTTCCCGAGCAGGCGATTCGCGAGGCGAAGCTGACGACAGAAGCGCTGAAGCGCGATGGCCGGTAGCAACAGCCGGACACTCGAGGAGGTCCGCCGCGACATCGAGTCCGAACGCGACCAGCTTGCCGGAGCCGCCGACACTCTTCGCGAGGAAATCGGCGAGGCGACCAACATCGGCGCCAAGCTGCGCTCAAACCTTCCGGCGGTAGCGGTAGGGGCGCTCGGAGTGGGCTTCTTGCTCGCAGGCGGCGTCGGGGCCACCGCGCGGCTGATCTTCCGGCGCGGGCAGGAGGGCGAGACGAAAGCGAAGCTCGGCCGCTTCCGCTTTGTCGACCGCGACTGATCGAGACGCGACCGCCGGGCACGTCCCGAGCTCGCCACAGAAGCTGAGCCCGGCCGAGTGGCTGGCCGCGTTCAAGCGCAGCTTCGCCGCTTTCATGAAGGACGACTGCATGGGACTCTGCCAGCAGATCGCCTACAGCTCGCTCCTCGCCTTCTTCCCGGCTGCAGCCTTCCTCCTCGGGGCGCTCGGTCTCTTTCACCTGTTCGACGACGTGAAGACGCTGCTCGACCCGATTGCGCCGAACGGCGTGATCAAATTCATCACGAGCCTGCAGAAGGACTCACAGGGAGGAACGTCGGCGGCGGCATTCCTCATCGGCTTCTTCGGGGCTGTCTGGGCGGCAAGCGGGGCGATCACCTCGGTGATCAAGGCGGTGAACAGGGCCTACGGCCGGCAGGAGACACGTCCCTTCTGGAAGGTGCGCGGAATCGCAATCCTCCTCGTCGTCACGAGCGGGATCACGACGGCCGGCATCTTCCTGCTCATCGTCGTCGGCGGAGCGCTCGGGGATGCGATCGCGAAGAAGGCAGGACTCGGCGGCGCCTTCCAGTGGATCTGGGGGATCGCACGCTGGCCTGTGGCGTTCTGCGCGATCCTGCTCTTCTTCGGGCTCGTGTACTACCTCGCGCCGAACAAGGAGCAGCGAAGCTGGAAGTGGATCACGCCGGGCTCTTTCGTCGGCGGCCTGCTCTGGCTGCTCCTCTCGGGCCTCTTCGCCCTCTACGTCACGTACGCCGGGAACTACACCAAGACGTACGGGACGATCGCGAGCGGCGTCATCCTGCTGCTGTGGCTCAACTACTCGGCGTTCGCGCTTCTCTTCGGTGCGGAGCTCAACGCGGAGCTCGATCGGCAGGCCGATATCCGCGCGGCCGGGGGCGAGCGCGCCGGGCTCGTGAAGCTCGCTAGGAGGGAAGCGTGACGACCAGCGAGCCGCGCAGAGTCTTGTGCTTGTCCGAGCGGTACGCATAGACCCCCGGCAGCAGCGTGACGCTCCAACTCGCGCGCCCGCGGAAGACGACGCCGGTCTTCCGGTTCACGCCCGGGCCCGTGAGGTGGAAGTTGTCGCTGCGGCTACGGTCGCTTACCGTGATCGTCGCGGGCCCTACCACGGCGGTCTTCGGCTTAAGCGAGATGCTCCGCTTGGGCCCCACGCCGGCTGCGATGCTGGTCGGCGCAACCTGGCCGACCGTGAACCATCCGTTCATGGTGCTCACGTGAGCAGCGCACTCGAAAGCGTACTTACCGTCCGCCAGCGTGACGGTCAACACGACGTCTTCGACATCGCCGACGGCCGTCGCCTTGTCCACTCCCGGTCCGTGCAGATGAAAGTTGTGCTCCTCCGAAAAGTCATGAACCTCGACGTCGTACGTCCCGGGGTCGAGGTGCGTGACGGGAGTTCCGGACGCTTCGCGCAGCGAGATCGTGAAGGAGTCGTTCTGGCCCACCCTGGCGACGAGCCTCGGGTTGTCGGCCCGAGCAAGGGCCGATGGAAGAAAGAGCGCGGCGAGTAGAGCGGCGAGCACGATTCGTGTGGCCATGCCCGGTCTCTACGGCGCCGCGCGCCTTTCGGATTTACGACGACGGAGCGCTGCTCCGTCGCCTCAGGGTCATGCCGACCGCGATGAGAGCGAGCGCGACAAGCACGACGATCCAGATCGGGAAGCCGGTGAAAGGCAGCGTGCGGCTGCCGATCGCTCCCGTCGCGCTCGTCGGATTTGCGCCCGCCTCAGCGCCCGCGTTCTGGTCGGCGCTGCCGCCGCCGGAGGCCTGCGTCGAGACAGAGTCCTGCTTGATCTGGCCCGCCGCGTTGGTCGAGTTTCCGTGAGCACCCGCCGAGTTCCCGGCCGCGACCTGGGAAGCGGACCCGTTCGCGGAAACGGTTTGGGTGTCGGCCTTGCCGTTCCTGTTGCCGTTGCCCGCGAGGGCCGAGCCCGTGAACGCAGCGACGCCAAGGGCGAGCACGATCGTGCTCGTCAGGCTCGCAATGCGCTTGGTCATCTCGTTCTCTTCTCGTTGTCAGAGTGGCGTTACGCGGAAGGAACGAGCGACTGGATCTAGGCCCGGAGCTGGGCGCCGAACGCCTGTTCCAGGGCCGCAACGATGCGGTTTCGTAGCTCTCCGGCGTCCTCGTCGGTGAGTGTCCGCTCAGGTGACTGGAAGGTCACCGAGAAGGCGATCGACTTCCTGCCGGGGCCCACCTGTTCGCCTCGATAGACGTCGAAGGCACGCATCTCTCTGAGCTCCGGGCCGGCGGCTTCCCTGGCAGCTCCGACCAGCTCGCCGGCGGTCACCTCATCCGGGACCGTGAAGGCGAGGTCCTGGCGGACGGGCGGGTAGGTGATGACGTCGTCGTAGACGATCAGGTCCGGAACGCGTTCGGCGAGCGCGTCGACGTCCAGCTCGAAGGCCCCCCAATCGCCGGGAAGGTCGGGATCGCGCAAAGCCACGACCCAACCCTCGTCCGTTCGCGCCCCGCGACCCGGTGCGGGGAGATCGTCCGCGGGGCGGAAAGACGGCTCGATGCCGAGGGCGGCATAGAGGCCTTCGACGGTGCCTTTAGCGAATGGAAACCCGCCTTCCGCGATGCCGCCCACGCGCCAGCGTTCCTCTGGAAGCCGGTCGTCCGCGGGGAGGTAGACGTGAGCTTGCTCGAAGAGCGCGATGTCGTCGTTACCAGCGTCGAGGTTGCGCCGCGCGGAAGCGAGCAGACCTTCGACCAGCGACGTGCGGAGAACGGCCTGTTCGCTCGAAAGCGGCTCCTGGAGTTCGACCGCGCCTGGTGTCGGATCGGCAGGCAACAGGCTCCAGGTGTACGCCTCCGAGTAGCCGAAGCCGACCAGCGTGTCCTCGGTCCGACGACGGATCCTCTGCAGCTTGGAAAGCCGCCCGAACATGGCCTGGCGGCGCGGCAGCCGCGCAGGAACGTCGTCGAGACGGAAGCGCACGACCTCCTCGACCACGTCGATCTCTCGCGTCACGTCGCGTGCGCGCCACGTCGGCACCGCGATGCTCTCGCCCTCGACGCCGAAGCCGAGACGCCGGAGGATGGTGTGCTGCTCTTCCGGCGGAGTCTCTAGACCCATGACGGCATCGGTCCGCTCCGGACGGAAGCGGACGACCGGCGGTTCGGGCAGCCCGTCGTGGACGTCTGCGTGGCCGACCCACTTCGCACCGGCGAGCTCGACGATCAACTGGGTTGCGAGCTTGGCGGCCTGCTCGGCCAGGTAGGGATCGACGCCCTTCTCCCAGCGGTTCGATCCCTCGGTGCGCAGGCGTAGCCGCTCGGAGGTGCGGAAGATCGTGTTCGGCTCGAAGTTGGCCGCCTCGAGCAGGATGTCACTCGTTGCTTCGCCGATCTCGGTCTCCTCGCCGCCCATGATCCCCGCAAGCGCGACCGCACGCTCGGCGTCGGCGATCATCAGGTCGTACGGCTCGAGGTCGCGCTCGACGCCATCCAGTGTGCGTAGCTTCTCGCCGGGGCTCGCGCACCGAACGACGATCTTTCCGCCGGCGAGCTTTGCGAAGTCGAAGGCGTGCAACGGGTTGCCCAACGCGAGCATGACGTAGTTCGTGACGTCGACGACGTTCGAGATCGGGCGCATGCCTGCGGCGAGCAGGCGTGCCTTGAGCCAAAACGGCGAGGGGCCGATCGTCGCGTCGCGAAAAAGGCGGCCGATGTAGCGCGGGCAGCCTTCGAAGTCGTCGACCGTGACGTCGACGAGCTCGTCCGCTTCGCTTGGCGGGTCGATTCCGGGCGGCGGCGAGAGCTGGAGATCGAAGAGAGCCGCCACCTCGCGGGCGATGCCGTAGACGGCCAGGAGGTCGGGCCGGTTGTGGCTCGTCTCCAGCTCGAGGACGGTGTCGGTCAGTGGGAGAACGTCGGCGAGCGGCGTTCCGGGCTCGATCCCGTTCGGGAGCACCATGATCCCCGTGTGATCCGCGCCGAGCTCGACTTCGTCCTCGGCGAGGATCATTCCGTCGCTGAGCTCGCCACGCACCTTGCGCTGCTCGAGCTGCAACCCGTTGGGCAGCACGGCGCCGGGCAGCGCTACGCCCACGGTCGCGCCGGTGCCGAAGTTCCAAGCCCCGCAGACGATCTGGCGCGGGTTGCCTTCCCCGACGTCGACCTGGCACAGCTGCAGCCGGTCCGCGTTCGGGTGCTTGACTGCGTCGAGGACCCGTCCGACGCGGAAGAGCCCGAGGTTGCCGTCGACGTCGGCCACGCCGACGGTCTCGAACCTGTCGACCTCGCAGGTAGAGATGACGAGCCGGTCCGCGAGCTCGCGGATCGGCATCTCGATCGCGACGTACTCGCGTAGCCAGCTGACAGGGAGCTTCAACTAAAACTGCCTCAGAACTCGTAGGTCGTTCTCCCAGAACATGCGGATGTCGGGAATGCCGTGGCGCTGTGCGGCGATGCGGTCGAGGCCGAGCCCCCAGGCGAAGCCCGACCATTCCTCCGGGTCGTAGCCGACGTTCTCGAACACGGCGGGATCGACGACCCCTGCGCCGCCCATCTCGAACCAGCCCGTGTACTTGCAAAACGGACAGCCCTTACCGGCGCAGAGGAAGCAGGTCACGTCGAACTCCACTGAGGGCTCCGTGAAGGGGAAGAAGCTTGTCCGCATACGCACCTCGCGGTCATCGCCGAACATGGCGCGGAAGAAATGCATCAGCGTTCCCTTGAGGTCGGCGAGCGTGATCCCGCGGTCGACGGCCAGGGCCTCGACCTGATGGAAGTTCGGAGTGCTCTTCGGGCTCGGCGTGTCGCGCCGGTAGGTGCGACCGAGCGTCGCGATGTAGATCGGCGGCTCCCGCGTCTCCATTACGCGGATCTGACCTGTAGACGTGTGCGTCCGCAGCAGCGTTTCGTCGTCGATATAGAACGTGTCCCGGTGCGACCGCGAGGGATGGGTCAGCGGTTGGTTGAGTGCGTCAAAGTTGTGCCAGACGGTCTCGACCTCGCGACTGTCGACGATTTCGTACCCGAGCCCCAGGAAGATGTCCTCGACCTCGCGCCTGATCTGCGTCAGTGGGTGCAGCCGCCCCCGCCGCAGCGAAGTGCCGGGCAGCGTGACGTCGAGCAACTCGTCGAGCTCGGCCAGTCTGGCACGTTCGAGCTCCGCCTCACAGGCCGCGAACGCCTCCTCGAGCCGCTCTCGCACGGCGTTCAGCGCGATGCCGGTCTCACGGTCACGGACGTTGCGGAGACCGACCTTGAGCTCGCTCTTCCGGCCCAGCCAGGCGGTGTGAGCCTCCCCCAGCTCGCCGGAGGTGGCCGCTTCCGCGAAACTCTTCAAGGCGTTGTCTGTATACGCGTCCCAGTCCACAGGCCGAATCTAGCTTTTGAGCAGTTACGACGCGATAGCGGAGCTGTACGACCCGTGGAGCGCGAGCGTCGTCGAGGACGTCGCGTTCTATCTGGAGGAAGCACGCCGGTCCGGCGGGCCCGTGCTGGAGCTCGGTGTCGGGACCGGACGGATCGCGGTCCCGATCGCCGCCGACGGGCTCCGCGTGATCGGGGTCGACTCGTCCAGGGCGATGCTCGACGTGTGCGCCCGCCGTGCTGCGCTCGCCGGCGTCCAGCTCGAACTGCGGGTAGGCGATCTGCGGGAGCCGCCCGTCGAGGAGCACGTCCCCCTCGTGATCTGTCCGTTCCGCTCGCTGCTCCACATGCACACGGACGAGGATCGGCTGAGCGTCCTCTGCGCGGCGCACGACCTGCTCATGCCCGGCGGTCGGTTCGTCTTCGACGTGTTCGCACCCGACGCGGCCGACATCGGCCAGACGCATGACCGCTGGCTCGAACGGGAGCCGGGGATCTTCGAGCACGCCGTGTGGGACGAAGCGGCGCGAACGCTGACGCTGACGGTGCGGGACGACGAGCGGGAGACGACTATGGCGCTCGCGTGGCTCTCGCCCGACGAGTGGCGCGACCTTCTCGAGCGATCGGGCTTCGAGATCGAAGCCTGCTACGGCTGGTTCGACCGCACTCCTTACACCGGACGCGAGGACACGGTGTGGGTCACCCGTCGCGCCGACTGAGCTCGTAGAGCGCGATCGCGCCGGCGGTCGCGACGTTCAAGGATTCAGAGCCCGGCACGAGCGGGACCGTCGCGCGCTCCTCGCAGGTTGCGAGCACGCTCTCGGGGAGCCCTTCGCGCTCGGCCCCCAGGACGAACGTCGTCGGGCCCGACAGGTCGAGCTCCGCCGGAGGCACGCCTCCGTGTGCGACTAGCGCGATCCGTCGACCGGGCGCGTCGTCGAAGGGGAGCAGCGGCACGCGAAAGAGCGCACCCATCGACGCGCGCAACGCTTTAGGGCCCGTTGCATCGGCGGAACCCTCCGAGAGAGCGACGAAGGCAGGACCGAGCGCAGCGGCCGAACGGATGAGCGTGCCCACATTTCCCGGATCGCCGATGTGCCAGAGCGCAAGACCGACCTCCGGCACAGGGGCGCGCGGCAGATCCTCGCGTCGGAAGATGCCGATCACACGCGGCGGATGGCCCAGCGTGGACACCTCGGCCAGCAAGGCAGGCTCCACGTTCTCTCCGGCGACGAGCACCTCCGCCGGCTCGATCCCGGCGTCGAGCGCCGCTTGCACGAGGTCCTCTCCCTCCGCTACGAAGAGCCCAAGCTTGTCGCGCCAGCCGCGCTCGTGCAGCTTCCGAACGAGCTTGAGCTTCTCGTTCTCGCGAGAGGTGATCAGGACTGCTGGGCAGCCAACGCGGACTTGGCCTTCTGGGCGATGGCGCCAAAGGCCTGCGGATCGCTGACGGCGAGATCGGCGAGCACCTTGCGATCGAGCTCGATCTCCGCCTGCTTCAATCCGGCGACGAACTGGTTGTACGAGAGGCCGTTCGCGCGTGCGGCCGCATTGATCCGCATGATCCAGAGGCGGCGGAACGTCCGCTTCTTGTTCTTGCGGTCACGGTACGCGTACGTGAGCGAGTGGTCGACCTGCTCCTTCGCGTATTTGTACGAGGACTTCTTCAGCCCCCAGTAGCCCTTGGCCTGGTCGAGAACTTTGCGCCGCTTCTTGCGGGAGGCGACGGAACGCTTGACGCGTGGCATCTACGCTACGACCTCCTCGCCCGTTTGCCGAGCATCGCCTTCAGGGCGCTCACATTGGCCTCCGCCACCGGCTGATCCTTGCTGAAGCGCCGCTTCCGTTTCGACGTCTTCTTCGTCAGGTTGTGGCTCTTCATCGCCTGGCGACGCAGCAGCTTGCCGCTCCCGGTGACCTTAAACCGCTTCTTCGCGCTGCTCGATGTTTTGATCTTGGGCATCTCTTTTGACTCCTGCATTCTTTGTTGGCGCCAGCACCATGGTCATGTTCCTGCCGTCGAGCAAAGGCTGCGATTCCACCATCCCGATCTCCTGGACGTCCTCCGCGAGCCGCATCAGCAGATCGCGGCCGCGCTCGGGATGGGTGGTCTCGCGCCCTCTGAACATGATCGTCACCTTCACCTTGGCGCGTTGGTTCAGAAAACGCTCGACGTGGCCTCTTTTCGTGTTGTAATCGTGGACCCCGATCTTCGGCCTGAGCTTGATCTCCTTGACGTTGATCTGCGTCTGGTGCTTGCGGGCTAGCTTGGCCTTCTGCTCCAGCTCGTACCGGTACTTCCCGTAGTCCATTACCCGGGCCACCGGCGGATCGGCCTGGGAGGCAACCTCCACGAGGTCGAGCCCCTTGTCGAAGGCGTACTGCATCGCTTCCTGCGTGGGCTTGATCCCGAGCTGCGAGCCATCGTCGTCGATCAACCTGACCTGCGAGGCGCGGATGTAGTCATTGATCCGTGCCTGCGGAGCGGGCCTCGAAGGCGGTTCAACCGTGCG
>JALYLY010000096.1 GCA_030773975.1 Actinomycetota bacterium | reverse complement strand
GAAGAGGCCACGGCGGCTCGGCCGGCGTGGCCGTTGACGGGATACTGCGGCGGGATGCGAGTCCGGAGACGGGATCTGGTGCAGAAGTTCTACGCCGACCGCGGCCCTCATCTGGCCGCGATGATCGCCTACTTCGCGCTTCTCTCCTTCGTCCCGCTGACCTTCATCTCGCTCGCCCTGCTGGGGCTGACCGGGCGCGCGGACGAGTCCTCGTTCCTCGTCAGAGAGATCAAGAAGACGCTTCCGGGGACACCGATCGACCAGATCATCAACCTCGTGCACGCCGTCCAGGACAACGCGGCGACACTCGGCATCATCGGTGGGCTCGCGTTGCTGTGGACCTCGCTTTCGCTCTTCAGCGTGCTCGAATCGGCGCTCAACATCGTCTACGGACGCCCGAACCGCTCGTTCCTCCACGGTAAAGGGCTTGCCTTCCTCTTGATGGTCGGCTCACTGGTGACGCTGTTCGTCGCGCTGCTCGCAGGCTCGCTCGGCGTGACGGCGTTGCAGGAGTACCTACCGGGCGTCGTGTCCAACGCAGCGACGGCGTATGCGCTCTCCATCGGCGTCTCGCTCATCGGCGTCTTCGTGTTCCTCGTCTCCTGTTACTACGTGCTGACGAACGAGGACGACCTGACGCTACGGGAAGTCCTTCCGGGCGCGACCGTTGCCGCCGTCCTCCTGGAGGCAACCTTCCAGGTGCTCCCGCTCTATCAGCGTTACGCGGACCTCAACCCGGCGCTGCGTGCGTTCGGGGCCCCAGCCATCCTGCTCGTCTGGCTCTACGTGATGGCGAACGTGATCGTGTTCGGCGCCGAGCTGAACTGGTGGCTCACGCACCGCGCCGCGCAGCGCCAGGAAGACGAGCTAACGGGTCTCGCCTAGAGCAAGGAGCAGCGCACGCGCAGCATTCGCGCGGTGAGAGTGCTGTCGCTTCCAGTCGTTGCCCAACTCGGCAACGGTGCTCTCTTCGCCCGCAGGGATGAAGATCGGGTCGAAGCCGAAGCCTTCGCTGCCACGTGGCTCGTGGGCGATGCGTCCTTCGAGCATGCCTGTGCCGCGAAGCTCCTCGCCTGCGGGCGAGATGATCACGAGCTCGCTCACGTACCGCGCGTCGCGGTCTTCGACACCGTCCAGCTCACCGATCAGCCAGCCCACCGGATGGTCCCCGCCTGAACGCGCCGACTGGACTCCCGGCCGGCCCCCGAGCGCTGCCACCTCGATGCCGGAATCCTCTCCCAGCGCCCACTCGTCCGGCTCCGCCCGCGTCCGTCCAAACAGTGCCTTCCCGCGCGCGTTGTCGTAGTACGTCGTGCCGTCCTCGACCGGGTAGTCGTCGGCTTCGAGCGGCTCGATTCTCCAGTTGGGCAACAACTGCTCGAGCTCGCGCGCCTTGTTCGCGTTGCGCGACGCGAGCCGCGCCTTCAGTCCGTCCACCGCACCTCGGCGACGTGCTCGAGATCGGCGATTCGCGCGACGATGCGCGCCGCCGGAGTGTCCCGCGGCAGCACAACGTCGAACTCGAGGCGCCGGCGGTCTCCTTCCTGGCTGACCTCGAGCGACGCGATCCGTGCTCCTGTCTTCTCGACCTCGTCGATCACCTCGCCCGGCGGCTGGCCGGCCGGCAGCGCGACTAGCAGCCGCCCGTCCTCCGGACGGAAGCGAATGAGGATTCGGTACGCGATGATTCGCAGCGGCCAGAGGGCGAGCAGCACGAGCGCAGTCGTGATCACCGCAGCGCTGTAGTAACCGGCGCCCGACGCGAGACCGACTGCTGCAACGACCCAGAGTGTCGCGGCCGTGGTCAGGCCTCGCACCGACAGTCCCTGCCGGATGATCGCGCCCGCCCCGAGAAAGCCGATGCCGGTGACGATCTGGGCTGCGATCCGCGTCGGGTCCGCACGCACGACGTTCGCGCCGGAATCGAGGAACGCGTGGAACCCATACGCGCCGACGATCGTGAACAAGGCCGAGCCCAGCGAAACGAGCAGATGCGTGCGCAGGCCTGCCTCGCGCTCCCGCATCTCACGCTCGACGCCGATCAAACCGCCGAGCAGAGCGGCGAGCGTCAACCGCAAGAGCGACTCGTCCCAGTTGAGGGTCGGCAGCTGGCTAGACGCGAGCTGCAGCAACCGCTTCCTCCTGAGTCAGTGCCAGCTCTTCGATCCCACCTGCCGCCAGCTCGAGCAGTTCATCCAAGCGTGCACGGCTGAAAGGCGTCTTCTCCGCGGTGGCCTGCACCTCGACGAGCGCGCCGTCGCCCGTCATGACGACGTTCATGTCCACCTCGGCCTGGGAGTCCTCGGAGTAATCAAGGTCGAGCAGCGCCTCGCCGTCGACGATCCCGACCGACACGGCGGCGACCGAGCCGGACAACGCCTTCGAGAGGCCGAACTTGTCGAGGGCACGCCGCGCCGCGACGTACGCACCGGTGATCGCAGCGCAGCGAGTCCCGCCGTCGGCCTGCAGCACGTCGCAGTCGACCCAGAGCGTGCGCTCACCCAGTGCCTCGAAGTCGGTGACCGAACGAATCGAGCGGCCGATCAGCCGTTGAATTTCGATCGTGCGCCCACCCTGCTTGCCACGGGAGGCCTCACGGTCGGTGCGGTCTCCGGTGGAGGCCGGCAGCAGCGAGTACTCGGCGGTCAGCCAGCCGCGGCCCTTGCCGTACAGCCAGCGGGGCACGCTTTCCTGGATCGACGCGGTGCACAGGAGTTTCGTCTTCCCCTGCGCGTAGAGAACCGAGCCGTGCGGTTGCTCGAGGAAATCGGGGATCAGCTCGAGCGGGCGGAGCTCATCGGTCCTGCGGCCGTCGTTCCTCGGCGTCATGCCGCCGCACCGCGCGCAGCCAGCTCCACGTGCTCGACCTCGGCGACCGGCAGCTGGAGGAAGCGCGCACCCATCTCGCGGAACGCGTCGGGGTCGCCGGTAGTCAGGAAACGGTACGAGCCCTCTCGTCGGGAGTCGTTCTCGTAGCCTTTCCGCGCGAGCGTCTCCGCGACCTCGCGCGCAGTCTCCTCGGCGGAGAACACGAGCGTCACGTCGCGCCCGAACACTCGCTGGAAGATCGGCCTGATCAAGGGGTAATGCGTACAGCCGAGGATGACCGTGTCGACCTCCGCGTCTTTGAGCGGCGCGGCGTACTCGCGCACCGCTGCCGTCGTCTCGGCGCCGAACGGATCCTCACTCTCGATCAGCGGCACGAGGCGCGGGCACGCGACCGGCACGAGCTCCACACCGGCGTCGAGCGCATGCACGAGCTCGGCATATCTGCCGGCGGCGACCGTGCCTTCCGTCGCGAGCAAACCGATGCGACGGTTGCGCGTCGCCTGAACGGCGGCGTGCGCCTCCGGCGTGATCACGCCGACGACCGGGACGTCGAGATCCTCCTGCAACTGCGGGAGCGCAGCGGACGTCGCTGTGTTGCATGCGTTGACGACGAGCTTGACACCCTGGCTCTGCAGATACGCACCGATCTCGCGCGCGAACTGCCGGACCTCGCCCAGCGGGCGCGGCCCGTACGGCAGACGTGCGTGGTCGCCGAGGTACACGAAGTCCTCGTGCGGCATGGTCACGAGGCACTCGTGCAGGACGGTCAGGCCGCCCACGCCCGAGTCGAACACGCCCACCGGCCGCGGATCCACACGGCGATCGTATAGCCGGGATACGCTGTGCACCTCGTGCGCCGCTTTCTTGCGCTTGCCTGCCTCCTGGCCTTCGCGCTCGCTGCGCCATCCGTCGGACAGGCCGGCGAGGTGTCACTGACGATGGACGACGGCGTTCGCATCGACGCCTCTCTCCTCGTTCCCGCTGGGGCGGCGCCTGCAGAAGGATGGCCTGCCGTCATGCTGTTCCACGGCCTCGGCGGCAATCACACGAGCCTCGTCACCGGCCTGGGCTCGGCCTACCTCAGCAAGGGTTACGCCGTTTTCGCCCCCGACGCACGAGGTCATGGCACGTCCGGCGGCTATGTCTCGCTCGACGGGCCCCGTGAGGTCGCGGACATCCGCACCGAGTTCCAGTGGCTCGCCGCACGGCCCGAGGTGAGCGATACGCAGGTCGGCGCCTGGGGAATCTCGCTCGGCGGCGGCGCGGCTTGGAACTCCGTCGTCGCGGGAGTGCCTTTCAAGGCGCTCGAGACGTTCGAGACCTGGAGCGATCTGTACGGCGCCCTCTTCCCCCAGAACCTCG
Source organism: Actinomycetota bacterium (assembly GCA_030773975.1). GTDB lineage: Bacteria > Actinomycetota > Thermoleophilia > Gaiellales > Gaiellaceae > 3-1-20CM-4-69-9. The sequence continues at coordinate 11,929 of JALYLY010000096.1, read as the reverse complement.
GCAAGTCCGGTGCGATCTACAGCTTCGCGCAGAGCGTGCCGGTCGACCGAATCGATCCGGGGCTGCGGCCGTACGTGCCTCAGATGATCGGGAACGAGAACCTGCCGGCGGTGCGAACGTTGCTCGGCACGCGTTCGAGCCTCAATGCCCTGTCAGCCGTGACAACGCCGAGCTTCCTCTTTCAGGGCCGCCGGGACTTTGCGTTCGACATCGACCAGGCTGCGAATGCCTATCGCCGGCTCGCCGGGCCGAAGCGCCTGTACGTCGGCGACTTCGGCCACCCGCCCTCGAGCTTTCCCGGCCCCGATATCGCGCACGTGCTCGATCTATCGACACGATGGTACGACCGTTTTCTGAAGGGCCTTCCGAACGGCGTCGACACGGAAAAGCCGGTGCAGGTCGCTTCTGACCCCTGGACTCAGAAAACCGCGAGCTTCGCGGCGCCGCCCGCGGTGAAGAGCCTCACGCTCGTGTCGCGGGGCCGCTCCGGACTGGGGGCGCGGGGGAAGATCGTGCGCGCTTTCACCCTGCCGAAGCGGTCGATCGAACAGTTCGGCGCCCCCGTCGTGCGCGTCACGGCGTCGACGCCGACTCAATGGCCTCACCTCGTCGCGGTGCTGACGTCGGTCGATGCGCGTGGCCAGGAGACTGTGCTGACGGAAGGCGGAACGATCACGTCACTCGGCACGAAGGCGCGCACGGTCGCGATCAAGCTCATCGCGACGGGCAACGTGATCCGGCCCGGGTCGAAGCTGCGCGTCTACCTCGGCGGGACGTCGACCGTGCAGAACGTCGCGAACCTGCTCTACCTCAAGCTCGTTCCGGACGACTCGCGGCTCACGGTCGGCAAGATCACCGTGACACTGCCGCTGCTGCCGAAGCCGATCTCGCGGTGATCTCGCACCTCGCCGCGGCGGCGGCCGCGATCGCACTTGGAAGCGGTCCGGCGGCGACGCCCGGTGTCACGGCAAGCACGATCACGATCGGCGGCACGATCCCCATCAGCGGCCCTGCCGCCGCGTACGGGTCGGTCGGCCGCGGTGCCGACGCGTACTTCAAGTACGTCAACGCGAAGGGCGGCGTCTTCGGCCGAAAGATCGTCTACAAGTACCTCGACGACGAGTTCGACGTCGCGAAGACGATCACTCTGACCCGCCAGCTCGTCGAGCAGGACCAGGTGCTGGCGATCTTCAACAGCGTCGGCACCGAGCACGCGCTCGCGATCCGCTCCTATCTGAACGACCGCCAGGTGCCGCAGCTCTTCCTCGGCAGCGGTGTGTCGAAGCTCGCCAGAGAGCATGCGAAATATCCGTGGTCGATGGGATACCTCCCGAGCTTCGCGGGCGAGGGTGCGATCTACGGCCGCTACGTCGCTGCGCATCAACCCAAGGCGCGCATCGCCGTGCTGTACGAGAACTCGGACTTCGGCAAGGACATGCTCAACGGCCTGCGTCATGGTGTCGGCGGCAAGGGAAAGATCGTCGGCACGCAGGCGTATGAGGTCACAGACAACGACGTCGCCTCGCAGATGGCGAGGCTCAAGAGCAGCGGCGCCGACACGCTCATGCTGTTCGCCACGCCGCAATTCGCGATCTTCGGCTACGTCGGCGCTTTCCGCCTCGGGTGGCACCCGCAGATGTACGTCACGTCGGTCTCGATCAGCCCGGACATCATGAAGATCGCGCGTGTCGCGTCCAGCCGCAAACAGGTCGAGGGCTCGATCTCAATCGCATTCGTGAAGGATCCGACCTCGAAGCAGTGGGCGAAGGACAAGACCGTCCGGCTCTACAAAGCGATCCTCCAACGCTTCCTTCCGAGCGCGAAGCCCGACGACGTGTTCAACTACTACGGGATGGCGGTCGCATTCACCATGGTGGACACGCTGAAGAAGGCCGGCCGAAACCTCACTCGCGCGGGAGTGCTGAAGGCGGCGACTCACCTCGACGAGACCAATCCGTTTCTCCTGCCCGGCCTGCGGATCAAGACTTCGCCCAGCGACTACTACCCGATCGATCGAGTCAAGCTCGCCCGGTACCGCACCAATCAGTGGCAGTTCTTCGGGAAGTTTGTAAGCGCCCGGGATTAGGGTCAACTCTTGAGGGAATCGCGCGTCTAATGGATGGACTTTTCTGATTTCGAAGTAGGAAGGAAGGGGTATGAAGACAATCCTCAGACTGGCCGTGCTGGCTTTCGCGGGCATCGCCACGCTGGCTTTCGCGGGGAACGCCCTCGCGACCCAGAAGTTGAGCGTCAAGCAGAGCACGACGTCGCTCACGATCAAGGTGTCGCAGGCGCAGACCGACGCGCAGCCGGCGAAAATCTCGATCTACGTTCCGACCGGCTACTCGGTCAATGCCTCGGCCGCTGCGGGGACCAAGATCGGGTCGACAACAGGCACGGTGTTTTCGCGCGACGCGAACATTCCGCTGCCCCTCTCGGGTGACGTGGTCGTTTCCGCGACGTCGGACGCACCCACCTGCGACCCGGTTCCGCACCTCGCCGTCTGGAACCTTGCTCTTTCGGTCGCCGGGCAGAACATCACCCTACCCGTGCACGTCGACCAGTTGGCGGGTCCAGAAGCGGCGCTCGGCGCGTACAAGCTTGTCGTGTGCCTCGCTCCGGACGACGTGCCTGTCGGCACGCCGGGCCGGTCGCCGAACGGCGCCCGGCTTCTCGATGCGACGTTCACGGTGGACAACATCTTCACCGTGCCCGCGGGGCAGAGCATCTGGAAGACGATCACGACGCCGTGGGCCGGCGGTGTGCCCAACGCGGCCGGGACGGTCGAGACACGCGCGTTCGTGGCGAACGGCACTGTGACGCTCGCGAAGAAGGTCAACGCCGGGAAGCGGCTCGTGAAGTTCACCGGGAAGGTGACACAGGCAGGCACCGCCGTCTCAGGCGCAAGGGTCAGCCTCCTCGTCAACGGCAAGACCGCCGGTTTCGGTGCGCGGACAAACGCTTCCGGCAGCTACAGCATCGTGCTGAAGAAGACAGGTAAGAAGACGACGTCGACGTTCCAGGCACGTACGACCGTGGCGGAGCGCGACATCACGTCAACGGGATGCACTTCGCCGACGCCCGGCGTCCCGGGCGGCTGTGTCAGCGCGACGGCCGCGGCGTTCACCGCGGTGAGCGCCAAGATCAGAATCCGCCTCTAGGCGCGGATCCCGCATGGCACGTATGAGACGGGGCCCTTTGGGCCCCGTCTCGTATGCTGGGACGATGGCTGAGATCCGGATCGGCACCTGCTCCTGGGCCGACGACGCGCTCGCGAAACACTGGTATCCGTCGGGGGTGAAGGCCGGAGAGCGCCTGCCCTACTACGCCGAGCATTTCGACACGGTCGAGGTCGACTCGACGTATTACCGGCTGCCAGGCGACGAGATGGTGGAGCGCTGGGCGGAGCGCACTCCGGATGGATTCGTGATGCACGTCAAGGCTTTCGGCTTGATGACCCGCCATCCCGTCAAAATCGAGTCGCTGCCACCGGATCTGCGCGACGAAGCACCGACGGACGACCGAGGCCGGGTGGAGCGGCCGTCGCGCGAGTTTCGCGGCGAGGTGTTCCGCAGGTTCCTCGGCGCGCTCGAGCCGCTGCGCTCGAGCGGCAAGCTCGGCGGAATCCTCTTCCAGTTTCCCTCGTACGTGGTCTACAAGGACCGCTCGCTCGAGTACCTGCAATGGGCGCGTGACCAACTCGGAGAGGACCAGATGCTCGTAGAGTTCCGGCACTCGAGCTGGCTCGACGAGGACCATCGCAACGACACGCTGAGGTTCCTGGAGGAACTCGGCGCCACGAACGTGATCGTCGATGCGCCGCGAATCGAGGGTGCCAAGAATCTCGTTCCGACCGTGCCGGCGCTCACGAGCCCGACCGCATACATCCGCTTTCACGGACGCAACGCGGCCACGTGGAACAAACGCGGTGGCAGCGCCGCCGATCGATTCGACTATCTGTACTCCGACGACGAGCTGCGCGAATGGGTTCGGCCGCTGCGCGAGCTGTCGGAGCAGGCCGAGCAGGCGTACGCGTTCTTCAACAACAACGCCACGAGCCCCGATGGCAGCGGCGGGCGCATGGCGCAGGCGGCCGCGAACGCGAAGCAGCTACAGCAGTTGCTGCAGGCCGCGAAGGTTCCGGTGACCGCTCCCGGCTGATGGATTTTCTGGCGGTCATCCACGGCGAGAGCGTGCGCTCGGGCGTCTTCGGCGACGTCGTCCGCGGGCGCGGCCACGGGCTCGAGGAGTGGAGCCTCGCCTGGGACAAGCCGCTGCCCCGTCCGCTCGACGCATACGGCGCGGTGCTCGTGTTCGGCGGCGCGATGCATGCCGACCAGGACGATCATCATCCCTGGCTGCGGGAGGAGGACTTGTTCCTGCAACGGCTGCTCGATCTGCACATGCCCGTTCTCGGAATCTGCCTCGGTGCGCAGCTGCTCGCGAAGGCGGCGCACGCGCCCGTGTATCCCGTCGAGGAGGCCGAGGTCGGCTGGTTCGCGGTCGAGCTCACCGAGGCGGGCACGGAAGACCCCGTCCTCGGACGGCTGCCGCAAACCTTCGACGCATTTCAATGGCACTACTACGCCCACGACGTGCCGGCGGGCGCAGTCGAGCTGGCGCGCAACCGCGTCTGCACACAGGCCTTCCGGCTCGGCGACAGCGCGTGGGGCGTGCAGTTCCATCCCGAGGTGACGCTCCACCAGGTACAGAGCTGGATCCACGAGGAGAAGGGGTTGCCTGTCGACCCCGGCGCGCTGCTCGCCGAAACCACAGAGCGGATCGAAGCCTGGAACACGCTGGGCCGCGAGCTCTGCGCGGGCTTCGTCGACGCGGCCGAGCGAGTCACTGCTTCGGTCTAGCGGGCTCCATCCAGGACACGGCCGAGTGTCCGACACCAGGCCGTGGCGCGACGAGACGTGTCGGTTCCGTCAGCCTCTTTCGAGCGGCAGGTCGTCGTGACGCGACCACTCGTGCCACGAGCCTGCGTAGTTGCGCGCGCGGTATCCCGCGAGGCGCAGCGCCATCGTCGCGAGCGTGGAGCGGGAGCCCGAATGGCAGTAGGCCACGATCTCGGCAGGATCGCCGAGTCGAGCTCTGATCTGATCCGCGGGCAGGGGTTCGCCGGGGCCTGCGAAGAGCTCCTGCACGGGGACGTGACGCGCGCCGGGAATCCGGCCCTGGCGGGGGTCGCATGGATACCCGTGCTTGCCCTTGAACTCCTCTTCCGAACGAACGTCGAGAATCATGAGCGTCGAGTCCTCAAGCCTGCCCGCGAGCTCGTCGCGCGTGGGAACGGCATCGAAGCGTGGTTCGAAGCTCGTCTTCACCGGGTGCAACTCGACCTGTCCGACCTGCAGCTCACCGGGCCAGGCGGCAACTCCGCCGAGCAGCACGGCCACACGCGGATGTCCTGCAAGCTCCGCCATCTGCGCGGCGGGCATCGCGCCCATGCCGTCGCCGCGGTCGTAGAGGACGAGCCGCTCGTCGCCGGTTACACCGTGACGCCGTAGCCGCAGCCCGACCTCGGGCGCGAGCGCCTCCAGCATCTCGCGATCGCTCATCGGCGGCGGCGAGCCCAGAACGAGCGGCCTCGAACCGAGGATATGTCCTCGCGCATGCGCGTTCGGTCCACGCACGTCGCCGAGGAACAGATCGCCTGCTCTGAGCTCGCGCTGGAGCCAGGCGACGTCGACGACGGCAGGGAGCTCAGACACGGCCGATGAACTCGCGCAGGATCTCGTTGAACTCGTCCGGCCGCTCGAGATTCACGAGGTGGCCCGCGCCCCGCAGTTCGCGGACGTCGAACTCGCTGACCTCTTCCGCGGAGACGTACGGATCGAACTCGCCGACCACGAACTGCACCGGACCGGAGAACGAGCGCACGACATCGGTCGAGTCTTCCCGGTCGCGAATCGCCGCGAGCGCGTTGACGAGCGCGTCGGCGTCCCGATAGACCAGGTGCTCGTCCGCCGCGCTCTCGTCGTGAAAGAGCTTCGGCAGCATCATTTGCCACAGTCCTTCCAGCCCTGCGCTCCGGATCAACTCGATCGTGTCCTCTCTACCGGCACGACGTTCGTCCGAGTCCGCATCAGGACGCGCTCCCACGAGCAACAAACCGCGCACCCGCTCGGGCACGCGCCGCGCGAGTGCAAGCGCGCAATAACCGCCCATCGACGCGCCGACGACCGTGAGGTCGCCCTCCGTCTCGCCGGCGATCGACGTGGCCCAGTCGTCCATCGTCTGCCCACGGCCGTACAGCCGCGGAGCAATCACCTCGTGTCCGGCGAGCGCCGCACGCTGGGGCTCCCACATCCCCTTGTCGAGCGGGAAAGCATGCAGCAGCAGAACTTTCACAACGAGGCGACGACGTCGAGCTCGGCGGCGATCGACGGGCGTTCCTCGAGGCGAACCACCCACTCGGAAAGCGCTGGAAACCGTTCGAGGTCGACGTCCATGCGGTCGCGTGCGCGCAGGATCCACGGCACGTACGCGACGTCCGCGAGCCCGAACTCCCGTCCGCTCAAGAACTTTTGTCCCTGTAGCACCGCGTCCAACGTCGCGAGCGCAGCGTCAAGCCGCTCGCGCGCACCTTCGTCACCGCGCCGAAACGCGTAGTACGGCTTCGAGAGCTCGTCGAAACGGAAGACCAGCATCCGGCCGAGCGCGCGCTCGGCAGGATCGGCCGGCCAGAGACTCGGCTCGGGATAGCGCTCGTCGAGGTACTCGTCGATCACGGCGGATTCGGCGAGCACGAAGGTGTCCTCCTCCACGACGGGCACGCGGCCGAGGGGGTTCTTTTCGTAGATCCATGCGGGGCGGTCGTCGAGATCGACCTCGACCGTCTCGTACTCGATGCCTTTCTCGGCGAGCACGATCCGGACACGCGCACAGTACGGACAGCGATCGGCGTCGTAGAGCGTGATCACCTGTCGATCCTAGCCTCGAGCCCGAGCACGTCGGCGATCTGAGCCAGCAGGTCGCGCGCAGGAGGGAGCTCCGCCGGCGACGAGGCGATACGCGCTATCGCGCGGACGCGGGCCGGATCCGCGCCGGTCAGCCGCGCGGCGAGCGTCGGATTTGCGGACAACGACAGCTCGTCAGCCTTGTTGAGCTCGCCGTAATACGTCGGAACGGAGAGGTACTCGTCAACCATGCGGCCGCGCTCGAACAGCAGGAAGCGCACGACCGCCTCTTCTTCGAGCGCCAGCGCGACCGCCGGAACTCCCATGCGCTCCGACAGCTCGGCACCAAGGCGGCGCTGAGCGCTGCGATTGTGGTCGCAGAGCTCGTCGACGACCGTCACCCAGCCGCTGCGCAGAGACGTCACTTCGGTGTGTTCTGAGCGGCCCAGCCGCGGGAGGAACTGCGTCACGGCGCGCTCGACACCGGCCTCGTCGTCGGTTTGGACGTGCAGCGAGCCGAACGATGGCGGACGCTCGTCGCTCTCGAGCCGCTCGGCAAGCGCGTCCACCGGCGCGACCATGAAGACATCCATCGCCGTGAAACCGAGACGCTCGTACAGGCGGCGGGCATCGCTGTTCCTGATCAGCACCTCGAGACTGACGTGCTCCAGGCCCGCGGCGCGAGCAGGCTCGAGGATCGCTGTCAGCAGCTCCCGCCCGATGCCCTTGTTGCGGGCGTCGGGCCGCACGTAGATGTCGGTGACGTGTGCGGTCTTCCGGCCGCGGTCGCCGAGGACGCAGAAGACGAAGCCGACGGCGCGACCTTCCTCCTCCGCGATGAGCGCGACGCCCTCGCGAACGGTCTGGGCCAGGTCCGACCAGGCATCCTCCCAGCTCTCCCGGAGGTAGTCGGGCTCGGGAAGCTCGGCCTCGAACTCCGCCCAGAGCTCGCGGATGAGCTCCTGGTCGTTCTTCGTGGCTGGGCGGATGGTCATCGGTAGCGCAGTGCGGCGAGCAGGTAGTGGGCGGTCAGGTTCTGGAAGGGGTGGAACCGGACGCCCGCGGCACGGACGTCCGTCACGTCAGGGTAGAACGCGAGCACCGCCTTACGTAGGCCGAGGTCGCCCGCGGGCCAGGCCTGGGGTCGCGCGAGATGCCGGGCGAGGAACCAGTCGGCACTCCACTCACCGAGCCCGCGGAGGGACGTAAGCCGTGCCTTGGCCTCGTCGTCGGGAAGCGTTTCGAGCTCGTCGAAATCGAGGTCGGCACGCGCGATGCCAAGCACGTACTCGGCTTTCCGACGGGAGAAGCCGAGAGCGGTCAGCTCTTCCTCCTTCGCGCGCGCGACGCGTTCGCAGGTCGGAAACGCAACGGCATGCTCGGCGGGAACGCCGAAGCGGTCGATGAAGCGGCTGCGCACGGCGAACGCGGAGTGCAGCGACACCTGCTGCGCGGTGATCGAAGAGACGAGCGCCTCGAACGGGTCGGGTGCGAGCGGGGGCCGAAAGCCGGGCAAGAGCCGCACCGCGTCGGCGAGGACGGGGTCACGCTGCGCGAACTCGAAAAATGGCTCTAGGTCGAACTCGAGGCCGAGCAGTTTGGCCACCACGGGCTCGATCGCCTCGTCGAACGGCTCGACATCGACGCCGCTCTCGGCCGCGGTGATTCGAACCTCACGCCCATCCACGACACGGTGCAGGCCGCCCTCGCGCCAGACGTTCGCGCGGTCGATTCCCCAGAACGTGAAGCGGTCGAGCGAGCGCTCGAAGTCGTACGGCTGAGGGACCGCAAGGTGACCCACCGGCCCAAACTAGCGTCCGACGAGAACCGCCCCGGAACGTGCGGCTACGAATCCGAGTAGAGCGGCAGCGAGATCTCGAACCTCGATCCTTTGCCGGGCTCTGACCGCACGGCGACCTCCCCGCCGTGCGCCTCGGCCACCGCCGAGACGATCGACAGGCCGAGGCCGACACCACCGCTTGCCCGCGACCGTGACGGGTCGGCCCGGTAGAAGCGCTCGAACACGCGCTCCTGCTCTTCGCCCGTCATGCCTGGACCGGAATCCTGCACAGACAGGAGCGCGTTGCCGTTCAGCGTCGCCACGGACACGCTCACCGGCGCGTCCGCAGGCGTATGCGCGCGCGTGTTGCTGAGCAGGTTGTCGACCATCTGACGGAGGCGATGTCCATCGCCGAGAATGATTGCCTGTTCCGTGTCGAGCTCGATCACGCGGTCGGGATCCACCGTGCGGGCGGTTTCGACCGCCTCGCGCACGACCTCCGCGAGCTGGACGGGCTCGCGCTCGAGCGGCAGGCCTTCGTCGAGCCGCGCCAGCAGGAACAGATCCTCGACGAGCAGGGTCATCCGCGCCGACTCGCGGCTGATGCCGGTCATGGCGCGTTCGAGATCTTCGGGCCGTTTGTCGGCTCCGCGCTTGAAGAGTTCGGCGTAGGCACGAACCGCGGCCAGCGGCGTTCGCAGCTCGTGAGAAGCATCCGCGACGAAGCGGCGAAGCTTCTCCTCCGACGCTGCGCGTGCCTTGAAGGCGGATTCGATCTGGCCGAGCATCGTGTTGAGTGCAAGGCCGAGCCGGCCCACCTCCGTGCGATCCTCCGCGCGCTCGACGCGCTGAGTCAGGTCACCGGCGGCGATTCCCGCGGCCGTCCTGCCGATCGCTTCCAAGGGACGAAGGCCGACGCGCACCACCCAGAGGCCGAGCAGGGCAATCGCGAGCAGGACCGCGGCCGTGACCATCAGCTCGATCACGATCAGGCGGTGCAGCGTCCCCTCGACGCCGCTCAGCGACGTCGCAAGGATCAGCATCGTCGTCGACCCCGGGTCCAGAGAAGCGCGCACGCGATAGCGCACCTCGCCCTTGACGGAGTTGACCGTGAAATACCGGACACGGTCAGGCTGACCGCTTGTCCGCGCCGGGAGGGAGATCGATTTCGGCAGACCCGGCGCCGACGGCGGGGTCTCGGTGTTCGGCAACTCGGCGACCTGGCCGCTGAAGAGCGTCTTCCCGGCACTGTTGCGCGTCTCGATGTACAGCCCGGGCAAGGATCGCGTGAGATTCTGCAACCGGCCAACCGCAGGTGCAGAATCCCTCTCGTTCGGTTCGTCCGTCGATCCCGGCGGACCGGTACCGAGCAGTTCCGCTTCGGCCTCCTGGTGCGCAGCCTGAAGCGACGTGTCGGTGCGGCTGATCAGAAAAGACCGCAGCGACGTGTAAGTCGCGAGGTCGGCCGCGACGAGCCCGATGGTCGCCAGGACGAGCACGCCGAGCACGAGGCGGCTGCGCAGCGACAGACGCCGGAGCATTTAGCCCTTCCTGGAGTCGAGCATGTAGCCGGCCTGCCGCACTGTCTTGATCAGCGGCGGCCCGGTAGCGTCGAGCTTCTTGCGGAGGTAGCTGACGTATGTCTCGACCACGTTCGAATTCCCCCCGAAGTCGTAGTGCCAGACGTTCTGAAGGATCTGCGTCTTCGAGAGAACGCGTCGCGGATTGAGCATGAAGTAGCGAAGCAGGGAGAATTCCGTTCCGGTCAGCGGGACGGGCCGTTTGCCGCGGAACACCTCGTGTCGACCCTCGTCGAGGACGAGGTCCACGTAGCGGAGAACATCTCCCGGAAGCTCGCCGGCCGAGCGGCGGAGGATCGCCTGCACGCGGGCGACGACCTCCGCAAGGCTGAATGGTTTCGTGACGTAGTCGTCGCCGCCCGCGCGCAGTGCTTCGACCTTGTTCTCGGTCGCATCCTTTGCGGTCAGGAAGAGCACCGCACTCTTGAAGCCCTGTGCCCGGAGCCTCCGGCCGACCTCGATTCCCTCGATGTCCGGCAGCATCCAGTCGAGGATGATCAGATCCGGCTCGACCCGGGCGACGGCCGCGAGCGCGTCCCGGCCGGAACCGGCCTCCTCGACCTCGTAGCCCTCGTAGCGGAGGGCGGTGGCGACGGCGTCGACGATCGACGGCTCGTCGTCGACGACGAGGATGCGGTGCTCCGTTCCATTCGACTGCGTGGACTCGTGCGCGCTCACGACCCAATGGTGGCATGAATTCCTGTGAGTTTGCTGAGAATCTCGAGCATCTCTCAGGAGTTCGGAAGCCCGCTCACAGCCCGTTCCAACACGTGGCTGGTTCTCTCGGTAGGAACCCCATGAAAGGAGCGACCGATGCACCAGCACACCACCCGATCCGCTCGGCGGATCCTCGTCATCGCGAACGAAACCGTCGAGAGCAGAATCCTTCACGAGGCGATCCGCACCGACGTGAACGATGAGAACGCCGAGATCCTGATCGTCGCACCTGCGTTGAACTCGCGCGTGCGCCATTGGGTTTCGGACGAGGACGAAGCTCGGCATGCAGCCAAGGCGCGCCTCGCCCGTTCGATCGCCCGACTTGTTCGTGACGGCGTCGATGCGAACGGATGGGTCGGCGACGCTGACCCGATTCAGGCGATCGACGACGCGCTGCACTTTTTTCCCGCCGACAGCTTGATCATCGCCACCCATCCCGAAGACCGGTCGAACTGGCTGGCGCGGAGGCTCGTGGTGCGCGCGCGGCGCCGGTTCCAGGTGCCGATCCTCCACATCGTCGTCGACGCCGCCGAGCAGAGCGAGTACGTCGTCGTAGCCGCCTGAACGAACAGCGGCGGAGCGTTTGAGCGCTCCGCCTTTGTTCGTTTGGGGTCGGGGAGGGAGAGGGAGATCAGAAGTAACGCGTGGCCGGTGCGACAGCGGCACGCGATTTGCGCGCCGCCCGCTGGGGTTCCTCGGCCGAGACCTCAACCTCTTCGCTGATCCGCACGAGGCGGCCGAGGGGGCCGCGCCGCTCCCACGTGACGGTTGCAACAGCAGCCTCACCGGGCGTGGGAGGAGCAATGCTCTGAGACGTGGTCGTGTGTGTCATGGCTTCCCTTTCGTTAGACGAAGTGACCTCTCCAGGAAACCAAGCGGGCCTGTGATCCTCCTGAGACCCGTCTAAGAGATCGCTGAGAGTCGCGCCCGGCCCCGCTCGGGGGCCG
>JALYLY010000095.1 GCA_030773975.1 Actinomycetota bacterium | reverse complement strand
AGCTACACGGCGAGATGCGCTTGTTGGACGTGTTCGACCCTGAGGGGAACCGCCTGCAGTTTGCCCAAGAGCTTTCCCAAGGCTGAGCTTGCGCGGCCACTCTTCCAAATACAGGCAGGCCGAAGTGGCGCTGCCGTGGGGCTGCGCGCGAGCTTGAATTGGCGGCTGACTAGAGAGCGGAGGGACGTTGGACAAGCGGCGCAGGAAGGCGTACGCGGCCTGGACCTAGTCGCAACGCGCGGCGCTTGAGCAGGCGGGCCCGCAGGCCGGCCCCAAACTCGGTCCGCCGATCATCGTCACGTTTCATAACCCTGAAGATGCCGCAGGTAGGACCTTCTTGCGTGCTTTGCGAAGAATCACTCATTCGAGTGACTGCGGCTTAAACTCAACATCGTGATCCGCCAGGCCGGGCCACAAGACGTCCGTTTCCTCCGCGACATGCTGAAGCACGCCTACCACTGGCGGCTGAACGCGGATCCCGACCTCCCGGTCGCCAGGTACGTCAACAACTGGGGCCGACCGGGCGACGCCGGCCTCGTGGCCTGGGAGGCGGGCCCGATCGGCGCCGCGTGGTATCGGCTCTTCCCCTCGAGCGCGCCCGGCTTCGGCTTCGTCGACGAGGAGACCCCGGAGCTGACGATCGCCGTCGTCCCGAGCCGCCGCGGCGGTGGCCTCGGCGGGCAGTTGATGACGGCCCTGCTCGACCGCGCCCGCCAGGAGGGCCACAAAGCGATCAGCCTCAGCGCCGAGGAGGGCATGACCAAGCTCTACGAGCACTACGGCTTTACTGCCGTGGAGGAGAAGGACGGAACGGTCACGATGAAGGCAGATCTCTAGCCCTCGATACCATCGACTGTGATGGAAGTCGACGTCGCCGTTCTCGGAGGCGGGCCGGGTGGTTACACGGCCGTGATCCGGGCTGCGCAGCTCGGGGCTAAGGTCGCCTGCGTCGAGCGCGAGCCTGAGCTCGGCGGCACGTGCCTGCGCGTGGGTTGCATCCCGACGAAGGCCTGGGTGCAGACCGCCTTCGCGCTGAAGGAGGCCGAGCACACCTTCGACAAGCTCGGCGTGAAGCTCGGCGGCTTCCAGCTCGAGTTCGGCAAGGCGAACGAATGGAAGGACGGCGTCGTCAAACAGATGACGGGAGGCGTCGCGTCGCTCTTCAAGGCGAACGGCGTCGAGTGGGTCAAGGGAACCGGCACGTTCACAGACGCGCACACGATCGCCGTCGAGGGTGGGGAGGACGTCACCTTCAAGCACGCGATTGTCGCGACAGGTTCGTTCCCCCTTCTTCCCCCGATCGAGGGCCTCGATTCCGAGCGGTGTGTCGACTCCGAGGGTCTGCTCGCGCAGACGGAAGTTCCCAAGCGCCTTGTCGTGCTCGGCGGCGGCATCATCGGTTGCGAGTTCGCATCGATCTTCCAGCGCTTCGGCAGCGAGGTGACGATCATCGAGATGCTGCCGGCGCTCATCCCGCAGGAGGATGCGGACGCATCGAAGGAGCTCGCGAAGCAGTTCGGCAAGCGCGGCATCACGCTTCACCTCGAGAAGCAGTGCACGAAGGTGGAGGACAAGGGAGGCGCGTTGACCGTGTACTTCGGCGACGGTGAGACGGTCGAAGCAGATCTCATGCTCGTCTCCGTCGGCCGCGGTCCGAGCGTCGAAGGACTTGGTCTCGAAACGATCGGCGTCGAGTTCGACAAGCGTAAGGGAATTGCCGCAGACGAACACCGTCGCACGACGGTCGAGCACATCTACGCGGTCGGTGACTGCGCGGGCTACTGGCAGCTGGCTCACACCGCGTTTCGCGAGGGTGAGGTCGCGGCCGAGAACGCCTGCGGCCACGAAGCCGTGGTCGACAATCGTGCCGTGCCGAGGCCGATCTACACGGATCCGGAGATCGCGGGCGTCGGTCTGACCGAGGCAGAGGCGCGCGAGCAGTACGGCGAGGACGTGGCGACGGGCATGTTCCCGTGGGTCGCGAATGCGCGTGCGGTCATGCAGAACGAGACCACGGGTTGGGTCAAGTCGATCCACGAGACGCGGTACGGCGAGCTGCTCGGCCTCGTGATGGTCGGCCCGCACGTGACCGACCTGATCGAGGCCGGCGTGGTTGCGATCGACGCCGAGGCGACCGTCGAGACCGTGGCGGACGGCATGGCCGCCCATCCAACGCTGTCGGAGGCGATCAAGGAAGCCGGGCTGGTGGCGCTCGGCCGGGCGATCCACGTCCCGAACCGCAAGCGCGCGAAGACTCCCGCTTAGCGCTCCGGTATCCGCTCCGGTATCGTTTTCAAATAGGAAAATCTGCCGTATCCTGAGGCGCGGGTTAGTCGTTGCATCAGCACATGGCGACCGCAGCGCCGGAGATCCCGGTCCTAGCTCGAGATCAGGCCTTCGAGGCCCTGTACCGGAGCTACGTCAAAGACGTCTACCACTACGCGCTCGCACTACTGCGCAATCCGGCTGACGCGGAAGACGTCACACAGACGACGTTCCTCAACGCCTACCGCGCCTATCAGCGCGGGATCGAGATCGAGAAGCCGCACAACTGGCTGATCAAGATCGCGCACAACGTCGCCCGAACGAGATACGCACGTGCAAGCCGCCGTGTGAAGGAAGTCCCGCTGGAGGATCACGTCGAGCAACTTGCGGTTCCCGAGGCGGAGCAACCGGATGTCGTAGGTGTTCTTCGTGCGCTCGGGCGATTGCCGTTCAACCAGCGTGCTGCGCTCGTCATGCGTGAGCTCGAGGGTCGAACCTACGCGGAGATCGCCGACACGATCGGCGTCTCTGTGTCTGCCGTCGAGACTCTCATCTTCCGCGCGCGGAGGTCGCTGCGCCTCAAAGCGTCGGCGCTCCGAGCCCTCGGCGCTGTTCCGCTCCCGAGCTCGCTGACCCAGCTCTTCGGGGGCGGCGGCGTCGTCGCCGGCGGTGGGGCAGCCGTCGGCACCGGCTTCCTGGTGAAGGCCGCCGTGGCGATCGTCGCTGCGGCTCTCGGGACGGGCCTTGCCGGAGACCGCAGTCGCCCCGCTACGGCTGCGGCGGACCCAAGCACGGGCTTCGTCGGTGTCGCACCGTCGAGCAAGGGTGGTCAGGATGGGCTGAAGGCGCAGCAGGTGCGGAAGCTCGGCGTTCGGGGTGGAAAGAGCGCGGCGAGCAAGGGCTCGCCCGCGAGCCCGGCGACCGGTGGCACAGGCGACGTCGTCGCAGTCGACGCCGGGACCCAGCAGGCATCGGCCGGGCAGTCCGCGTCGCCTACCTCGAACACCCAGGTCTCGAGCACCAAGTCCGGTCCGGTCTCCCAGGTCACGGCGCCGGTTTCCGACCTGACGGGCTCGGTTCAGCAGGTCGTGGAGGCGACAACAACGGCGTTGCCGGTGCAGGCCCCGAGCCTGCCCGCGCCCCCGGTGGCTGTCCCGCCACTCCCGATTCCTCCGCCTCCGCCGCCCCCGCTGCCCCTGCCTTAAGCCCTTTTGTTCCTGCGGGGGACGCAAGATTCCGTCAGAACGGGTATCTACTAGGTTATGACGCCCCTGCTGGCGCAGAGGCCTCGCGCGGACCGGGCCTTCGAGCGACTCTACAAGCGGCACGTCGGCGACGTGTATCGGTACGCGCTCGCCGTCATGCGCAACCCCACCGACGCCGAGGACGTCACTCAGACGACCTTCCTCAATGCCTATCGCTCGTACGTCGAGAAGGGCAGCCGCCCGGAAAAGCCCCAGAACTGGTTGATCGCGATCGCGCACAACGTCTGTCGCCAGCGGTTCCGCCAGTCAGCGAGGCGTCCGGCCGAGGTCTCGTTCGAGGACGACATCGCGGACACCGTCGCCGACGACGACACGCCAACGGGCGACGACATCCGGCGGGCTTTGAGTCACCTCGCCTTCAACCAGCGGGCCGCGCTGGTCATGAGGGAGCTCGAGGGCCGCTCGTACGCTGAGATCGCCGAGATCCTCGAGCTCTCGACGAGCGCGGTGGAGACGCTGATCTTCCGCGCGCGGCGCGCGTTGCGGGAGCAGCTCGAGGGGTCGCTGACCTGCGGTGAAGCCGAGTTCTCGATCTCACGCCAGCTCGACGGACGGCTTCCGCGGGGTGAGCGCGGCCAGCTGCGCGCGCACCTGCGCGAATGTACGGAATGCGCCGGCTTCGCCCGACGGCAGCGCGCGCAACGCGGCGCGCTGAAGACGCTGGCGCTCGTGCCGGTGCCGGGTTCGCTGATGTCGCTGTTCGGCGGCGGCAGCGGTGCCGCGGTGGGAACCGGTCTTACGCTCAAGGCAGCGGCCGCAGTCACCGCCGGCCTGGCGATCGGCGGCGCAAGTTACGAAGGTGTACACCACGTGCCGTGGCACACGCAGAAGCCGGCGGCGGCGGCGGCGCAGAACGCTGTCGGCGCAGTTGCAGCGCCGCGCGATGCCGCCCTCTCGCCACGCGGACCCTCACGCGTTGCGCCTGCGGCCTCCGCGACTCACGGCCACGCGGTCAAGTCCAAGAACGTCAGGCTGAAGAAGGGCAAGAAGGCCAAGACGCACGGCCGCGCAAGCCAGACAGGTTCGGCGGGGCACGGGAGGTTCGTGCCCCACGGCAACGGTGCGGACCGAGCCCGCCACGCCGGCGGCGCCCGTCTCTACCAGACGGTGAAGCTCAAGCCGAGACGTCTCCGGCTGCCGGGCCCGATTGGTGAGCGTCCGGCACCCCGGCACGTCAAAAAGAAATAACCCCGTTCTCCCCTCGTGCGTGCGCCTGGCCCGGATTGGGAAAGGGGCTTGGTAGGCTCGCTTTTGCGAAAGGAGACCCATGGGGATCATCAATCGACGGAACGCAGTGCTCGGCTGGGGTGTGTGGAAGTTCGCGAAGAAGTTCGGGAAGCGCAAAGCCCGCGCGGTCGTCCCTGGAACCGGTGAGCACGCCGGGTTGAACAAGGGAGCAATCGCGTCGATGCTCGCAGCAGCGGGCGGCGCGCTCTGGTTCTGGCGCAAGAAGTCGGACGAGACCACGCCAGGCTCGTAGTGGCGGACGTTCCCGCCGGCCTCCTCCGGCCCGCGCTCGCAGGGATCATTCCCTACGAGCCGGGCAAGCCGGTCGAAGAGGTCCAGCGAGAGCTCGGCCTCGAACGTGTCGTCAAGCTCGCCTCGAACGAAGGGCCGTTCGGACCTTTCCCGCAGGCGCTCGAGGCGTTGGAGCGCTCGGCCGGCGAGTTGAACCGCTATCCGGACGGTGGGGCTTACCGCCTCCGCGTCGCACTCGCCGAACGACATGGCGTCCGCTTCGAGGAGATCGCGATCGGCGGGGGAGCCGACGGACTCATCGACGGAATCTCACAGGCGGTGTTGGACGAGGGCGACCAGGTCGTATCAGGCTGGCCGTCGTTCCCGAGCTATGCGATCTACGCGCGCAAGCTCGGTGCGGAGGCGATTCAGGTGCCGCTCCGCGAAAATCGCTACGACCTCGACGCCCTGCTGGACGCGATCACGGAGCGGACGAAGCTCGTGTACGTCTGCCATCCGAACAACCCGACCGGAACGATGAGCTCGCGCGCCGAGCTGGACGCGTACTTCGCGCGAGCTCCGGACCACGTGCTGACGGTGCTCGATCAGGCGTACTTCGAGTACGTCGACGACCCTGACTATGCGGACGGCGTCGACGAGTACTTCAAGGCCGGCCGGCAGGTGATCGTCTTGCGCACGTTCTCGAAGATTTACGGCCTGGCAGGCGCGCGCGTCGGTTACGGAGTCGGCCCGGCGGAGCTCGTGGTCGCGCTCGGCAAGACGCGGCGGGCGTTCGACCTGACTACGCCGGCGCAGGAGGCCGCGCTCGCCAGCCTGGATTCGCCCGGCGAGCTCGAGCGCAGGAAGCAGGCGAACGCCGAGGGCCGCGCGGACCTGGAGCGGATCCTGACGGCAGCGGGCTACGAGGTGACCGGCCCCGCCGTCGGGAACTTCGTGTTCGTCGACCTGGGCGAAGACGCGCAGCCTTGGTTCGAAGCGTTGCTGCGCGAAGGCGTGATCGTGCGGCCGCTCGCGGGTTTCGGTGCCCCGCAGGCGATTCGCGTGACGGTCGGAACGCCTGGGGATCACGCGTTCCTGGCGGAGGCACTCGTCCGGCTGAGGACGGCCACAACGGCTTCCTGACAGACTTCGCCGGGGTGACCAGCCTCCGCCGCCAGCTGAGCCTCCTCGCCACCGCCCCCGGCTTTCGCCTGCTTTTCCTGGCCACGCTGGGGTCGAGTTTGGGGACGTTGCTCGCGACCGTCGCGCTCGTCGTCGACATCAAGGACCGCACCAATTCGGGCTCGTGGGTGAGCGTCTTGATGATCGTCGAGTTCCTGCCGGCGGTGGCCGTTGGGCTCTTTCTCGGCCCGTTGGTCGACCGGATCTCACGGCGTGGCCTGATGATCGTCTCCGACCTCGTCCGGGCGGGTGCGTTCTTCACCCTGCCGTTCGCGAACACGGCCGGACAGATCGTCGCGCTTGCCGGGATCGCGGGACTGGCGACGGCGTTCTTCCGGCCGGCGGTGTACGCGGGTCTGCCGAACCTCGTCGACGAGCAAGAGCTTCCACGCGCGAACTCGCTCATCCAGACGAGCGAGAACGTCAGCTGGACGGTGGCGCCGATCATCGGTGGCGCGATCGTCGCTGCATCGGGGCCCCACCTCGCGTACTGGCTGAACGGCGCATCGTTCCTCGTATCCGTGCTGCTGCTCTTGCGCCTCCCCGCAGACAGGCTGCACGGTGCCCTTGCAGTGAGCCGCGGTCACCTCCGCGACCTCAAAGACGGGTTCGCACGCGTGATCCAAACGCGCCCCCTGCTGACCGTGCTCGTGGTGTGGTCGATCGCCCTTGGAGCCGTGGCTTCTTCGCAGACGGCGCAGGTGTTCCTTGCCAAGGATGCGTTCCATGCCGGTGATTTCGGCTATGGGCTGAGCTTCGGCTGCATCGGGCTCGGGCTCGCAATCGGGAGCTTGGGGGCAGGAACATGGTTGGAGCGGTGGTCGGTCGGCACCGTCTACGCCGCCTGCATCCTCCTGCTCGCAGTCGGAGTTGGAGCTGCGGCAGTCGCTCCGAACTTGTGGGTCGCGTTGCCGTGCTTCGTGGTCGCCGGGATCGGCAACGGTGCAGCCGTTGTCTGCAACTCGCTCCTCGTGCAGCGCGGCGCGCCTGACGCGATCCGTGGACGCGTCTTCACCGTGATCATGAGCGTCAACTACGCCGTGTACGGGCTCGGCTTCGTCATCGCAGGTCCACTCACCGACAGGGTCGGGCCGCGCTGGGTGTTCGGCGGCGTCGGCGTCGTGCTCGCCGGCGCGTCTCTCGTCGCCTTAGCGCTGGCCCGCAGGGCGGAGCAGGGGGTCGAGCGAACCGCCGAGGCCGAGGCCGCCTAGTCGATGCGCGGGCGGCGGGACTGGACGCGGGAGTCGCTCGCGGAAGGCGTCCGCACGGGCGACACGCGGGCACTCGCCCGGGCGATCTCGTTGGTCGAGAACGGCGATCCGCTCGCCTACGACCTCGTACGTGATATCTACCCCGAGACAGGTCGCACCTACGCGGTCGGAATCACGGGACCACCCGGCGTCGGCAAGTCGAGCCTGATCTCCACGCTGGTCGGGCACATCCGCGAGCAGGACCGCACCGTCGGCGTGATCTCGGTCGACCCGTCGAGCCCATTTACCCAGGGAGCGTTGCTAGGGGATCGGATCCGGCTCTCCGATCATTTCCTCGATCCGGGGGTGTTCATCCGCTCGATGGGGACGCGCGGCCATCTCGGGGGCCTGGCTGAGACCACGCTGCAGGCGTTGCTGGTCCTGGACGCTGCGGGGAAGGAGCTCGTCTTCCTGGAGACCGTCGGCACGGGCCAGAGCGAGGTCGAGGTGATCGGGATCGCGGATACGGTCGTGCTCGTGCTGATGCCAGGATCGGGAGACTCCGTTCAGGCGCTGAAGGCAGGGATCATGGAGATTCCCGACGTGATCGCGATCAACAAGATGGATCATCCCGCCGCGAAGACGATGCTCAACGAGGTGCGCTCGATCCTCTCGCTCGACCGCGAAAGCAGCTGGAAGCCGCCGATCGTGCTCACCGAAGCGACGCGCGGTGAAAACGTTCCGAAGCTGTGGGCCAAGATCGAGGAGCATCGCGCCTATCTGGAGTCGGAAGGGCGCCTCGAGGAGCGCAGGCGCAAGAATCTCGCCGGAGAAGTGTTCGCTGTTGCATCCGGTCGCGCGAAGGCGCATCTTCAGGAGGCGGTCGCGAACGACCCGGAGCTGCGACGTCTCCTCGACGAGGTGCAGCGTCGCGAGCTCGACCCGTTGACCGCTGTGCAAGAGATCATGGAGAAGGTGTTCAAGCTTGGCGATACAGCGGATCGCACCGACACTCGCTGACATCCAGGAGGCGCGGGAGCGCCTCCTGGGGATCGCGGAACAGACGCCGATCTATCTGTCGGAGACGTTCTCACGCCGCTGCGCGCGGGAGGTGCGCCTCAAGGCGGAGAATCTCCAGCGGACCGGCGCGTTCAAGATCCGCGGCGCGGTCAACAAGCTCAAGACGCTGTCGCCCGACGAGCGCGCCGCCGGCGTCGTCGCGGCCAGTGCCGGCAATCATGGGCAGGCCGTCGCCTGGGCAGCCCGAGAGCTCGGCATTCGTGCGCGAATCTTCGTCCCCGACACCGCGCCGATGGCGAAGGTCGAAGCGTGCCGCAACTACGGCGCCGAGACGGAGCTGACCGGCTCGTTCTTCGAGGATGCGATGGTGGCCGCGCGTGCCTACGTCGAGGAGACCGGCGGCACGTTCATCCATCCGTACGAGGACCGACTCGTGGTCGCCGGTCAGGGGACGATCGGGCTCGAGCTGCTCGAGCAGGAGCCCGAGGTCGGCACGGTCCTGATCCCGGTCGGCGGCGGGGGACTGGCACTCGGCATCGCAACAGCGCTGCGTGCGCTTCGTCCTGAGGTGCGAATCGTCGGGGTGCAGGCCGGGGTGGACGGTTACACGATCGCTGACGGGATTGCGGTGAAAGTGCCGAGCGAGTTGACGATGCCGCTCCTCGAGGATCTGCTCGACGACCTCGTCGCAGTCACGGACGAGGAGATCAGCGAGGCGATCGTGTTGCTGATGGAGCGCGCGAAGCTCGTTGTCGAAGGAGCAGGTGCTGTCGGCGTAGCGGCGCTCCTCGCCGGCCGGGCGGGAGGCACGGGAATGGCGATCCCGATTCTTTCCGGCGGCAACATCGACCCGACAATGCTCATCTCCGTCATGCGCCACGGTCTGACTGTCGCGGGGCGGTATCTCGTCATGCGGACAAAGCTCCCGGACCGACCCGGCGAGCTGATCAAGCTGCTGTCACTCGTCGCGGCGGAGCGTGGCAACGTCATCGCCGTCGAGCACCACCGCGAAGGGGTCGACGTGTCGGTGAGCGAGACGGAGATCGGCCTGACGCTCGTCACGCGCGACGAGGAACACTGCCAACAGCTACTCGCCGCGATGACGGAGCGCGGTTACACGGTCGAACGCCTCAGTTGACCGTGGAGGGTCGGCGCGAGCGCAAGGTGGTGACGGTCCTGTTCGCCGACCTGGTCGGCTTCACGGCGCGCGCAGAGCAACTCGATCCCGAAGACGTCGAGGCGATCCTCCGTCCGTACCACGAGCGCCTGCGAGGCGAGCTCGAGCGGTTCGGTGGCACGGTGGAGAAGTTCATCGGCGATGCCGTCATGGCACTTTTCGGTGCGCCTGTTGCGCACGAGGACGATCCGGAACGGGCCGTGCGCGCCGCGCTCGCGATCAGAGACTGGGCGCGGGGCGAGGAGGCCGTGCAAGTGCGTATTGCGGTGAACACCGGCGAGGCGTTGATCAACCTTGGGGCGCGTCCCGAAGCCGGCGAGGGAATGGCCGCCGGCGACGTCGTCAACACGACTGCCCGCCTTCAGTCCGCTGCGCCGGTGAACGGTGTGATCGTCGGCGAGACGACGTATCGAGCGACCCAGCCGGTGATCGACTACCAGACCGCCGATGCAGTGGAGGCGAAAGGCAAAGCCGAGCCACTCCGAGTCTGGGAGGCGATTGAGCCCCGAGCCCGCGCGGCGACGGAGGCGGTGTCGACGCACGGACCGCTCGTTGGACGCGAGCGCGAGCTCGATCAACTCGTCGACGCATTGACGAGGGCTCGCCGGGAGCACTCACCCCAGCTCGTGACCGTCATTGGTGTACCCGGAATCGGCAAGAGCCGCGTCGTGAGTGAGCTGTTCGCCGTGGTCGATGCCGACCCGGAAATCATCTTCTGGCGTCACGGTCGCTCGCTGCCCTACGGCGACGGCGTCACGTTCTGGGCTGTGGCCGAGATGGTCAAAGCGCAGGCCGGAATCCTGGAAACCGATACGGCAGAGCAGGCCGGTGCGAAGCTGCGCTCAACCCTCGACGACCTCGTCGAGGAATCGGAGCGCGACAGATTGGAAGTGAATCTGCGGCCCCTGGTCGGGCTTGTCGGCGATGCGGAAACAGGTGGGGATCGCCGGGCCGAGTCCTTTTCCGCGTGGCGCCGCTTTTTCGAAGCGCTTGCCGACCGCCGACCGCTCGTCCTGATCTTCGAGGACCTTCACTGGGCGGACGACGATCTCCTGGACTTCGTCGACGAGCTTGTCGACTGGGTGGAGGGTGTCCCGCTCTTGGTGCTTTGTACTGCGCGGCCCGAGCTGCTCGACCGGCGTCCGGGCTGGGGTGGCGGGAAACGCAACGCGGTGACCGTCTCGCTTGCTCCGCTCGGCGAGGACGAGACCGCGCGTTTGATCGCCCAGCTGCTCAACAGGTCGGTGCTCCCGGCGGAGACGCAGACGGCCCTCCTTACGCGCGCCGGAGGCAATCCCCTCTATGCGGAGCAATTCGTGCGCATGTATGCGGAGCGGGGAGACGAGTTGGAGCTGCCGGAGACCGTGCAAGGCATCATCGCAGCGCGCCTCGACTCGCTCGACGTGGAAGGAAAGTCTCTGCTTCAGGATGCTGCAGTGCTCGGAAAGGTCTTCTGGGTCGGTGCGCTCGCGTCGATCAGCGGCGTGTCGGCTGCGGAGCTCGACGAGCACCTGCGCCCGCTTGTGCGGCGAGAGTTCGTCCGGCGCGGACGTCGCTCTTCCGTCGCAGGGGAGACGGAATACGAATTCGGCCACGTCTTGGTCCGTGACGTCGCTTATGGCCAGATTCCGAGAGCCGAGCGCGTCACGAAGCATCGACGAGCCGCCGAGTGGATCGAGTCGCTATCGCGGGACCGATCCGAGGATCGGGCCGAGATGCTCGCGCACCATTATCTGGCTGCGCTCGAGTTCGCTCGAGCTGCGGGCCTCGATCTCACCGACGTGGCCGACGCGGCTCGCGCTGCGCTCCACGAAGCGGCGGAGCGGGCGGCGTCGCTCGGTTCCTACGTGCAGTCCATCCGACTCTACGACGCTGCGCTCGACCTCTGGCCGGAGGACGATGCGGCGAGAATGCTTGTTGCACTCCGTCGTGAGCATGCCCTCTATGAATACGGAGAGTTTTCCGACCTCACGGCGCTCGACTCGCTCGCAAAGGCGCTCGCGGCGGCCACGAGGACCGAGCCGGCGGCCGAAGCCGAGATGATGGTGGCCAAGACGGCGTGGGCCATGGGTAAGGGGGACGTGGTCGAACAACACGGAGACCGAGCCCTCGAGCTCATGCATGACGCGCCGGACTCGCCCACGAAGGCAATGATCCTCATCGAGCGCGCCCGGCTGTTGATGCTCGCCTATCAATACGACCGATCGAGGGTCCTCCTCGACGAAGGTTTGCCCATGGCCGAAAAGTTCGGGCTCGACCGGTTGCGCGCCTCGGGACTCGTGACCCTCGGGACGATGCCCGGCACCGATCCCGCCGTGATCAAGTCCGGTATCGAACTCGCACTCCGGACGAACGACGTGCAGCAGATCCAACGCGGTTACAACAACCAGGCGGAGGGAATGTGGATCGGTGGCGACCTTCAGGGCGCGCTCGATTCGTACGAGGCGGGACGCCGCTCCACTCATCGACTGGGCGGACACGCGCTATTGCGCTGGCTGGACGCGCAGCAAGGCTTCGCGTTCCACTGCGTCGGCGAATGGGATCGAGCCTCCGCGCTCCTCGACGGGTTCCTGGCCGAGTCCGATGCCGGAGCGCCTCACTATCAGGATCAGCTCGCTCGCCTTGTCCGCGCTCGGATGCGATATGCACGTGGTGATGTCGACGGCGCGTTCAAGGAAGCCGAGCTTGGCGCAACTGCTGCACGGCAAGCGGGCGATCCGCAGGCACTCGCGTCGCTCGAGCTCTCCTTCCCCCTCCTCATCGGTGAGGGAAGGATCGAAGAAGCGAACCGCCTTCTCGACGAGCTCTACGCGGTGGTCTACGCCGTCAACTTCAGCTATGCGGTGGACGGCGCGCTCGCGATGGCCGACCTCGGTCGCGAAGAAGCCTTGCGGGCGGCTGTCGACCGATCCCATCTAGGCAAGCCGTGGCGTCTCGTTGTCGATTCCCTCGTGGAGGGCGATTACGTGACGGCCGCAGATCGATACGCGGACCTTGGGGCACGGACCTACGAGGCCGACTCGCGCTTTCGGGCAGCAAAGCGTCTCCTGGACTCGGGCGATCACACCGCTGCGACGGAACAACTGCGCCGCGCGCTCGCGTTCTACCGCTCGGTCGGGGCTACGCGTTACCTCCGAGAGGGCGAAGCTTTGCTTCGAGCGTCAGCCTGACCCGCAGCGCCTGAACGAAACCGTCCCGCCCGGCCAGTCGTGTACGCCGCCGTGCAGCACCGGACGGGCGTCGACGCCGGCGGCAGTCAAGACACTTGCCGCAATGCTCGCCCTCATGCCTGACTCGCAAATTGTCACGACCGTCTTCTCGGTGTTCACGCCCTCAGTCCCGAAGCCACGCAACAGACGGAATGGGATGTGGAGCGAGCCCGGGATGTACCCCTCGTCGCGCTCGGACTTCTCGCGGACGTCGAGCACCTGCACGGCGCCTTGCTCGAGCAGCTGCTCCAGTTCGTCCAGCTCCATGGGCTCGAGCTTCTCCGTCATCGGCACGTCGGTGACGTAACCGGCGAGCTCGAGGAACCCGACGGCACGCAGCCCGCGCGCTGCCTCGGAGGCCTCGGCTTCGTCGGAGGCGTGGATGACGATTCGCTCTTCGGGCTCGAGCACGAAGCCTGCGCGCGTCGCGAACGACGAGCCCGACACCGGCACGTTGAACGCACCGTGGACGTGTCCCGCGGCATACATCTCCGCGGGGCGAACGTCGAGGAGCGTTGCGCCGCCGGGCCCCTCGAGGTGATCGAGCGCCGCGGGCGCGCCGACGAACGGCCCTCGGTTGAGCGCGACGACGCGGGCGGTGGTCGGAGGGCGGGGGGTCGACAGAGAAGCCGTGGCGTTGATGAAGGCCTGCACGTCGCCGTAATCCAGCTTCGCGTTCGTACGCTTCTCGTTGCCGATCGTCGAAGAGTGATCGGGGCTCATCGCCGCGCCGCACAGCGAGCCGGCGACGTGGCCAGGGTAGACCTCGTATGCGTCAGGGAGCTGTGTCAGCCGTTGCAACGATTGAAACAGGCCTTCGGCGCCCTCGCGCGCCTCGACTGCCAGGTCGGGTCGCGCTGCGTCGCCGATGAAGAGCGAGTCGCCGGTGAGCACGAGCCGGTCGTCGACGACGAAGGCGCAGTGCTCCGGCCGGTGGCCCGGCGTGTGGATCACACGGACCGGGACTGAACCGACCGGCAGATCCTGGCCGTCCTCGAGGGGGTCGAAGGGAAACTCCGGCTCGGCCACCGGATGGACGGAAGTCGGCACCCCCTGCTCGAGCGCGAACCGGCCGTGCCCGGAGACGTGATCGGCGTGCGTATGGGTCTCCAGCACTCGGACGATGCGGACTCCCGCTTCGTCGGCCGCGGCGAGGTACTGCTCGATCGCGTACGCAGGGTCGACCAGGAAGGCCTCCCCCTTGCTGGGGTCGCCGATCAGGTAGGAGGCGCAGCCGAGATCGTCGTCGACGAACTGGCGAAACAGCACACTCGAGAAGCTAACAGCGCGTGCCGCTAGCTTTCTTGAAGCGTTGACCCAACGCATCGCCTTTCTCCTCGGCGTCCTGCTCTGTGGCCTGGCTCTCCCCGAGACCGGCTGGGCCCATGCCAGGCTTCTCCGCACCGTCCCCGGGGACGGAACCGTGCTCGGCAGCGCACCCACCCGGGTCCGAATCTTCTTCGACGACAACGTTCGCCCTGTCTCTGGGATCAAGGCGATCCGAAACGGAGGCGGCTCGGTGCTCGGCGGAAAACCACGCATCGTCGGCGGCCGGGTGCTCGTTGTTCCGCTTCGTACCGGCCTTGGGGACGGCGACTACACGGTGCTGTGGCGCGTCCTCTCCGACGACGGTCACACGCTGGCAGGCGTGCTTGCCTTCGGCATCGGCGCCGGCCGGGCCCCACCGCAGGCGGCTCTCTCCGCCGGCAACGGGCCGAGCGCGCAAGACGTGGTCTCCCGCCTGCTCTTCTTCGCCGGCCTACTGACTGCGGCGGGCGCGGCGTGCTTCCGGTTCGCGGTCGGCCGCGTCCCGCTCCGGCTGATGCTCGGCGCCTTCCTGCTCGTTTTCGTCGGTGCGTCGGGCATGGCGCACGACGTCTCGCTGTCGACGCGGTTCGGCACCGTGATTGCCGTGGCGGCGGTGGTCTCGGGGCTCGGCGCTGTCCTCGCCGCCGTCGCGCCTGTCCTTCCGCGGCTCGAGCCGCTGCCGTTCCTCGCCGGCCTGGCGTTGCTGCCGCTGCCGACGCTCGCGGGTCACTCGCTCGATCGGGGCAGGCCGTTGCTTGAACCGGCAGTCGATTTCCTGCACGTTACTGCGGCGTCATTCTGGCTCGGCGGCCTCGTCGCGCTTGCGCTTACGCTCATGGGCTCGGGCGACCGCGCTCCGATGCTCCGCCGCTTCTCCAACGTCGCACTGGTGTCGGTGGCAGTGCTGGCCGCGACCGGTGTGATTCGGGCATTCGCGGAGCTGAGCTCGCTCGGACAGCTGTGGTCGACCGGGTACGGGCGGCTGCTGATCGTGAAGACGGCACTGCTTGCGGCTCTCGTGACCATCGGTTGGCTCAATCGGTACCGGCTCGTCCCGCGGTTGTCTCTCGCCGGCCTGCGGCGGAGCGTCGCCGTCGAGTTGGCGCTGTTCGCCGGGCTCGTCGCCGCCGTCGCGCTGCTGACGGATCTTCGGCCCGGCCGCGACCGTGTCGCGCGGGGGGCTGTGGCGGAGACGAAGGGACCGCCGCCGTCGCCTGCAGCGCGGATGTGGGTTCAGGCGCGCGAGAGCGGGGCGTTCGGCGTCGCGCTCGCCGTCCACCCACCGGACGCGGAGGTGTTCGTCATCGGCCCGGACAACCTGGGAGTAAACGGGCTCGCCGTCAAGGTTGCCGGCGTCCCGGCCGGCGCTTGCGGGGCCGGGTGTTACCGGGCGCCGTTCTCCTCGGCAGGCGCGGTCGACGTCTCCGTGGGCGGCCGCGTCGTGGTCTTCCAGGTCCCCGCCAGGGCCCGTCCGGCACGCGCGATCGTCGCG
>JALYLY010000094.1 GCA_030773975.1 Actinomycetota bacterium | reverse complement strand
AAGCGACCACCGCGCCCAAGCGCTGTCACACTGGCTGCGCTACTACAACGAGCGCAGACCCCACAGCTCACTCGGCGGCCGATCACCGACCAGTCGTGTCCACAACGTCCCGAGGCAGGACATCTAGCCGCCGAGTGCCTTCAGCGCGTCCGTCAATCGCTGTCGCGTCGTGAGCACGCCGGCATAGAGGTCGCCGAGCTTGCGGACTCGCTCGAGCACGACCGGCATCGTGAACGAGAGCGGATCGAGATCTTCGTTCACCTCCGACCAGCGCAGAGGGGTCGAGACGGGCGCGCCCGGTCGCGGCCGCACGGAATACGCCGATGCAATCGTCTTGCCTTCGCCGTTCTGGTTCGCATCGATGAGCACGCCGCGCCGCTTCGACTTCGTCCATTCCGTCGTTGCCAGCCCACGATGCGTGCGCGCGATCGCGCCCGCAACGATCTCGGCGAACTGGCGCGTGTCCGCGTAGGTGTAGCGTCGCTCGACCGGCACGAGGATGTGCATTCCCTCCGCGCTCGACGTCTTCGGAAAACCGACGAGGCCGAAGGCGTCGAGTGCCTCTTTGACGAGCAGCGCGACCTGAACGGTTTCCTTGAAACTCACGTCGGGCGACGGATCGAGGTCGAAGAGGACCCAGTCGGGGCGGTCGGGCCTGTCGACGCGCGAGTACCAGGTGTTCATGTCGGTGCAGCCCATGTTCACCATCCAGAGGAGCGCGAGCTCGTCGTTCACGAGCGGGAAGTTGACCCACTTCTTCGTCCTCGGCGACTCCCGCGTCGATACCTGGGTGCGAAACCTCGGAATCCACTCCGGCATGTGGGAGGGCGCGTCCTTCTGGAAGAACTTCTTGCCCTCGATCCCGTCGGGCCAGCGGACCATCGTGAACGGGCGCTCCTTCAGGTGCGGCAAGAGCACAGGGGCGACGGCGCGGTAGTACTCGAGCAGGTCGCCTTTGGTGATGCGCTCGACGGGGAAGAAGACCTTGTCGAGATTCGAGAGCTTCAGCTCGCGTGACCCCTTCCTGATGACGTCGGTGATCGGCTCCTCGCGTCGCACATCCTCCGCAGGCTTGTCCTCACGCAGACCCTTGTACGACGGAGCGCGGAGTCGCCCGTCGTGTGTCCACTCCGCGAACTCGACCTCAGCGACGAGTTTCGGCTCCACCCAGATCACGTCGTTCTTCCGCACCTTGGGCATCTTCGGGACCTCGCGGAACGACGGGGTGTCCCGCCGCAGCGGCTTCAGCTTGTCGAGCAGCTTCTCGATCTCTTTGCTGTTGAAGCCGGTGCCGACGTTGCCGGCGTACACGAGCTCGCCGCCGACGTAGTAGCCGAGGACGAGCGCACCGAAGCTCGAGGCCCGCCTGCCCGTGCCCTTCGTGTAACCGGCGACGACGAACTCCTGCTCGGAGTGCGTCTTGATCTTCAGCCAGTCACGCGTGCGCTTGCCCGGCAGGTAGCGGGAGTCGAGACGCTTGGCCATGATTCCCTCGAGCTGCCGCTGCTTCGCGGCCTCGAGCAGCGCTTGCCCGTCTTCGAAGGTCTCCGAGAGGCGCACGATCTTGTTCCGTCGGTCGAGGAGGCCTTCGAGCAGCTTGCGCCGCTCGACGAGCGGCAGGTCGATCGCCGGCTCGCCCTCGATCTCGAGCACGTCGAAGACGTAGTAGACGATGGGCGTTCCCGCCTTGCCCTGCTGCATCGCGGAGAAGCTAGAGCGGCCAGACTCGTCCAATGCGCAGACCTCGCCGTCGAGGACGCAGTCCGGAGTCTTCACGGCCTTCGTGGTCTCCTTCGCAACGTTCTGGAAGCGCGATGTCAGATCGTTCCCGTTGCGGCTCGTGAGCGTGACGTCGCTGCCGGTGACCGTTGCAATCGCTCGGTAGCCGTCCCACTTGACCTCGAACGCCCACCCGGCGCCGCGCGGGACCTCGTCCGCCAGGGTCGCGAGCATCGGCGCGTAGATGCGGCCGCTGCGGCGGGGAGCGGCCGCGGTCTCGTCGCGCTTGCGGATGATCAGCCAGTTCTTCTCGTCACCGCTGAGGTGCGCCGGCACGAGCGCCCACGTCCCCTGGAGCCTCGTCCCATGCAGGCGCACGGTCAGTCCGCCGTTCTTCTTCTCCTCGAGCAGCTCATAGGTGCCGCTGTCCCAGATCTCGACCGTGCCCGCGCCGTACTCACCCTTCGGGATCTCCCCCTCGAACGTCGCGTACTCGAGCGGATGGTCCTCCACGTGCACTGCGAGGTGCTGCTCGCCCGGCTCGAGCGGCACGCCCTTCGGCACCGCCCAGCTGAGCAGCGTCCCGTCCTTCTCCAGCCGGAAGTCGTAGTGGAGCCGCCTCGCGTCGTGGCGTTGGACGACGAAGATCGGCTCCTTCGTCTTGCCCTTCCTCCCGCTGAAAGGCTCAGGCGTCTTCTTGGGATCGCGCTTGCGCTTGTACTCGGAAAGCTTTTCGGCCACCTAGGAAGCTTTACGCTTCGAAGAGGCCTTGCGCTGCTTCTTCGTCCGCTCGACCGATTCCCGCAGCGCCGCCATCAGATCGACGGCCTCTCCCTCGCCTCTCCCTCCCGCTCCTTTGCCGGCTCAGGGAGCGGCTGGCCCTCCGGGAACCTCCGCACGGGAACGCCGACGAGACCGAACGAGATCGCGCCGCTCCAGATTGGCCGCATAGAGCGCGGTTACCCGAATGGCCTGGTGTTTCAACCCGGGGCGGCCTGGCAAGGTATTACTTCAAAAGCGTGTTCTTGTTCTTCGAAAGGCTCCTCCACCCAGCGGGGGGTCGACTCTTCGGGCCGGTTTTCGGGCCCGAAGTCGTTCTCGAGTCGGGGGATAAGGCTGTGGATGTTGTGGAGAGGCGACACCTGACCATGCCGCGAACCTACCGGAACCTCAGCGAGGCTCCCTTTTTCCACAGGACGAACCTGTTGACTCAGGCGTAAACGCCCAGCGAGCGGAACTTGGCTCGGCGCCTGCGCTTCAGGTCGTCCGGCGAGACGGATTCCAGGTCCTCGAGCGCTTCTTGCAGACTTTCCCCCAGGAGGCGAGCGGCCTCGTCGTGATTCATGTGGGCGCCGCCCTCGGGCTCGGGGACAATCCCGTCGATGACGCCGAGCTCGAGGCAGTGGGCAGCGTCCGGCTTGAACGCCGCAGCCGCCTTCTTCGCCTCGCCGGCGTCCCGCCAGAGAATGGCCGCGCAACCTTCGGGAGAGATGACGGTGTAGATCGCGTTCTCCTGCATCAGCACACGGTCGGCGAGCGCAGTCGCAATCGCACCGCCGGAGCCGCCCTCACCGATCACGCAGGTCACGATCGGAACTCCCAGTCGGGACATCAGCGCCTGTGACCGGGCGATCATTCCGCCCTGCCCGTGCTGCTCGGCCGCAACACCCGGATATGCGCCCGGAATGTCGACGAGACTGAGCAACGGAAACCGGTGCAGCTCCGCGAGCTCCATCAGGCGCATCGCCTTGCGATAGCCCTCCGGGTAAGCCATGCCGAAGTTGCGGTGAGTTCGTTCCTTGATGTCGCGGCCCTTCTGGTTACCGACGAGCGCGACAGTGCGGCCCCCGAATCGGCCGAGCCCGATGACCAGCGCATGATCGTCCGCGCGGCCGCGGTCGCCGTGCAACTCGACCCAATCGTCGAAGAGCCTCTTGACGTAGTCGAGCGTGTAGGGGCGGTCTTGATGCCGCGCGAGCTCGACGGAGCGCCAGATCTCCTCGTCGGTCGGTCCAGCCTGGATGCGCTCGAGCTGACGCTGCAGCTTCTCGAGCTCACCCGAGACACGCGTGCCGCCCAGCAGGCTGAGATTGCGCAGGCGCGTGAGCCGATCGCGCAGTCTCAGTTCGGCGTCAGTCGCCATTCGAGGAGAAGAGCCGCAGGAGCCGCGCGACGTACGCCTTCAACTCTGGCCGCGGAACGATCGCGTCGATGTGGCCGAAGCGGAGGTTCTGTTCGGCGAGCCCGAAGTCCTCGGGCAGCTTCTCCCGCGTGGTCTGCTGCACGACGCGGGGGCCGGTAAAGGCGAGGAGGGCACCCGGCTCGGCAACGATCACGTCGCCGAGACTCGCGAAGCTGGCGAGCACGCCGGCCGTGGTGGGATGGGTCATCACGCTGATCAGTGGCCGGCCGGAATCGTGCAGATCCTCGACTGCGCACACCGTTTTGGGAAGCTGCATCAGCGACAGAATCCCTTCCTGCATGCGGGCGCCACCAGACGCCGTCACCGAGACCAGCGGCACGCCTCGTTGCGCGGCGCTGTCACATGCGCGCGAGAACTTTTCGCCGACGACGCTGCCCATGGAGCCGCCCATGAAGGCGAAGTCCATGACCGCGAGCTCGCACGCATTCCCGTCGATCGCCCCCTGGCCGATCACCATCGCTTCCCCAAGGCCCGTCTTCATCTCCGCCTCGGCAAGGCGCTCGGTGTACGGCCGCAGGTCGAAGAAGTCGAGCGGGTCCTCCGAGCGAAGGTCGGCCGCTTCTTCTACGAAGCTGCCTTCGTCCGCCAGCGAGGCAATGCGGGCGCGGGCGCGCATGGTGAAGTAATGCCCGCAATGAGGGCACACCCAGAGCGCCGCCTCGAGCTCGTCGTCCCGGTAGTGCGAGGAGCACTGCGGGCACGTGTTCGGGTGCTGCTTCCCCGGCGGCTCTGGGACGTTCCGATGCTCGATGGAGACGTCGATCCGGGAGGACATGGAACTGACGAGTTTAGACTGACCCGGCCGGGCGCCAGTTACAGCCCTAGAGCCCGGGTCAGCCTGGAGAGCGGCGGCACGTTGCCCGGCTCGAAGCTGGCGGCCGTCAAACCGGCTCCGAGGACGTGCGTGCTCCTGGCGATCTCGCCGAGGATTCGCTCGGCCTCGTCGAGCGTGAGGCCGTCCGGCTCGGGCATGAAGACGGCCAGTTCGGCTGGATCCAGCACGTCCGCGTCGAAGGCGACGTAGGTA
Source organism: Actinomycetota bacterium (assembly GCA_030773975.1). GTDB lineage: Bacteria > Actinomycetota > Thermoleophilia > Gaiellales > Gaiellaceae > 3-1-20CM-4-69-9. Next base: position 9,053 of record JALYLY010000094.1, on the reverse strand, counting down.
CAGGCGGTCTCCTCGAGTGCCCCAGCGATGCCTTCCTCGCCCACCTGGACGCCCTGCGAGCGAATGAACTCCTCCTCGGGCGGATCGAGGTTTCGCGCGCCGACGAGCGCCACGTCCGCCGCTTGGATCGCACCGGAGTCGATCAGCTTTCTCAACGGAGTCGCCCAGAGGTTCCCGGTCGGAGAGGTCTCGGGGGTATTGAGATCGCCGTGCGCATCGAACCAGATCACCGAGAGCCGGTCCTGGCGTGCGGCCAGACCTTCGACGGCGCCGATGTGCGCACAACAACAGCCGCCGAGGACGAGCGGGCGTTCCGGAAGATCCGCCGCGAGCGCGAGCGTCTGCTCTTCGAGCGTCTCCGCCTCCACGACGGCGGTTTCCGGGTAGGGCAGATCGAGCCACGCTGCCTCCGCCATCGCCTCCCCGCCCTCGCCCCAGGCCTGCGGCACTCGAACCATGCCCGCGAGGTAGACACGTCCGCACGAGTGACACTCGTACTCGGGCCCGAGCGCGACCGCTGTGAAGGTCCTGCAGTCCGGGCACTTCGCGCGTAGCCGGCTCACGCGAGCTCCTTCTCGAACGCAGCAGCTTCGTACGCGATGTGCATGCCCGCACGCTCGTAGAGACGCGTCGCGCCCGTCGGGTTCTGGGCGTCGACGCCGAGTGCGACTCGTGGCTGGCCGCAGCGATAGAACTCGCCGAAGGCGTGGCGAAGGAGCGCGAGGCCGAGCCCGCGCTGACGCCAGCGGGGGAGAACGCCGATCGCACCGACCCAGCCCGCGCCACCCCGGTCCGCTTCGCCGCGCAACACGGCGGCGATCTCGTCTCCGTCGCGAACGATGAACAACAGCGTCGGATCGAACTCGGGGACGTTGAGGCGTCGCTCTGCCCATTGCTCGAACGGTTGGGAGACGAAGTTCCATTCCTCTGAGAACGCCTCGTCGAGGGCAGCGTGAAACGCGCGCCCCTCGCCGGGCTCGAACGTGCTCACGCGAAAGCCTTCCGGCCATTCCGCTGCGAGCGGTACGCCGTGGTGTTCGATCAGCATCCGGTAGAAGCGGCGTACCTCGCGATAACCGGAGCGCTCGAAGAGCGCGCGGGCGTCCGCGTCCGGCGCAAGGCACCACGTGAGCACCGTGGGAAAGCCGAGAGCGCGCGCTCGCTCCTCTCCTTGACGGAGCAGCCAGCTGCCCAATCCGGCGCCGGTCTTCGCCGGATGGACGAAACCGTCGATGTCGGCAGTCTTGCCATGAGGGACGACAACGGCATACGCGGCCACCGAGTCGTCCTCCACAACCCACGAGTTTCCGGCCAGATCGGTCTCGCGCCACCAGTCCGCCAGCTCGGCCGCCGTCGAGTCGGACCAGCCCTGGACGGCGGTGTCGACCGCGACCACGAGCTGGTTGACCGCGGGAGCGTCGTCGACCGTCGCCCGGCGGGCGCGGAAGCCTTCAGGCAGCGACAAGCTCATCGAGGGCCTGGGGAAGACGGGACAGATCGTCGAGCTCACGCGTCGGCGGCGGCTCGTGCCGTTCGCCGTAGCGGTTGATCCAGATCGAGCGCAGTCCGAGCTCGCTAGCCGGAGCGATGTCGTGGAAGTGACTCTGGGCGACGTGCACGTGCGTTTCGCGCGGTGAGCCGGTCTCCGCGAAGAAGCGCAGCCAATGCGCGTGGCCTGGCTTGTAGGAACGGATCTCCGACGCAACGATCGCGAGCTCGAACGGGACGCCGATTCGCTCCAGCGACGCCTCGATCAAGTCGCGATCGGTGTTGGACAGGATCGCGAGCTTCCAGCCGCGGGCGCGAGCCTCCTCGAGCGCCGGCCGCACCTCCGGGAACGGCTCCCACAAGGGAAGCGCCTCCGCCAGCGCAGGGGCTTCGCCCTCGGGCGCGCCGAGCTCGCGCATCGCATCCGTCATGACCTCGCGATAGGTCAGTGCGCCACCCACCTGCAACGCTGGTTCGAGCTCGTGATAGCGGTCGAGCTGCTCGTCCGCCTTGTCGTCGCCGAAGACACGCGCCAGCTCACTGCGGATGCCGCCGTTCCAGTCGATCAGCGTGCCGTAACAGTCGAACGTCGCCCAGCGGTCTCGCGCCACTGTCGCGAGCCTAGTCTTCGAAGCGCTTAAAGACGACGGAGGCGTTGTGACCGCCGAAGCCGAACGAGTTCGACACCGTGACGCGCACGTCTGCGTCACGCGACGCGTTCGGGATGTAGTCGAGGTCACACTCCGGATCCTCGACCTCCTGGTTGATCGTCGGCGGAAGCTTCCCGTCGCGGATCGCGAGTATCGAGAAGATCGCCTCCACGGCGCCCGCCGCACCGAGACAGTGGCCGGTCGCGCCTTTCGTCGACGAGACCGGTGTTCTCCGGGCGTTCTCCTCGCCGAGCGCCAACTTGATCACGCGCGTCTCCGCCGCATCGCCCAGCGGCGTGGACGTCCCGTGTGCGTTGATGTAGTCGACCTCCGCCGCATCGACGCCGGCATCCACGAGAGCGTTCTTCATCGCACGCGCCGGGTTCTCGCCGGTCGGGTCCGGCTCCGTCACGTGCTTGGCATCCGACGAGAGCCCGTAGCCCGCAACCTCGGCATAGATCTTGGCGCCGCGGGCCTGCGCGCGCTCCAGCTCCTCGAGGACGACAACCGCGCCCGCTTCACCCATAACGAACCCGTCGCGTCCGGCGTCGAACGGCCTGCTCGCGCCGGCCGGGTCGTCGTTCCGCCGCGAGAGGGCGCGCATCGCACCGAACCCGGCGATGCCGACCTTGTTGATGGCAGACTCGGTCCCCCCGCAGAACATGACCTCGGCGCGCCCGAGCCTGATGTCGTCCAGGCCCTGCCCGATCGCCATGTTCGACGCGGCGCAGGCCGTGCACTCGGACGAGAGCGGACCGCGCGTCCCGAGCTCCATCGAGACCCAGCCCGCGCCCATGTTCGGGATGATGCAGGGGATCGCGAACGGATTGACGCGCTCGGGGCCGCGCTCCTTCAACGTGTCGTAGCAGTCCTGGAAGGACTTGAGCCCGCCGATCCCGGTCGCAATGGATGCGCCGATCCGATCGCCGTCTGCCTTGACGTCGACGCCCGAGTCCGCCTCAGCCTGGCGCGCCGCGGCGAGGATCAGCTGCGCAAAGCGGTCCATGCGCCGTGCCTGCTTCCGTTCGATCCAGTTCGAGGGGTCGAAATCTTTCACCTCGCAAGCGAAGTGGACGTGGTAATCGGTCGAGTCGAACTGGGTGATCGGCCCCGCGCCCGATTCGCCTCCGAGCAAACGCTGCCACGACGTCTCCGCTTCGTTGCCGAGCGGCGTCACCGCACCGATGCCGGTGATGACGACTCGTCTCTGTCCGTTGACCGCCATCTACATCCCCATTCCGCCGTCGACCAGCAGGACCTCGCCCGTGATGAACGAGGCCTCTTCGGAGCAGAGGAACCGTACCGCCCCGGCAACGTCCTCCGGCTTGCCGAAGCGGCCGAGCGGCGTGTTGGCGAGCATCAGCTCCCTCATCTCCTCGGCGATCACCTGTGTCAGCCGAGTGTCGATGTAGCCCGGTGCGACCACGTTGGCCCGCACCCCACGGGTGCCGAGCTCGCGCGCGAGCGCCTTCGTGAAGCCGATGATGCCGGCCTTCGAGGCCGAGTAGTTCGTCTGGCCGGGGTTCCCGTGCAGACCGACGATGCTGGAGATGTTCACGATCGAGCCGGACCGTCGCTTCATCATTCCGCGCGCCGCCGCGCGGCACGTATGGAAGACCCCGCTGAGGTTCGTTTCGATGACGATGCGCCAGTCCTCGTCCGACATTCGTGCGATCAGCCCGTCGCGGGTCACACCGGCGTTGTTGACCAGAAGGTCCAGGTCGGCGACGGCGCCGATCAGGGCCTTGGCCTGCTCGGGGTCGGCGACGTCGGCCTCGACCGCGCGTCCTCCCGCCTCCCGTGCCACCTCTTCCGCCTCGTCCTTGCCCGAGCGGTAGCTGAGCGTGACGTCCGCGCCGGCACGCGCGAGCTCGAGCGCGATCGCGCGCCCGATACCCCGCGAACCGCCCGTGACGAGGGCGGTCTTCCCCTCAAGCGACGCGAAGGCGTCAGGCAGAGAGAAGCGTCTCCTCGAGCTTGTCGACCTCTTCCGGCGTCGAGACCGAGATCGTCTTCACGCTGCGGTCGATGCGCTTGATCAGCCCCGAGAGCACGTTGCCCGGCCCGACTTCGACGAAGGTCTGCACGCCCTCCCTGATCAGGGCCTGGCCCGCGTGCGTGAAGCGCACGGGAGCCGTGAGCTGCTCCACGAGCAGCGGGGCCATCCTCTTCGCCGACTCGATGCGTGCGGTCACCGTGGACATGAAGGGCGAGGTCGGTTCGACGAACTTCGCCATCTCGAGCGCCGGCCGAAGACGATCTGCCGCGCGGGCGACCAATGGACTGTGGAACGCGCCCGAGACGCGCAGCTTGACGGCCCGGCGTGCGCCCGCCTCTTCGGCAGCCGCGCAGGCCTCGTCGACCGCCGGATTCTCGCCGGAGACGACGATCTGTCCGGGGCAGTTGTAGTTTGCAGGCCACACGTTGAGGATGCGCCGGCAGATGCGTTCCACGACCTCGTCGTCGAGACCGAGGATCGCCGCCATGGAGCCCGGGTTCTTGCGAGCGGTCTCCGCCATCGCGAGACCGCGTTCGCGCACGAGCGCAATGGCCTCTTCGACCTTGAGCGCGCCGGCCGCCGCCAGTGCGGCGAATTCGCCGACGGAATGGCCTACGACGAAGTCCGGCTTGATGCCGCGCGCCCGCACGGCCGCGCACACTGCGAGGCTCGTCGCAACGAGAGCCGGCTGCTGGATCTCCGTCTCGACGAGCTTCTCTTCCGGCCCCTCGAAGCAGAGCTGCTTCAGGTCGAGCCCGGAGGCGGCGCTGCTCCGCTCGAAGACGTCGAGCGCCTCGGGTACGGCCGCCGCGATCTCGCGGCCCATCCCGACCTCGATCGATCCCTGTCCAGGGAAGCAGAATGCAACGAGACCCGACTTCATCGGGTCCACTCCATCAGGGCCGAGCCCCAGGTGAGCCCTGCTCCCATGCCGGTCATCAACACGAGGTCTCCTTCCTTCAGCCGACCATCCGCCTGCGCCTCCGCCAGTGCCAGCGGGATCGAGCCGGAAGACGTATTGCCGTAGCGATCAACGTTAACGATCATGCGCTCCCTAGGGATACCGAGCTTCTGGACTGCGTGATCCAGGATCCGCACGTTTGCCTGGTGCGGAATGTAGACGTCGACGTCCTCGACCGATACTCCGCAACGCTCCAGGACCGCTTCGGCGGAAGAGACGAGCACCCGCGTTGCGAACTTGAAGACCTCGCGGCCATTCATGTGGACATACCCGTTTCCGGTCGCTTCATCCATGCTGCGCGAGCCGCTGCCGGGAAGTGAGAGGTGGATCCCGCCGCCGCCGTCCGCCCCCAGCTCGAAGCCGAGGAAGCCCGGCTTCTCGACCTTCTCGAGCACCACGGCGCCTGCGCCGTCGCCGAAGAGCACGAGCGTCGACCTGTCGGTCCAATCGAGGATCTTCGAGAGGACGTCGCCGCCGACGACCAGTGCACGCTCGGCCAGCCCCGCGGCAAGCATCCCGTAGGCCTGCACAAGCGCGTACATGAAGCCCGTGCAGCCCGCGAGCAGGTCGTACGCCGCAGCATCACGCGCTCCGAGCGTGTCCGCGAGGAGCGCGCTCGACGTCGGGAACATCATGTCGGGAGTCACGGTCGCGCAGAGCAGGAGGTCGATGTCCTTTCCCTCGACCCCGGCCTGCGCCAGAGCTGCCCGGGCGGCCGGAAGCGCAAGATCGGTGAGCGCCTGCTCCGGCGCGGCGATCCGCCGCTCACGTATCCCGGTGCGCTCCATGATCCACTCATCCGAGGTGTCGACGAGCGTCGAGAGCTCGGCGTTCGTCAGCACCCGGTCGGGCACGTAGGCGCCGAGCCCCGTGATCGAGATCGGCGGGCCTTGTGCTTTACCGATCATCGTTCCCCCGCGTCGTTCGCCTGCGGCTCACTCCCAGAGGGGAAACCATGTTTCCCCTCTGCCTCCCCTTCTTCACCGTACGCCTTCACACCAGTACCAAAGTGATCGGCACGGGAGTGAAGGAGAAAGCCGCGGGAAACCTCCCGGTTTCCCGAGACCCTTCCCCCGCGGTGCAACGCTGAGCAAAGAGCGCTCATCGTTCCACCGCGAAGGTCAGAGTCGCTCTGCACGCGAGCTCGCCGTCCACCCGCGCCTCCGCCTTACCACGGCCGATCGGTCCCCGGACCCGTTCGAGATCACAGCGCAGCTCGAGCACGTCACCCGGTTCGACGATCCGCTTGAACCGGCAGTCGTCGATCCCTGCGAAGAGCGCGAGCTTGCCTCGATTCTCCTCTTCGCTGAGAACGGCGACCGCACCCGTTTGTGCGAGCGCTTCCACGATCAGCACGCCGGGCATCACCGGCCGGTCCGGGAAGTGACCGCTGAGATACCACTCGTCCTCACGCACAGTCTTTCGCGCAACCGCTCCCTCGCCGGGCCGAAGCTCGAGCACCTCGTCGATGAGGAGGAAGGGCTCGCGGTGCGGCAGGATCTGCTCGATCGCTTCGCGGCCGAACGGCGTGGAGACCTTCATGCCACGTCCGAAAGCTTGTCGCGCAACCGGCTGCGGCCGCGGTGCGCGTAGCATTTCGCCGTTCCAACGGGCATATCGGCGACCGCCGAGATCTCCTCGAACGAAAATCCGAGCGCGTCCTTCAGGACGACGACGCGAGCCTGCTCCGGCGCGATCTCCGCAAGGCAGCGGTTCAGCTCGCCGCGCAGCTCGGCCCGGTCGGCTTCCCAGGCCGGATCCGCGTCGGTAGCGGCCCGCCGGTCTTCGAGCAGCGGCTCGCAGGCTCGAGCCCGTTGCCGGTTCCCCACGTCTCGGCACGCGTTGGTCGTCAACCGGTGCAACCAGGTTGCGAACTGCGACTCGCCCCGGAACTGCCTGATCTTGACGCACAGCTTCGCAAGCGCTTCCTGCGCCGCGTCGCGCGCGTCCTCGGGATCGCGAAGCAGATGGCCCGCGAGCTTCTCCACGCGCGGCGCGTGCCTTTCGCAGAGCGCCTCGAGGGCCTTCGCATCACCGTCTTTCGCTCTTTTCACCAGGATTGGATCGCTCAGCCGCGCATAGGCAAGAAGCCCTTCCGGACGGGAGGACTGCGAGATTTGACGCCGGCGGCCGCGTGGCAGTTGCATCTCTGCGCTCTAGTGTAGGAGCGTGGCGGATTCGCTCGCCCCGGACGGCGTGAAACCCCTCCTCCGTGGCCGCTTCGGTCATGTCTACCGCTACGCCGAGGTTGTCCCCTCGACCCAGCGGATGCTGGCGGACGACGACGGCGAGGGAGCCGTCGCGGTGGCGGAGGAACAAACCGAGGGGCGCGGCCGACTCGGGCGCAGCTGGCAGGCTCCCGCGGGCACGAGCGTGCTCGTCTCCGTCCTCTTGCTCCCCGCCGTGCCGGCGGCGAGGCTGCCGGAGCTATCGCTCGTCGCAGGCGGCGCGGTGGCGGAAGCGATCGTGGAGGTGACCGGAATCGAGCCGACCATCAAGTTTCCGAACGACGTCCTCGTCGCCGGGCGCAAGGTCGCCGGCATCCTCGCCGAGTCGAGCGAGGGCCGCGTCGTGCTCGGCATCGGCGTCAATGCCAATCAGACGCGCGAGCAGCTCCCTGAGGACGCGGAGATGGAGCCGACGTCACTCCGCCTCGAGCTGGGCGAACCGGTGAACCGCGTGCAACTCCTCGCTGCGATTCTGCTTCAGCTCGAGCGCGCGTACGACACGTGGGTGGCTAGCGGTACTTCAGCGTCCGGCTGACGTTCCCGGCGACATCCTGCGCGACAATGCGCACACTGCGCACGCGCGCCGCGTGGAACGAGAACACGCCCGCGCGAACGGTGCGACTCACGAGCTTGCCGTTGAGCGTCAACCGGATGGTCGCCGGCTCGCTCACGCGGAAACGCAGGCTGCGGAATGAAAGCGCGCGGAGGTTGGGGGCAACCGTGTCGATTCGGAACAACGCGGTGTGCGTGACGGTGCCGACCTCGTTCGCCGCCGTGAGCACGCCGGCGTACTTGCCGTCCTTCAGCCCGGTTGGGTTCCACGAGACGGTCTGAGCGCCCGGCGCGAGGTCCGCGGAGTAGACGGACGTCAGGGTCTTCCCCGCCTGCGCGATCTCGAGCTTCACGGACGCGGCCTGCGCGAGCTCGAAGCCGAACGTGAGCTCGTCCCCGACCCCGTCGCCGTTCGGGGAGACGACCAACGGCGAGGCTGCGAAGCCCCGAACGGTTCGGTCGACAAGGACGGGTACCACGGAACTCACGGTCGTACGGCCGTCGCTTGCGCTCAGCACGATCTCGTAGCGCCCGTCGGCCACACCGGCTGCAGTGAAACGGAACGACTGCTTCCCCGGTCGCCGCGCTTGCGAGAAAAGGACGGAGAGATCTTGTCCGTCAGGCCCGCGCAAAGTGGCGGTGACGGTCGCCGGGGCTGCGAGCGTGTAGGAGATCTGGCTGAAATCGGTCTGCCCGTCGCCGTTCGGGGTGATCGTGCGCGGCAGCGCAGTCGCCGAGGTGATCGCAAGCGCGACGGGCTTCGCGCCGATCGTCCCGCTGGCGGGGAGCACGTTGTTCCCAGCCGCAATCGTCCAGCTGTACGACCCGGGGACTGCAGTTGCGGCGTCCCAGGTCCAGTCGACGTCCTGGCTCGTTCCGGTGCCGTTCGCAACGACGGCGCCCGTCGCGTCGGCGACGGTCACGGTCCAGGGAAGCGGCTCGCTGAGCCGCGCTCTGAAGCGCACCTGGCCGCCGACCGTCCCTCGGACCGACGGTGCGTACAGCTTCGGCAGGCCGTCACTCGCCGCCTGCCGCGCGATGGCGTCGAGCTGCGAATAGAGCGCGGCGCCCGGACACGTCGTAAATCCCGTGTCGCGGTGCCCGGACACGGCACGGATGAAGACCGGGACACCTGACGCGAAGCGCGCGTTTCCACCCGAGACCCAGGTCAGCAT
>JALYLY010000093.1 GCA_030773975.1 Actinomycetota bacterium | reverse complement strand
GGCACGTAGCGCCGCTACGCACCGCGAACGACCGCACTGCCCGGCTTGGTCTGGAGCGCCCCCGACGACGGCCGAATTTCACACCAGCCCTCTAGTTGAGCCAGGGCGCCAGGAAGCCCTCGATCTCACGGCAGCCCCGGGGCCGCTCGAGGCGAGCCGCGACGGCTTTGTGCTCGATGACGACGAGGGTGGGCACCATCTCGATCCTGAATCGTTCGAGCAGGTCGGGGTGCTCCTCCTCCGCAACCTTCACGACGTCGAACGTGCCGTGGTTTTGCCGCCGTTGCAGCACCTGGGCAAGGAAGCCTTCCACGCGCCTGCAGTGACCAGACTGCGTCGAATGGAAGAACACCAGCCTCGGCTGCTCAGCCAGTGGGGGGATAGCCACTGTCATGTCGCACCTCCGTTGAATCTGGAAGGGCGAGGACTTGGCCCTTGCACTTGCTAGGAACGAGCGGATTTATGCCCCGAAGCTGCTGTTACGTAACCTCGGACCGGACACGCCTGTCTAAGCTCAAGCGATGAGAAGGGTCGGGGTCACAGGGCTCGGGGCCGTCACGCCGCTCGGCAACGACGCGCGGTCGACCTGGGACGCAGCCGTGGCGGGCGAGAGCGGGATCGACTGGATCCGGTCGTTCGACCCCGGAGACGCGCCGGTGCGGATCGCCGCGGAGGTCAAAGACTTCGACGCGACACAGGTCGCCTCACCGAAGGAGGTGCGCAAGCTCGAGCGGAATGTCCTCCTGGCCATGGGGGCGGCGCGGGAGGCGATGGGGGATGCCGGCCTGAACGGCTTCGATCCAAAGCGTGTTGGCGTGATCTTCGGCACGGCGATCGGAGGCGTGAACGGGCTGCTCGAGCAAGAGGAGATCCGCCGCGAGCGCGGGCCCGACCGGGTGTCGCCGAACTTCCTGCCGAACGTCCTGGTCGATTCGGCCAGCGGGCAGCTTGCGATCTCGCTCGGGATCAAGGGCCCGAACTACGCGGTCGTCTCCGCGTGCGCGACCGGCTCCCACGCGATCGGCGAGGCTGCGGAGCTGATCAAACGCGGCGACGCCGACGCGATGTTCGCCGGCGGCGGCGAGGCCTGTTTGAACCCCCTGATCCTCGCCGGCTTCACGGCGATGCGCGGGCTTGCGGTGGAGAACGAAGATCCGCCGCGCGCATCGCGCCCGTTCGACGCTACGCGCGCAGGCTTCGTGATGGGGGAGGGTGCCTGTGTGTTCGTCCTCGAGGAGCTGGAGGCGGCCCGGGGCCGCGGAGCGCACGTGTATGCGGAGGTGCTCGGCTACGGAGCATCCAACGACGCGCATCACATGGCCCAGCCGGAGCCGGAGGCGACAGGCGTCGCCGACATGATGCGCGCCGCGCTCCACCGCGCCGGAATCGAGCCCGAGCGGGTCGGATACATCAACGCGCACGGCACGTCGACCCCGCTCGGGGATCTGGCGGAGACAAAAGCGATCAAGGACGTTTTCGGCGACCACGCTTACGAGCTGGCGGTCTCGTCGACCAAGTCGATGATGGGCCACACCTTCGGCGCGGCGGGAGCGATCGAGGCGATGATATGCGTCCTCGCGTTGCACGAAGGAGTGATCCCGCCCACGATCAACTACCACCAGCCCGACCCCGACTGCGATCTCGACTACGTGCCGAACGAAGCGCGCGAGGCGAGGATCGACGTCGCCCTCTCGAACGCGATGGGGCTCGGCGGCCACAACGGCTGCGTCCTGCTGGGGCGCGTCGAGTGAGCTTCATCGTCGACCCGAGGGTCGAGGCGTACGCGGAGGAGCACACCACGCCGGACGGCGAGCTCTTCGAGCGGCTGGCGGCGGAGACCCGCGAGAAGACGACTGCGCCGCAGATGATGGTCGGCCGTCTCGAGGGCCGCTTCCTGGGGGTGCTCGTCAGCAGCTTGCGCGCACGACGCGTGCTCGAGGTGGGGACGTTCACGGGCTATTCGTCGATCTCGATGGCGCTCGCGCTTCCGTCAGGGGGCCGGATCATCACTTGTGACGTCAACGAGGAGACGACCGCGATCGCGCGGCGTTACGCGGAAGAAGCCGGCGTCGCGGATCGCATCGACTACCGGCTCGGTCCCGGCGTCGAAACGATTGCGCAACTCGACGGCCCGTTCGACCTCGTCTTCATCGACGCAGACAAGCAGAACTACGTCAACTACTACGAGGCGACGCTGCCCCTGCTGGCCGACGGCGGGCTGATCGTCGTGGACAACACGCTGTGGTCGGGCCGCGTGGTCGACGAAGAAGACAACGAGGAGACGACGCGGGCGATTCGCGCCCTCAACGACCACGTGTCGGCGGATCCCCGTGTCGAGAACGTGCTGCTCACCGTGCGCGACGGCATCAACCTCGTCTGGCGCGCATGACATGATCGTCACATGGCCCAGTCGATGGCATCACCACAAATTCAGCGCGGCCCCGTCGGCAATACGCGCTCGATCGGGCTGTCGATTCTCTGGGCCATTCTGACTCTCGGCATCTACACGTTCGTTTGGGCGTACAAGACACACGAAGAGATCAAGCGCTACTCGGGGAACGGCGTCGGCGGTGTGGTCGGGTTCGTCATCTACTTCCTGCTCTCGCCGGTGACCTTTTTCCTCGTCCCATCCGAGGTGCGCTACATGTACGAGGATCTCGATGGGCAGACAAGCCCCGTTCGCGGACTAACCGGCTTGTGGATCCTGCTGCCGCTGATCGGGAACATCGTTTGGTTCGTGAAGGTGCAGGGCGCGCTCAACCGCTACTGGCAGTCGAAAGGCGCTCCACCTCCTTAATCGTCTCTGGGCGTAGTTTGCCGATCGAGTCGAGCACGACGTCCGCCAGCGCGAGCACATCGGCCGGCGGCGGGAATGCACCGTTCGGAATCGCAACGATGTGCATACCAGCGGCATGGGCAGAGCGAATGCCGCTGGCCGAATCCTCGATTGCTGCGCTGCGCGCCGCCTCCACGCCGAGCCGGCGTGCCGCCTCGAGGTACACGTCGGGTGCCGGCTTGCCGCGTTCGACCTCCTCCGACGAGACCGTCGCCTTGAAGTACGGCGCGAGGCCCGAGGCCTCGAGCACACGGTCGATCAACTGCCACCACGTTCGTGCGCGAGACCTTCGCGCACCTCGTCCCACAGTTCCTCGCTGTCGATGATGACGCCGTCGAGATCGAAGACGACGGCGTCGATCACGCGGGGAGGTACTCGCCGCCTCGGTATACGAGGCCCGGGCCGGACCGGCCCAGCTCGGTCGACTCAACTTGGCCGACGAAGATCGTGTGGTCGCCCGCGGCGTGCTCGGATGACGTCCGGCATTCGAGCCAGGCGAGGGCTTCGTTCACGAGCGGCCCACGAGAGCCGTCGCGCACGTCGACGCCGTTCCATAGCGCCACGGGCGGAATCCCGCTGCGCGCGAAATGCTGGGCGACGTCCGCCTGTGCGCCCGACAGCAGGCTCGCCGACCAGCCTCCTGCCCGCCGGATCGGCTCGTGCGAAGAGGAGTCCTTGCCGATCGAGATGCCGACGAGCGGTGGCTCCAGCGACAACGAAACGAACGAGCCGACAGTCAGCCCGAACCGCTCTCCTTCCAGCGCCGTCGTGACGACAGCGACCGGCGCGGGAAAGCGGCGCATCACTTCCCGCAGCTCTTCGCCCTCCATGCCTCGATGATAGGGACGTGACGAGGAGAGACGTCATCGAAATCGGCGTCGCGGGAGCGCTCGTGGCCGTCGCTGCCGGCGCGCACTACGCCGACGCGACGCCGGTGCTGACCTTCGTCCTTGCGGCGCTTGCGATCGCGGTGCTCGCCCGGCTCGTCGGCACCTCGACGGAGCAGCTCGGCAGCCGAGTCGGATCCTCTGCGGCCGGCGCGATCCAATCTGCGCTGGGCAATCTCCCGGAGCTCTTCATCGCGCTGTTCGCCCTGCATCAAGGGCTGACGCTGGTCGTTCAGTCGGCGCTGGTGGGATCCGTGATCGCAAACAGCGTGCTCGTGCTCGGGCTTGCCTTCATCGTCGGCGGGCTCCGGAACGGGACGCAGACGTTCGACTCCCCGCGCGCGCGGCTGATCGCCACGCTGACAATCCTGTCCGCCGCGATCCTCTCGGTGCCGACGCTCTCGCACGCCGTCCACACACAGGCGGCGTCCCACGAGAAGTCGCTGAGCCTCATCTGCGCAGGCGTCCTGATCGCTCTGTTCTTCCTGACGCTCCCGGCTCTACTGTCAGTCCGCGACACATTCGAGGCCGAGCCTCCGCGCTGGTCGCTTCCGATCACGGTGACGGTCCTGGGCGGGGCCGGTGTGGGCGCAGCCCTGGTCAGCGATTGGTTCGTCACCGCTCTCAAGCCGGCGACGGAGGCGCTGGGCATGAGCCAAGTCTTTGCCGGGCTCATAGTCGTCGCCATCGCAGGTAACGCGGTGGAGAACGTCGTCGGTGTCCAGCTCGCGGCGAGAAACCGGCCGGACTTCGCGATCTCGGTGATCATCAATTCGGCGTTGCAGGTCGCCCTGCTGCTCACCCCCATCCTTGTCTTCGCAAGCCTCTTCTTCGCGACGCCGCTGACACTCGTCTTCCCCACGCTGCTCGCGATCTCTCTGTTGCTGTCTGCCTGGATCCTGGCTGTCGTCGTTTACGACGGCGACAGCACGTGGGAGGAGGGGGCAATCCTCGTCGGCTTCTACGTCGTCGTTGCAGCGAGCTTCTGGTGGGGCGCCTGACGCCGCGGTTTCAGCCGAAGAGGAACGCGATCACGACCGCGACGAAGGCAGCGGCGCCGAGTCCAGCGATTTCCGCACGGTGTTTGGCGATGACCTTATTTGCCCGGGATTCCGGGGTGGCCACAGGAGGAAGCGAAGCGATCCCGAGCAAGACGATCGCGACGGAGAGAAGTGCGACGAGAATCGGGCGAATCGCGCGGCTGGCCATCTCGACGCTCGCAGCGAGGACTGCTCCCGAGTGGGCGTTCCGGCCTGCGCTCGGCCCGCTTGCCGAAGGGTGCGCCGGAGCGAACGAGCGCTGCGGGTAGCTCAGGAGGGACGCCACAGTCGAGCCGCTCCCCGCGGCGGCGAAGCGCCCCGCTGCGCTGCAGACGTTCGAGGCACGCGCGGCGGCGATCTGGTCGCGCGTCGGCGCGCCCCCGTCCACAGCAATGATCGTTACGCGCCGGACGACTCGGCCCGCGCGAGTCCGGGCCGTGATCCGGTAGGTCCCGGGCTCGAGCTGCAGTCGGCTCGCAGGGCCGGGGAAGCGGATTCGGTTGAGGCCGGCATGGCCGTAGACCACGAAGTGGCCCGCGATCTTGCAGACGGGTGAGACCTGCTTGACCACGAACACCATGCGGGCGGCGCGCGGGAGTACGAAGGTCAAGGTCGTCACCCGGCGGCGCCTCGGCCGGCTCGTCGCGATCCAGCTGCGGGAGGAACGGAAACGCCCGACCTTCGGCGGGTCGGAGCGTGGGGCAGAGGCCGCGGACGACGAAAAGCCTGCCCAGCTGCCGCCCGCCGGCGAGCCGCTGGCGGAAGAGACCGAGGGGCCGGTGACGGATGAGACCGAGGGAACGGCGGGCACGGCGGCGGTCGCCGTGGAGGAAGTCTGCACCGGGCTCGGAGCCGCCGGCGCAGGCGTCGGCAGCTTGGCGGTTGGGGGCGGAAGGGCCGCAGGCAGGGTGGGTGCCGTCACGGTCGGAAGAGGTAGTGGTACGGGCGGGACGGGCACCGCGTCCGCGAGAGCGTGTTCGGCCAGCAGGCCTGAGCCCACCAGGGCGATAGTCGCCGCCGCAACCCTCATACCTGGACAACTCATCTCGGCCCGAAATGGTTGCGGTGTCTGTCTGATGCGCGAGAATCCCGACGTGGCCGCAGTCAAGAGGGACTACTACGAGGTGCTGGGCCTCCCCCGCGACGCCGACAGCGACACGATCAAGCGCGCCTTCCACGCGCTTGCCCGCGACTGGCATCCGGACGTGGCGGCTTCTCCCGATGCCGAGTCGCGGTTCCGCGAGCTCGCCGAGGCCTACTCGGTTCTCTCCAAGCGGCCGGCGCGGCTCCTATACGACCGCTACGGCTACCGGGGCCGCGGGAATCAGGGCTTCGACGAGGCGCTCTGGGAGGCGCGGCCTGCAGTGGCGGCGCGCGGGGAGAACGTACACGTGGGGATCGAGCTGAAGAGCTTCGAGGCCGCGGTCGGGACCCGCCGAATCGTGAGCTACGAAGCTCTCGTGCGCTGCAAAGCCTGCATGGGGCGTGGCTCGGTCGGTCTGCCGGACCCGGAGTGCGAGTACTGCGGCGGCACGGGCCGCAAGCGCATGGTGTCGAGCCTGGAGGTGGCGACCCTGTTGCAGATCGAGCCTTGCCCGGAGTGCATCGGCGAGTCCTGCTCCCAGTGCGACGGAGAAGGGACGGTTTCGGCCGAGCACCGGATCCGCTTGCTGGTGCCGCCGGGGGTAGAAGACGGTGCGCAGTTGCGCGTCGGCGGTGACGGCAACGACGCAGGCGCGGGCTCCATGCCCGGCGACCTACTGGTGGGCGTCAAAGTCCTCGCGCCGCCACGGAACTCGCGCTTCATACGCTACGCGGCGCTCGTGCTGCTGGTCGCAGCGATCGCGACGCTGGCGCTCTACGTGTCCCGCTGAGTCACGCTCAGTCGAGGGATTTCGCCACAAATCGGGTTTTTTGGCGCTAGGCTTCGTGTGAACGGTGCCTGCGGCCGCCGGTCTACCCGTGATGGAGACGCCGCAGCTCTACCGAGATCTTTGGCCCGGCAGCCGACGCCGGATCCTCGTCGTGGACGACGACCCCACTTTACGCCTGCTGCTCCGCGTGACGCTCGCCGCGGACGAGTTCGAGATCGAGGAGGTGGCGTCGGCTGAAGAAGCGCGCGAGGTCGCCCGATTCTGGCGGCCGGCCGTTGTGCTCCTCGACGTGCAGCTTCCCGGACTCGACGGGCTCTCGTTCTGCCGGCAGCTTACGGCGGGACGCGACGATCCACCGGCTGTCATCTTGCTGACCGGAACAGCAACGCCAGCGTCCGAGGCGCAGAAGGTCGGGGCGCGCGCGATCCTGCACAAGCCGTTCAGTCCGCTGGATCTGATCGCGCTGATCGACGGGCTCGACGAGACGCCGAGCGAGCGTCTCGTCGCACTCAACGAAGGCGACGCCGAGCAGCTTCTGGTCTACGCACGCGACCTGAGCCGCATCGTCGAGCTCGAACGTTCCCAGCGGCGGCTGCTGCAGCACGCCTACCGCCAGACCGTCGCCGCGCTTGCAGACGCGCTCGAGGCGAAGGATCCTGGAACGGGTCTCCACGCGCAACGCGTCCAGCACTTCGCGGTAGCCCTCACCGAAATGGTCGAGCCTCGCCTGCTCGACGATGCGAGCCTCGAGTACGGGTTTCTCCTCCACGACGTCGGCAAGATCGGCGTCGGCGATCAGATCCTCAACAAGCCCGGGCCCCTAAGTGCGGCCGAGCGCGGCCTGATCGAATTGCATCCCGCGATCGGCGTCGAGATCCTGTCCGGCGTCGGGCTGCTCGAGGGCGAAGGGATCGGGGTGGTGGGGTCGCATCACGAACGCTGGGACGGCGGCGGCTATCCCGCCGGTCTGGCGGGCGACCGCATTCCGCTCGGCGCGCGGATCTTCGCCCTAGCCGATGCGCTCGACGCGATGACGAGTGACCGTCCATATCGAGCGGCACTCACGTGGGAGAAGGCGACCGACGAGATTCTCTCGCATGACGGCTCCCAGTTCGACCCGAAGGTCGTCCGAGCTTTCTGTACACGCGAGCGACAGCTTCACCGCATCTACGAAGAGTTTTCGGTCGTCGCAGCCTGAAGGCGCGTCGCGTCGAGTTGTGCGAGGGTCCGCGCGTGCGCCGGGCCCCGATGTTCGACTGAGATCAGTCGAGCGTGACGAACCAAGACCGGCGTCCCCACGCGCTGAGGCACTGTCGTGCCGGGGTTGATCCTCTCCCCTCAGAGAAAGGAAAACGGCCTCTCTGAGCGAAATGACGTCCTTCGAGGAACGATTCCCGCACGTTGGGAGCGCGCACTGTCCGAATTCACCGAATCGCCTTGTGACATCGCGACCGCGGAGCTAGGCTCACGCGCGTCGCCCGTGTCCGGACCCGCTCGGTCTCCACTGCGTCTCGTCCTCGCCGCCGTGATTGCGCTCGTGATCGTCGCCGGCGTGACTGTCTCGACGTGGTTGGCGACCGATGCGACGGGCGGGTTGTTCGCGCTCGCGCTCCTACTCGCAACGCTCGTCGCCCTGACGGCGGGGCGAATATGGGGTCGAGCCGAACGCGAGCGCACTCGCGCCGAGTCAGCGCGATTACGCGAGCGGTTGGGGCAGGCGGACGCGGACTACCGAGCAGTCACTGAGAATCTCCCTCTTCTGACGTGGCTGTCTGCTCCCGGTGACCGGGCCTCTTGCGCGTACATCAGCCCGCAAGTGGAGGCAATGCTCGGTTACTCGCCTGCAGAGTGGAGTGCGGAACCGCAGCTCTTTTCCCGGCTTCTGCATCCCGACGACCGCGAGAAAGTGCTCGATGCACACAAGCGTACGGACGCTGACGGCGGCCGGCTCCGTTGCCAGTACCGGCTCGTTGCTCGCGATGGGCGAATCGTCTGGGTCAGTGAGGAGACTGCGACGGTCCGGGATGCCGTGGGGAAGGCGCTCTACACCCAGACGTTTCTGGTGGACGTCAGTGAGCGCAAGCGAGCGGACGATGAGCGAAAACAATTGCGCGCCGCCGAGCGTGCTGCGGCCAATCTGCAAACTGTCCGGCAGCGTCGGCTCGATTTCCTGCGCGAGGCCGGCGACGTCCTCGGCGCCACGATGGACACGCAGACATCGATCCAGCGCGTTGTCGACTTGGCGGTTCACGATCTCGCCGACTGGTGCGCGGTCGATGTCCTCGAGGCAAGCGGGGAGCTGAAGCGGATGGGAATTGCGCACGCGGTACCGCGCCGTGCAGAGCCGTCCCGGGAGCCCGACGGCTTCGTGCAAGCTGTGATCAAGTCTGGACGCCAACTGATGATCCCGCCGCTCGCGCATCAGGACTCCCTCGATGAGGAGCGAGCGGAGTCTGGACTTCCCGATGAGGTTGTCTCGCTCCTCTGCGTGCCGCTCGCGAGTCGAGGCCGGCCGCTCGGTGCCCTGACGCTCGCACGTAGCGCGCACGGGCCGGAGTACGGTGCGGACGAGCTTACGCTCGCCGAGGATCTCGCGGCGCGGATCGGCATCGCGATCGATCGCGCGCGTCTCTACCTCGAGGTCGAGGAGCGTGCCGACGCCGCCCGCGTCCTCACGTATGTCGCCGACGCCGTCCTCCTCCTCGACCGGGCCGACGTCGTCCGGCTCTGGAACCCTGCTGCCGAGAGCATCACGGGAATTGCCTCGGCCGCCGTCCTGGGACGGCCTCCGGGAGAGGTGATCCCCGGCTGGCGCGAGGCCGTCGACTCGATCCCCATCTCGACCTCACCCGCTCCCGGCCACCCCGAAGTGATGATCCCGATCGAGATAGAGCACGGAGAGCGGTGGATCGCGATCTCGGGCGTCAAGTTCTTCGGCGGAACGGTCTACGCGTTCCGCGACGTGACGGAGGGGCGACAACTCGAGGAGTTGAAGGCCGACTTCATCGCCACGGCCTCCCATGAGCTGCGCACGCCGCTCGCCGCTGTCTATGGAGCTGCCCAGACGCTTCTCCGTCACGATTTCGCGCTCGACGAGGCAGGCCGCGACCGGTTCGTCTCGCTGATCGCGGAAGAATCCGAGCGCCTGGGGCGGATCGTGAACGAGATTCTGCTTGCGAACCAGCTCGACTCAGGACGGGTCGACCTGGGCACAGAGCCGTTTGATGCGGTCGAACTGGTCGAGCGGGCCGTCGAGGCCGCACGTGCGCATGCGCCGCCGGAGATCTCGGTCGAACCGGTCGCTCACGAGCCTATGCCCCTCGTCGCGGCTGACCGCGACAAGGTTCGGCAAGTCATCGTGAACCTGATCGAGAACGCGATGAAGTACTCCCCTGACGGCGGCCGGGTCGAGGTCGGACTACAGTCGGGACAGTCGTCGGAGGAAGAGACGGTGATCTTCTATGTGAAGGACGAAGGCATCGGGATCCCGTCCAACGAGCTGGCCCGAATCTTCGAGAAGTTCTATCGCCTCGATCCGCAGATGACGCGGGGCGTCGGCGGGACCGGGCTCGGCCTCTACATCTGCAGCGAGCTCGTCCACCGCATGGGGGGAAATATCTGGGACGAATAGAGCGAGGGACAGGGATCAACCATCCTGCTCGAGCTTCCAGTGTAATCCGGACCGTTCCCGGGCGCTCCGCCGGTCCACGCGCAGCCCGCCGGGGCCCACACGCCCAGGTAAACGTCGAGCTGCGAGATCCGGAATGAATCAGCGGCCGGGGGTGGGATTTGAACCCACGGACCATAGGGCTAGGTGGACCCTCCCATCGGCCGGTGGCGCTCAGGCGCAAACGCGCCATCGTGAGTACATGGATGGCCCGCTAGAGCTCGATGCCCGGCATGCCGCAGGGATCGACGTCGAGCTCCTCTGGGATCCCCGCACTCAGGGGCTCTCAGTGGTGGCTCACGACGCGATGAGCGACGAGACCGTGACGATTTTCGTCGAGGCGGACCAGGCTCTCGAGGTCTTCCGCCACCCGTTCGCCTATGCGGGGGAACCCGCTCCGCGAGTGGGCTCACGGGTCAAGGCGTAGTAGGCCCATTTCCACGTCAGCAGTGACAACGCGATAGCCGAGGAGCGGCGGTCAGTCGTCGAGGACGAACCGCGCTGCGTCTTCGAGCGACATCGATCGGCCCTCGGTGAGCACCGCCTCGAGCCCGCTTTCGCGCACGCGGCCGAGCAGCTCCAGCCGAAGCGATTCGGTCTCGTCTTCCGTCTGCCCAGTGAGATGGGCGCTCTCGAGACCTCCGTAGCCGGCTCCGAGCAACAAGGCGGCGCGGTGGTTGTCGCCCTGTGCGACGGCGACAGCGGCGAGGCCCAAGAGGGCAATCGCGCCGATCGTTCGACCATCCCGTTGGGCGCAGGCCTCGAGGCATTGGCCGAGAATCCGCTTGGCGTCCGCGTACCGTCCGCTCCGCCTCGCCGCCTCCCCGAGGATCAACAACGTGTTGCACCACAGAGGCGACTCGGCCTCGGCAAACGTGCGTGACGCTTCTTCGGCGAGGGCACGGGCTTCGTCAAAGCGGTCTTCGCCGAGTGCAAGGCCGCTGAGGTTGAGCGTGGCGATCGCGAGCCGGTCCTCCATTCCATGATCCGAGCCGAGTTGCCTGCACTCTTCCCAGAACGCACACGCCTGCTCATCGTCTCCGCGCCTGCTCGCGACGATGCCCAGGCTGTTCAAGCAGAAGCCAACGCCCTCGGTGTCCTCGAGTTCGCGGCAGATGCCGAGTGCTTGCTCAAGGGGAGCCTCGGCAGCCGCAGCGTCTCCTTGCATCGCCCGCACGAACCCGGCGACCATCAAGACGCGGGCACGGAGGGATCGATCCTCGTCGCCGACCTGCTCACACGCGAGGTCGAGCCAGCGACGAATCTCGTCGAGCTCGCCGCGCCAGACCCAGGTCAGTCCGAGCGACGCTGCAAGACGCGCGAGATCTGCAGCGTCGTCGCCGCGGCGCGCCCAGTCAATCGCGGCCCGGAAGTTGTTCTCCTCGAACGAGAGACGAGCGATCCAGGAGTCGCGCAGGAGCGTGCGCTGCTCCGCATCTGCCTGCTGTGCGAGCGTCGTGAACCATTGTGCGTGTCGGGTCTCGACATCTGCTTCCTCACTGTCCTGAACCATCTGCTCGAGCGCGTACTCGCGCAGGCTCTCGAGCATCCAGTAACGAGGGCCGATCTTCGTGTCCCGACGCCGAACAAGACTCTTGTCGAGGAGCGACTGAACCGTATCGGCGTCGGTGTCGCAGATCTGCTCGGCCGCCGCGAGCGTGGCACCGCCGGCGAACACGCTGAAGGCGCGAAACACGCGGCGCTCATCGGAGTCGAGGAGCTCGTAGCTCCAATCGATGGTGGCGCGCAACGTTCGCTGGCGAGGGTCGGCGTCGCGGCTGCCTTTGAGCAGGTCGAGCCGTTCGCCGATTCGTTCGAGCAGCTGCTCGGGACTGAAGAGGCTCGTTCGGGCTGCTGCGAGCTCGATCGGCAGCGGCAGGTTGTCGACTCGTTGGCAGAGAGAGGCAACCGCCGGTGTCGATGTAAAGCCGGAATCCAGCTGGCGCGCTCGGGCTGTGAAGAGTGCGACGGCATCCTCGTCGCTGAGCGAAGGGACAGGGTAGAGCTGCTCGCCGCCGAGCTGCAGTCGCTCTCGGCTCGTCACCGCGAGTGACGGCCCATGAATCTCATTGAGCGCGGCGATCGCGGCCGACGCGGTCGGCAGTAAGTGTTCGACGTTGTCGAGAAGTAGGAGCAGGCGTTTGCCGGTCAGCCCGTGGGCGAGTGTCGTCGCGAGGTCTCGACCGGTTTCCTCCCTCACGTCGAGCGACTGTGCAACGGCCGAGAGCACGAGCGCGGGATTGCGGAGCGGCGCGAGCGAAACCCACCACATGCCGTCCGGAAAACGCTCCGAGGCTTCGGCTGCCGCCTGCAGCGCGAGCCGCGTCTTGCCGGTGCCGCCTGGACCCGTGAGGGTGAGAAGAGAGACGTCGTCTCGCGTGAGGAGCGATACGACCTCGGCGAGCTCCCGCTCGCGGCCGATGAATCCGGTTGCCGGGACCGGCAGGTTGTTGCGGTGGAGGCTACGAAGCGGTGGGAAGTCCCCGTCCCCGAGTTGATAGAGGCGGACCGGTGTCGAGAGATCCTTGAGACGATGCTCGCCGAGGTCCCGGAGGGCGACACCGTCGTCGAGAAGCTCGCGGGTCGCTCGTGAGAGGACGGTTTGGCCACCGTGTGCGCAGGCCATGATCCGCGCCGCGCGATGCACGTCCATTCCGACGTACTTCGGCGGATCCAACGCCGGCTCGCCGCTGTGGATGCCCACGCGCACTCGAGTCTGCGCCGCCTCAAGGTCGGCCGTGGCTTCTCTTACGGCCGAGACCGCGGCCGTTGCACTCTGGAAGGCGTAGAAGAAGGAGTCGCCCTCGTTGTCGACCTCGTAGCCGTCGTGAGCCGCGAAGGCCGCTCTGATTCGGGCGTGGTGGACAGCGAGTGCCTCCCGGTAGCCGGTCTCACCCAGGCGTTCAAGCAGCCTTGTCGATCCTTCGATGTCGGTGAAGACGAAGGTGACTGTTCCGGACGGCTGCATTCGCAGATGATCCCGCGCTCCGGCCGTTTTGTCAGCACCGCCGAGGGTGGGATTCAGCGGCGGGGGTGGGATTTGAACCCACGGACCGCCTTGCGACGGTCATCGGTTTTCAAGACCGACCCGTTCGACCGCTCCGGCACCCCGCCGTTCGCACACCGTACCGCTGGGCCCGGCGGCGAGACGCGCTTGCGAAAGAAGAAGCCGAGCAGCGATAGGTACAGCGACCGCCGGCCGCTCGTGTTCATGCTCAGCTTCGCGTGGCGCGGGCCGACGCTGACGCCGACGCCGCGCTTTCCGATGTTGACTCGAACGCCGCGCCCGAGCCGCTTCGACCTGCGATAGCCCCAGCTCATCGGGCTCGCGCCTGTTCGGCGCCGAGCTTCTGCGGTGCGCCGAACTCGTGCAGCGACGGGGGGATCGAGACCGAGCCGTCGTCTTCCTGGAAGTTCTCCATGATCGCGAGCATCGCGCGTCCGGTCACGGCTGTGCCGTTCAGCGTGTGCACGGGCTCGAGTTGCTTGTCGTCGCGCCGGTGGCGGATCTCGAGGCGGCGGGCCTGATAGTCGGTCGTGTTCGACGTCGACGTGATCTCGCGATAGCGCTCCTGCGAGGGGAACCAGGCTTCGATGTCGTACTTCTTCGTCGCCGATGCGCCGAGGTCGCCGGCCGCCACGTTGACGACGCGGTAGGGGAGCTCCAGCTCCTGCACGAGCTCCTCTTCGATGTCGAGCAGCCGGTCGTGCTCTTCACGTGACCACTCCGGCCGCGTGAACACGAACATCTCGACCTTGTCGAACTGATGGACGCGGAACATGCCACGCGTGTCCTTGCCGGCGGCGCCAGCCTCACGGCGGAAGCACGTCGAGTACCCCGCGTAACGGAGCGGTAGGTCGTCGGCGTTCAGGATCTCGGCGCCGTGCATCGCCGCGAGCGGAACCTCGGACGTTCCGACGAGGTAGAGCTCATCCCGTTCGACTGCATAGATGTTCACCTCGTCGGTCGGGAAGAACCCGGTCCCGTACATCGCCTCCTCTCGGACGAGCACCGGCGGCAGAACCGGGGTGAAGCCGCGGCTCGTGAGCCGGTCGAGAGCGAACCGGTAGAGCGCGAGCTCGAGCAACGCGACATCGCCGCTGCGGAAGGCGAAGCGGGAGCCGGAGACCTTCGCGCCACGCTCGAGGTCGATGCCCGCGGCGGCGAGCTCCAGGTGGTCCTTGACGGGAAAGTCGAACGACCGCGGATCGCCCCAGCGGCGAATCTCTACGGCGTCGTCCTCCGTTTCTCCGTCGGGTGTCGCCTCGTCGGGTGGGTTCGGGACTCGGTCGTGCAGCTCCTTGCGTCGGCCTTCGGCCGCCGCCAGCTGCTGTTCCAGGGAGTGCAGCTCGGTCTTGACGCGTTCGAGCTCCTCGAGCTGCTCCGGCGTCGGCTTGCCCTTGACCTTTCGGGCCGCACGGAGCTCCTCGACACGTGGCTGGATCTCCCTGACCCCACGATCGGCCTCGAGCAGCTCGTCGAAGACCTCGGCCGCTCCCTTCCGCGCCAGCGCCGCTCGGAAGGTCTCCGGGTCGCTGCGGGCAGCACGGAGATCGATCATGGGCGGGAGTCTAGGTAGGCCTCGAGCACTTGAGCCACGCCTTCCTCGTCGACGGAGGGGCAGACGAAGTCCGCGACCTCTTTCACGAGGTCGTGGGCGTTCTCGACAGCCACGCCGTAGCCCGCCCAGTCGACGAGCTCGATGTCGTTTTCCCCGTCGCCGAATGCCACCGTGCGTTCGCGCGCGAAGCCGAGGTGCTCGGCGAGGAATTCCAGGCCGGTCGCCTTCGTCACGTCCGGCGACGCGAACTCGAGGAAGTACGGCAGCGACTTCGAGATGTAGAGGCGGCCGTCGAACCGCTCGAGCATCCGTTGCTTCAGCCCGTCCAGCACTTCGGGGTCGTCGATGACCACCAACTTCGTCGGCGGCTGGTCGAGCCACTCGAGCAGATTCCCGACCGGATGCAGCTCGAGGTGCTGGAAATCCGCGTAGCGCTTCGCTTCGGGGGACACCTCGGCGACGCACAGCTTGTCGTCCACGTAACAGTTCAGCCCGAAGCCTTCCGCGTTCAGTGCGGCGATCGTCTCGCGCGCAAGCTCGAGCGGGATCGGCACGTGACGGAGCCAGCGACCGCTCACCGGGTCCGCGACCACGGCACCCTGATAGCAGACAACCGGATCGTCGATTCCTGCCTCCAACGCATAGCGGCGAACGGACTGGAACATCCGCCCGGTCACCAGCACGACGTGTATCCCAGCGGCGCGCGAAGCGGCGATCGCCGCCCGGGTGCGCGGCCGTAGGATCATGTCCTTACCGATCAGCGTGCGATCGAGGTCGCACGCCACGGCGTCGATCTCGCGCGGGAAGTCCTGCGGGAGGTTCAGCCCTGCGGCTTCGTCAGGAAGTCGACGAGGGCCTTGAGGTCGGTGGCCGGCAGGTCCTTGTAGGTCGTCGGCATGACGCCCTTCGGATAGCCCTTCTCGGCGTACTTGTTCGGGTCGACGATCGAGTCGTGAACGAACTGCGCGAGGGGCTGGTTGGCCGTCTTCGCGTACTGGGGCAACTTGTCCAGGTCGGGCCCGATCTTCCCGTTCGCGCCTGGGCCCGCGGGTTTGTAGGTGTGACAGGCGCCGCAACCTTGGTTGATGAAGATCGCCTTGCCGGGCGCCTCGGCCTTGACGGTTCCGACGACCGTGCTCGGCAGCGCGCGAACGACGCCTTCGTTCCCGCAGCCAGCGAGTGCGAGCACGGCTGCGGTGGCAGCGGCGGCGATCAAGACTCCCCGGCGCATCGGGCGCGAGTCTACTGACTCCCAACGCAGGAGAGCCCAGCAGCCAAGCGCGCCGAGGCCGATCACGTCGACCGGGGTGTCGTTTACCAGCAGCGACACCGCGAGGCCGGCGAGCAGTGCGTCGACCGTTGCCCGTCGCGGCCGAATCGTGCCCATCAACACGATCGGAACGAGACAACTGAGGAAGATCACGGCGTGGAACCAGCGGTCGGTCACGGCCGCCCACGAGAGGTGCAGACGATGTCCGAGACCGCCGACGAGCGAGTCGGGGCCGCTTCCAAGCGCTCGGGTGACGTGACTCGATCCCCCGAGGGCAGCGTCGAGGCCGACGAATGCGACCGCGACGACGAGGACGGTCACCGCGACGAGAGCAAGCCGCCGCGGAGTGACCGCGAGCCCGCGGAGCCGCAACCCCAGAACACCGAGCGCCGCTGCGAAGACGAGCACGCCGCCGCCGTCCGCGCCTGTCTTGCTCCAACCGATCGCCACGAGCGCGAGGGCTCCGAGCGGGACGAGCCAACGCAGTCCGCCGATCGCCGCGGCGACGAGAACGGGGGGCAACAGCAGTGTTTCGACCTGGTTGCCGATCCCATAGAAACGTCCGCCGCCGTCCGGTCGCGCGCCGAGCACGGCCAGAGAGTTGAGCTCAGGATCGACGGCGAGCACGATCGTGAGGACGACCAGGAACCCTGCCACGACGGCGGGGACGATGCTGCGGCGAAACGAGCCTGCAACGGCGAGCGCGATCGTCAGCGTCGCCATCGCTGCGATCACCAGGCCGAGGCGTGTCGCACCGGCCCAGGAAAGGAGCAACGACGCGGTGAAGGCGGCGGCGCCTCCAAGCCCTGCCGCGCGGGGTGCGAAGATCGTCAGCGCGAGGATCGTCAATACCACCGTGACGAACACCCAGCCGCGGTCGTGGTGCACGCGCGTGAGACGAGTGTCGAGCGCGCGCAGATCCTCGAGTGCGTCCCGGTCGGCCTCGGCCCGGATCCGCGGAGTGCGCCCCTCTTGGAGCGCAACAGCCGTCGGGGCGAGATCGGCGATCGAGACGAGGCCGCGGATCCGTGTGGAGTCGGACGTGAGGATGCCGTGGTAGCCGGTGCCGAGGATCATGACGCCGTAACGCTTCGTGTTCGGATGCTGCCCCGCCGGAGGGAGAGTGACGTAGACGCCCCGTTGCAACGGCTGGGCCGGAACGCCGAAGGCGAGGTCGACCAGGATCTTCCCGTGGGGCTTCCCGCCGAGGGCGGCGCTCTCGACTGCGGCGCGCCTGAGGGCAGCGATCGCGCCGGCACGGCTCACGCTCGCTCCGGCCCCAGGCACGTAGAGGCCGATCGCGCCGGCCCCGGGGGGCGTGGCGAAAATGCCGTTGGGAGGCACCACGTAGATCGTTGGCCGGGCCTCGGCCGCCGGGCTCGCGGCCAGGAACGCGCCAGCGATGAGTCCCCCGGCTACGATTCCTCTGATAACCCTCGCCTTCAAGGAGAGCGATTCTCGATGAAACGTAGGTCTTACGGTCGCGACGCCGGTCTGACGTTGCGAATGGTCGTCACGGGCTCTCTGCTCGGGCTTCTGTACGTCGTCTTTGCGGTCGTCCTCTTCAACGTTCTGAGTGTCGGCCTCGTCCCGATGATCCTGATCGTCGTCGGGATAGCCTTCTTCCAGTACTTCACATCCGACCGGCTCGCGCTAGCCGCCTCGGGCGCGAAGGTCGTCGAGCGCGATCAGGCTCCGGAGTTGCACGACATGATCGAACGGCTGTGCGCCATGGCAGACCTGCCGAAGCCCCGGGTCGCGATCATCGACACGGACGTTCCGAATGCGTTCGCGACCGGGCGAAGCCCGAAGCACGCCGCCGTCGCGGTGACGCGCGGCCTGTGGCAGCGGCTGGAGCCGCGCGAGGTCGAGGGCGTGCTCGCGCACGAGCTCTCTCACATCGGGAACCGCGACGTGCTGATCATGACCGTCGCGAGCTTCTTCGCAATGCTGGCCGGCCTCCTCACCCGCTTCGGGCTCTACGGCGGGATGTTCGGGGGCGGCGGCCGGAATCGCGACACCGGCGGAGTTCCGGTCTGGCTGATCGTCCTGCTGGTGTCCGTCGTGACCTATTTCCTCAGCCAGATCCTGATTCTCGCGATCTCGCGCTACCGAGAGTTCGCCGCGGATCGCGGATCGGCGTTGATCACGGGCGCACCCGAGCATCTGATGAGTGCGTTGCAGAAGATCTCGAGCGACATCTTCAGGATCCCCGAGCGCGACCTGCGCCAGGTCGAGGCGATGAATGCGTTCTTCATCATCCCGGCGTCGGTGAAGAACTCGGCCCGCTCGCTCTTCATGACGCATCCGCCGCTCGAGAAGCGCCTCGAGGCGCTGGGCGAGATCGCCCGAGAAATGGGTCGACCGGTCGCGTAGCGCCCCGGCGTGGGCCTTCGCGACGTTCTGTTCGGCAAGAAGAAGCTCGCAGGGCCGGCGCGCGAACGGCTCTTCGCGCTCACGACGGCGGCGGTGACGCTCGACACGGAGCTCGGACTGCGCAGCGCCGGCGACGCGGGGATCGTCTTCAAGCCGCTCTCGGCGGGGGAGTTCGTGCGAGCTGAGAACGACCTGCAGCAGCTGCTCGACGGAGTTGCCGGCGAGTCCGGCTCGAAGCTCGAGCGGCGCGAGGATTCGTTCGGCTACGCGTGGATCATCGTCCGCGATCCCGAGCTCGAGGATCAGGTGACGGCGATCCACGCGGTGGCACAGGGCCTGGAGGAGCAGGGATTCGGGTCGCAGCTACTTGCCGCGGTGTTCAAGTTCGAGGGCGGCAAGCACCCGGTGTACTGGATCTACGGCTACAAGCGGGGCGCGTTCTGGCCCTTCGTCCCGACGGGCGAGGACCAGAAGCGGGACAACGCGGAGGAGCTGGAGCTGAAGGCCAAGCTGGAGAAGGAGCTGCCGGTCGAGCAGGACCTGAGCCGCTGGTTCGGCGTCTTCGACGCGCCGCTGTAGACCGCGTCCCAAGTTACAGCCACGTCTCGAACTGCCAGGGTCTGACCCCAGCCGTTAGAGCGACGTCTCGAACTACCAGGGTCTGACCCGAGCCTTTAGGAGCCTGCCTCTCTTGGCCGGGTCGCTCCTGTCTGCTGATCTGGGCTGGCCAAGGGAGCTAATTCCCCGCAATTTGCGGGGTTCGCGTCACCGTGACTCTCTGGTGACACCATAAATGACTTGATATGACATCATCTTGATGTCACAGTGCCGTCCATGAACGTGGCGGCCTATGTCGAGGCACTCCAGCAGGATCTTGCCAACGTTGCCGGGATCGGCGACGAGGCGGTGGCGGAAGCTGCCCGCCGGATCGCTGCAGCCTTGGAGTCATCCCTCCGACTCCGGTTGACGGATGCCCTCGGCGAGGCCGCCGCCGAGCTGACGAATCAGCTGCCGGACGGACACGTGGAAGTGCGCGTCTCCGCCGGCGAGCCCGAGCTCGTCTACGTCCCCGATCCCGGCGCGCCTCCGCCGTCGGGCATCGAAGACCTGACTGCGCGGATCACGCTACGGCTGCCGGAGACGCTCAAGACGATCGTCGACGCGGCCGCCCAGGAGGCGGGCGTGTCGGCGAACACGTGGCTTCTGCAGCAGATCCACCGGAGTGCGGACCCCAAGCGGCGCAACCAACCTGGTGGCCGTCGCATGACCGGCTACGGCCAAAGTTGAAAGGAGCGACGATGCACGTCCTTCCTCTCCCGTTCGGACTGGCGCTCGCACTCATCCCGCGTCGCGAAGCAAACAAGCTCCGTGACGACGAGCCCGTACGTGTCCACTACGAGAAGACCGTCCACGCCCGAGAGCAGATCCTCGGCGACGTCAAGTACCTCAACGCTGGTCGCTCCATCATCTAATGCGCAGCGAGACGTATTCCACTCCCGGCCCGCTCCGCCTCAACCTGGAGATTCCCTCCGGGGAGATCGAGATCGAGACCGGGAACACGGACGAGACGCACGTGGAGCTCGAGGCCATCGCGAACAACGACGCCATCCGTGACCTCGTCGAGAACTCGCGCATCGCGCTGATCCCCCGCGGCGACGGGCACGAGGTCGTCGTCGAGGCGAAAGCGCGCCACGGCATCTTCATCTCGCTCAGCCGCGGGCCTGACATCCGCTTCGGCGGCCCCGACCTGCGCCTGCGAGTCACGTGTCCGCACGGCGCCGACCTGGATGTCCGGACGAAGTCCGCAGGCCTCCGCGCCCGCGGCGAGTACGGAAGCGTCGACGTCAAGACCGCCTCGGGGGACCTCGAGGTGGAGACGGCCAAGGACACCGCGCGGATCAAGACGGCGAGCGGGGACGTGCACATCGAGGAAGCCGGCTCGTCCCTCGACGTCCAGTCGGTCTCCGGCGACCTGCACGCAGGTTCGGTTCGCGGCGACATTCGCGCCCAGCTCGTCTCCGGCGACGTCCACGTTCGCGACGCGGGCGGATCGATCAGCACCAACACGGTCTCCGGCGACCAGCGCTTCGAGGCTGTGCAGCGCGGCCGGGTCGAGCTGAAGGCGATCTCCGGCGACGTCATGGTCGGCGTTCGCAGCGGCTCTCGCGTCTACGTCGACGCGAACACGATGAGTGGATCGACGAGCTCGGAGCTCGAGCTGTCCGATTCCCCGGCGCCGGCACCTGCCGACGACGCGCCCCTCGTCGAACTGTTCGTGAAGACGGTCAGCGGCGACGTCAGGATCGAGCGAGCCCTTGCGGCAGCGGAGTTGACCGAACAGCCGTGAGCCTCTGGCCAGAAGAGGGTCTCTGGCGGCACCCCGATTTTCTGAAGCTCTGGTCTGCGGAGACGGTCAGTCAGTTCGGCACCCAGATCAGCCTGCTGGCGCTGCCGCTCGTCGCGATCGACGTGCTGCACGTGAGCGCCTTCAAGGTCGCGGCGCTGACCACGGTCGAGTTCCTCCCGTTCCTGCTCGTGAGCCTGCCGGCCGGCGTCTGGGTCGACCGCCTGCCGCGGCGACCGATTCTGATCGCCGGCGACCTCGCGCGTGCCGGCCTGCTCGCTTCGATTCCGATCGCGTACGCGATGGATGTGTTGACGATCTGGCAGCTGTACGGCGTCGGCTTCCTCGTCGGGATCGCGACGGTCTTCTTCGACGTTGCTTACCAGTCGTATCTGCCGTCACTCGTGGAGCGACGGCAGATCACCGACGGCAATGCCAAGCTCGAGATCAGCCGGTCGGCGGCGCAAACCGGCGGGCCGGGGCTCGCAGGCGTCCTCATCGGTTTGTTGAAGGCTCCACCGGCGATTCTGATCGACGCGGTCAGCTTCCTTGCCTCTGCACTCTTCATCCTCCGGATCCGCAAGACGGAGACGCCGCTAAGAGAACGGGCGCCGCGACGCAAGATGCGCATCGAGTTGCGGGAAGGCCTTAGCTACGTCCTGCGCCACCCGTACCTGAAGAACATCGCCGCCTCTACCGCCCTCTTCAACTTCTTCGGGATGTTGGGGTTCGCCGTCCTACTTGTGTTCGCCCGCCGAGAACTGCACCTCGGCCCGGTGGCGATCGGCGTTGCTTTCTCGATCGGCAACCTCGGAGCGATGATGGCCGCACTCACCGCCAACAGGATTTCGGGTCGCCTTGGTGTCGGCCGCACGATCATTCTTTCGTCCGTCATTGGCGGTCCGATGTTCTTGCTCATCCCGTTCGCACCTCACGGGAACGCGGCTCTCACCGTGATCGTCCCCGCGCTGATCGTCGGCACCTTCGCGGGCGTCATCTACAACATCGTGCAGCTCAGCCTGCGGCAGGCGATCACGCCGGAGCGCATCCAGGGGCGGATGAACTCGGTGATGCGCTTCATCGTCTGGGGGACGATCCCCCTCGGATCGCTCACCGGAGGCGCGCTCGCTTCCTGGATCGGTCTCAAGGCCACGCTGATCGTCAGCGGAGTGGGCTGCTCGCTGGCCTTCCTACCGGTGCTGTTCTCGCCGGTTCGCACCGTCCGCGAAATGCCCGAGCCGCTCGGCGAAGAGCCGGTCGTCGACGTGCTCCTCGCGGACACCGAAGCAGCCGTCGTACCCACGCCGCACGTCTGATGCGGCAGCTCTTCCGTATCCGGGACGCTCGCGTCTTTCTCCTCGGCTCGGGCCTGTCGATGTTCGGCGACTCCGCGATGTTCCTGGTCCTCGGGATCTGGGCCAAGGACCTCACGCACAGCAACTCGGCAGCTGGGCTCGTGTTCTTCGTACTCGTGCTTCCTTCTCTCTTCGCACCGCTCGCGGGCCTCGTCGTCGACCGTGTGCGCAAGAGACCGCTGCTGATCGGCGTCAACTGCGTCATGGCCGCGGCGGTGCTGCTGCTGCTCTTCGTCCACGACCGTGGCGACCTGTGGCTGATCTACGTCGTTGCCGGTCTCTACGGCGGGGCGGGAGCGATCCTCGGCTCCGCGCGCTCGGCGTTTCTCACCGTGATGCTGCCGCGCGAGCTACTGGGGGATGCGAACGCGGTTTTCTCCACCGTACGAGAAGGGTTGCGGTTGCTCGCCCCGCTGCTCGGCGCCGGTCTCTACGCCGCCTTCAGCGGCGGGGTCGTTGCGATCGCGGACGCGCTCACGTTCGTTGGCCTTGCGGTCGCCCTTCTCTTCGTGCGCACGCGCGAGACGGGAATCGAGCGCGAAGAGCAGCACTTCCTCACCGAGCTGTCAGCGGGCGTCAAGCATGTCTTCGCCACGCTGCCCTTGAAGCAGATCATCCTCGCGACCGCAGCGTGTCTGCTGGTCGTCGGGTTCTCCGAGACGCTCTTCTTCGCCGTGATCGAGTTCGGGCTGCATCGGCCGCCGTCGTTCCTCGGAGTGCTGGAGTCGCTGCAGGGAGCGGGAGCCATCATCGGCGGCCTGACCGCCGGACGGGCGCTCCGTCGCTTCGGCGATGTGCGCCTCGTCGGCTGGGGTATGGCGCTGTTCGCGGTCGGAGATGCGACCTTCGCGTCCTCGAGCCTTCCGGTCGTGTGCGCAGGGATCATCGTCGCCGGCTTCGCGCTGTCGTGGTTCATCGTCGGCTTCTCGACTGCGATCCAGCTACGGACTCCGCAACGGCTGCAGGGCCGTGTCGCGTCAGCGGCCAACACGATCGTGAGCACGCCTCAGACGATCGGGATCGCGCTCGGCGCCGTCCTCGTGAGCGTTCTCGACTACCGCGTGATGGTCGCGCTCATGTTCGTCGCGATCCTGGCCTGCAGCGTGTATCTCCTCACCCGCAGGCCCGAACCGATCGCGGCCGAAGAGCCGGCACTCGCCTAACTTGAAGGGCCGTGCTCGACCAGGCCCTGCTCGAACGCGTAGCGAGCCGCCTCCGTGCGATTCGACACCTCGAGCTTGCGATAGATGTTGGTGAGATGGAACTTGACCGTCTGCTCGGCGACCCAGAGCTCCTTGGCGATCGCCTCGTTCGACAGACCTCGCGCCACGGCCCGCACGATCACGAGCTCGCGCTCGGTCAGTCCCGCTTCCTTCGCCGCCCGCTCTCCGGGCTCCTCCGAGACGCCTGCCGTGGTGAAGACGGTCCCCTCGACCGTCTGTCGTAGCGCGGCCGCGAGATCGTCCGGATCCACGGTCTTCACGATGTAGGCGTTCGCGCCGCGTTTGAGAGCGGTCTGGATCAGATCCGGCTCCTGGGAGACCGAGAGGATCGCGACTTTCATGTCCGGAAA
Organism: Actinomycetota bacterium; assembly: GCA_030773975.1. GTDB lineage: Bacteria > Actinomycetota > Thermoleophilia > Gaiellales > Gaiellaceae > 3-1-20CM-4-69-9. The sequence goes on along the minus strand of JALYLY010000093.1, from coordinate 3,335 downwards.
CTCTTTGCGGATCTTCGCCAGGCAGGTCAGGCCGTCCATCTGTGGCATGCGCAGGTCGAGCAGCACGAGATCGGGCTTGAGGCGCCTCACGAGCGGCAGGACCTGCGCACCGTTCGAAGCCTCGCCCACGACCTCGAAGCCTCCGGCCTTCGCCAGGGCCTGCTTCGTCCCCTCGACCATCAACCTGTGATCGTCTGCGATCAACACCCGCACGATCGCCAACTCCTTTCAGCCGTGCCGCGGCCGATTACCGCGTCCCCACAAGACGGTATAGCAGCCCAGCCAGATCACTCCCTCTTGCGGGGGATAGCACGATGAAGGGTTTGCCACAAGAATTTTAGATCTCTGGGGTTTACATCAATATGCGGCGATTAGATGCACCTGAGGCGCTCAGCCTGCGGCTGTTTCCCAGGCGGGCGGCTGCGTGACCGCCACACGATCTGACCTCGGCGCGAAGAGCCCTGTGGCTGACGAAGCGACAGTGGCCTCGCGCCCAGCGCCACGCGTGCTTGTCGCAGGGCACGACTCAGCGACGCTCAACGGCATCCGGATGGCCCTCGAGGAGGAAGGCATCGTCGTCTGTGGTCGAGTCGCCAGCGCCTCAGAGCTCATCGACGCGGTCACCCGCCTCGAGCCGGACGTGTGTCTCGTCGACGTCGACATCCCGGGCGGCGGGCTCGTAGCGGCCGCCGAGATGCGTGCCTGGAGATCGAGCGTCGCAGTGATCATGCTGGCGCCGGATCTCAACGAGGAGGACTTCCTCAAGGCGATGGCGGTCGGCGCGATCGGGTACCTGCCGAAGAGCATCTCGGCAGAGCGCCTCCCAGCGGTCGTCCGCGCAGTGCTTCTCGGCGAGCCCGCGATCCCCCGCCCCTTGGTGGCCGTGCTGATGAATCGACTTCGTGGCGGGGGAGCGAAGCGACATCTGGTCGTTCCGGATGGGCGCGGCGTCGATCTGACGAGCCGGGAGTGGGAGGTGCTCGATTGCATGCGCGAAGGACTCTCGACCCGTGAGATCGCCGCGAAGCTTCTGATCGCAGACGTCACCGTTCGACGTCACATCGGGGCTGTGCTGAAGAAGCTGCACGTACAGAGTCGCCGCGAGGCGCTCGAGCTCCTGCGCAGCGCCTGACCGCGCGAGCGGCACGACTAGCCCATCCGCTAGGTCAAGAAGCAGTCCCGGAAAGGGACGATTGACCAATGAGGCTCGGGCCCCGATCGGTCACGCTGCTCGCGGCTCTGATCGCGGGCGCGCTCACCGATCTCGTCGTCATGTTGCCGACGCTCCACTTCGCCTATCGGAGCGTGCCTCTCCACGCAATGCTGGAGGCGACGGCATCGTTGATCGGGTTCCTCACCACGGTGCTCCTGTGGGGAAGGCTCCAGCACCGGCAGATGCTCGGCGACCTGCTCCTCTTCGTCGGTGTCGGCGTGCTTGCCTTGACCAACTTCCTCTTCGCGGCGATCCCGGCAGCGATCTGGAGTGAGCCGCATCCCTTCTCGACCTGGACGACGCTCGCGTCCGCCGCGCTGGCGGCAGGGCTTCTGGCGGCCGCCGCGTTCGTGCCCGACCGGCGGCTGGTCGATTACGAGCGCGCAGGACGACTGGCAGTGATCGGCATCGCGGTCACCCTTATCCTCATCGGCCTTGTCATCGGAGCGTTCGTCTCGAAGCTGCCGCTCGGCATCGATCCGTCGCGCTCGCCGGTCAACATCCCCGGCCCGATTGCCGGCAATGCCGTAGTTGCCGCGTCGCAGCTCCTGATCGCCGCGCTCTTCGTCGTAGCCTCGTTGGGCTTCACTCAGCTCGCGGAGCATTCACGCGACGAGTTCCTGCTCTGGCTCGGCGCGGGCTGTGCCGTCTCTGCTTTCGCGCGTGTGAATTATTTCATCTTCCCATCGCTCTACTCCGAGTGGGTGTACACGGGGGACGCACTACGACTCTCCTTCTACCTGCTTCTCTTCGTGGGCGCGGCTCGAGAGATTGGCATCTACCAGCGCGCGTTCGCCGAGTCGCGTGTGCTGGAAGAGCGGCGTCGCATCGCGCGCGATCTTCACGATGGCCTCGCGCAGGAGCTGGCCTTCATGGTCACGACGACCCGCAAGTTGGTCGATGCACGCTACGGAGATCCGGAGCTCACCCAGCTCGCGTCGGCGGCCGAGCGTGGTCTCGATGAATCTCGTCGTGCGATTGCCTCGCTGACCCAGCGAAACCATCAGCCGTTCGACGTGGCTCTCGTCCAGACGGTCGAAGACGTTGCTGAGCGGCTCGGCGCTCACGTCCTCGTCACGGCGGACGCGGCACCCCGGCTCACGCAGGAACGTCAAGAACAGCTGTTGCGAATCGTCCGCGAGGCAGTGACGAACGCGGTCCGTCATGGGTCTGCGAATGTCGTGCGCGTCGAGTTCTCGAACGGCCAAGGAATGCACTTACGGATCGAGGACGACGGCGTCGGGTTCGATCCGGCAGAGGCTCACCCGAACGGCTTCGGCCTCGTAGGGATGCGCGAACGAGCAGTCGCGCTCGGCGGTCAGCTGTTTATCGCGTCGACGCCGGAGGGAACGCACGTCGAGGTCGTGCTGCCGTGACAGCGATGCGGGTTCTCGTGGCCGACGACCATCCGCCGACGCGGGTCGGCGTTCGCCTCGCCCTCGAGCGCGGCGGCTTCGAGGTCTGCAGTGAGGCAGCCGATGCGACTACCGCGGTTGCGGCAGCGAGACGCGATCGTCCGGACGTCTGCCTACTCGACATCAACATGCCCGGCAACGGCATCCATGCGGCCGAGGTGATCTCGCAGGAACTGCCGGAAACGGCCGTGGTGATGCTCACGGTCTCGCGTGCGGACTCGGACCTCTTCGACGCGCTTCGCGCGGGCGCCTCCGGCTATCTCCTCAAGGACATCGATCCGGCCAGACTGCCGCTCGCCTTGCACGGGGTGCTCGAGGGTGAGGCCGCGCTGCCCCGGCACCTCGTGGCACTCCTGATCGAAGAGTTTCGCGAGCGGAAGCGCCGGCGGCGGATTCCGCTGCGCGGCCGGCGGAGCGCGGAGCTCACCGACCGGGAGTGGGAGGTGCTCGAACTGATGCGCCAGGGAGCCTCGACCGAGGAGATCGCGTCGCGATTGTTCATCTCCTCGGTGACGGTGAGGACTCACGTCTCGGCGATCCTGCGCAAGCTGCACGTGCCGACGCGCGAGGCCGCGATCGAGTTGCTCGCGCGTTGAGAGAGGTCAGCGCTTCATAGAAAAGTCTCGGCCCTCTAAGCCCGGTCGGTCCGCCATCGCGGCAGGCCGAAAGCAAGTTTTGGGCGTTCATTCGTATGAACGGAAGATAGG
>JALYLY010000092.1 GCA_030773975.1 Actinomycetota bacterium | reverse complement strand
ACCTCGAGCCGCTCGCCCGGTGGGGTCAGGGCGAGGTCGGTCCGCAGGCCGTCCCAGAGCACCGGGTTCCCGAGCGGGTCGAGCCAGTGGTAGGAGAGCTTGACGTCGCGCCAGGGAGCAGCGCCCGCGTTCTCGAGCTGAACGCGGACGCGAGTCAGCGCCCCCGCCTGCGGCGGCTCGAGCTCGTAGCCGAGCCAGCGCACCGCGAGGGGGCCCACCGGAATCGGATGGTCGCCGACTGCTTCCAGAGCCGGACTAGCCTACGTGGCGTGGAACCGCTTCTCGTGAGGGCCTGCCGGCGCGAGCCGGTCGAGCGCACGCCCGTCTGGTTCATGCGCCAGGCGGGCCGCTCGCTCCCCGAGTACCGCGAGCTGCGGAAGCGTTACGGGCTCTTCGACATCGTCGCGGAGCCCGAGCTCTGCGCCGAGGTGACGCTCCAGCCGGTTCGCCGTCACGACGTCGATGCCGCCGTGATGTTCACGGACATCATGTTCCCCGTCCTCGGCATGGGCGTCGAGGTCGAGCTCGTGGAGAACGTCGGCCCCGTCATCTCGTCGCCGATTCGCTCCCGCGCCGATGTGGATGGGCTTGTCGTTCCCGATCCGGAGGAGTCCGTTCCGTCGATCCTCGAAGCGGTGCGCATCGTGCGAGCTCAGCTTGCGCCGTCAGGCGCAGTCATCGGCTTTTGCGGCGGCCCGTTCACCGTCGCCGGATACCTGATCGAGGGCAAGCCGAGTCGCGAGTTCGCGACCGTCAAGGCCATGATGTATCGAGAGCCCGAAACGTGGCACGCGCTGATGGACAAGCTCGCGGACACGTTCGCGCGCTATGTCGCTGCGAAGGCACGAGCCGGCGCCGACGTCATCCAGGTCTTCGACTCGTGGGTCGGTGCGCTCTCGCCGTCGGACTACGAAGAGTTCGTCGCGCCGTACTCGGCGCGCATCCTTGCTGCGGTCGACGTCCCGACAATTCATTTCGGGACGGGCACGGCGACTTTGCTGTCGTCGATGGCCGATGCAGGCGGTGACGTGATCGGGCTCGACTGGCGCGTCCCGCTCGATCGAGGGTGGACGGAGGTGGGCGAGGACCGCGGCGTGCAGGGCAACCTCGATCCGGCGGTTCTGCTCGGCCCGTGGGAGCGAATCGAGTCCGAAACCCGCGCTATTCTCGCGCGTGCCGGAGGGCGGCCGGGTCATGTATTCAACCTCGGGCACGGAGTGCCACCCAATGCAGACCCGGCTGTTCTCGGGCGTCTGACGGAGTTCGTGCACGAGGCGACCGTCGAAGCGCGCGTGTGAAAGCGGCGGTCGTGCTGATGGCGTACGGCTCGCCGGAGCGCCTGGCCGACGTTCCTGCGTACTACGCCGACATCCGCGGCGGCCGTCCCATTCCTCAGGAGCTGATGGAGGACCTCGTCGAGCGCTACCGCAGACTCGGGATCGAGGACGGGTCGCCGCTCAACGCGATCACCGAGGAGACGCGCGCTGCGCTGGCGCGCGAACTGAGAGACGTACCGGTGTTCACGGGCATGAAGCACTGGGCGCCGCGCATCGCGGAGGCAGCGGACGCCGCCGTGGCAAGCGGCGCCGAGACGGTGGTCGGCCTGGTTCTGGCGCCGCACTACTCGTCGATGTCCATCGCGGGCTACCGCCAACAGTTGGAACGCGGGCTCGGCGGCCGAGCCGAGCTCGCGTTCATCGAGAGCTGGCACGACGAGCCGGGCTTCGTCGAGCTCCTGGCCGAGCGCGTGTGCGGCACGAACGCGCATGTCGTCTTCACGGCCCATTCCCTTCCGGCGCGCATCCTCCAGTCGGGCGACCCGTACAAGGACCAACTACTCGAGACCGCCCAGCTGGTTGCAGAGCGCGCAGCGCTCGAGACATGGTCGTTCTCGTTCCAGAGCGAGTCCCAGACCGGCGAGCCGTGGCTCGGGCCCGACATCCTCGACCATCTCCGGGAGCTGCACGCTGGCGGGGTTCGCGACGTGCTGGTCTGCCCCGTCGGCTTCGTCGCCGACCATCTCGAGATCCGCTGGGATCTCGACCACGAGGCCGCGGAGCTCGCCGAGGCGCTCGGCCTCGGTTTTCGGAGGATCGAGATGCCGAATGCCGATCCGGCGTTCGTGCAGGTGCTCGCGGGGCTGGTGCGACGGGTGCTCGCGGTACCCTCGGAAGCGTGATCCGACCGGGCGAGATCGCTGCAGAGCATGCCTCGCGGCACTTCAAGGTCTATCCCCGCGAGGCGAGGCGGTTGAAGGACGCGGTCGTCGCGCGCCGCCGGTCCCAGCCTGCCGAGGTCCGGGCGCTCCGTGACGTATCCTTCCACGTCGATCCGGGCAGCGCGATCGGGCTCGTCGGACGGAACGGCTCCGGGAAGACGACGCTCCTGCGGCTGCTCTCCGGAATCATCAAGCCGACCTCCGGCAGTGTCGACGTCGGCGGGCGCGTCGGTTCGCTGCTCGAGCTCGGCGCAGGCTTCCACCCGGACTTGAGCGGCCGGGAGAACGTCTTCCTCAACGGCTCGATCCACGGCCTCAAGCGCGCCTACATTCGCGAGCAGCTGGACGAGATCGTCGCCTTCGCCGGGCTCGAGGAGTTCATCGACCTCCCGGTGCGCACCTACTCGTCCGGGATGTACATGCGCCTCGGGTTCGCGATCGCGGCGCACATCGACGCGGACGTCCTGCTACTGGACGAAGTCTTCGCGGTCGGCGACGAGCAGTTCCAGCGCAAGTGCTTCGGCAAGATCTTCGAGTTCAAGCAGCGCGGGGGGACGATCGTGTTCGTCTCGCACGATGCAGCCGCGGTCGAGCGTCTGTGCGACCGCGCCGTCCTGCTGCGTGACGGACGCGTCGAGTTCGACGGGCCGACGCACGACGCGATCGTGCGTTACCGGCAGCAGCTCGCCGGTGACCTCGATCCCGCGGAGCGGGGCGCCGGGCTGAACGAATGGGGGAGCGGCGAGGCACGGATCGAAAGTGTGGAGCTTGTCGGTTCCGACGGCGCGTCACGCACACAGTTCCTCGCGGGCGAGTCGCTGACGCTGCGCCTCCGCATCGTTGCCACGCAGCCGATCGCTCCGCCGAGGCTGTCGTTCGAGTTACGAGACGCGTCCGGCGTGCTCGTCGCAGGTTCCGGGCGCTCGACCGCCGAGCTCGGCTGGGATCGGGAGACGACCGACCTCGCAGTCCGTTTCGAGGTCGAGCAGCTGCCGCTCGCGGACGGACGCTTTCATCTACGCCTGGGCCTCACGCACGAGACGGGTGGGCGGCTCTACCACTGGCTCGACAACGCGCTCGCGTTCGTCGTCTACCCCGCCGGCGAGGAGCGCGGCGTGGTCAGGCTCGAGGGCCGCTGGACGGGGGAGGAGATCGGCGTGCCGACGGAAAGGGTCGCGACATGAGCTCCCGCGCCTGTCCGGACTGGCCCAAGCTGATGGAGTACGCGCCGGACCTCCAGTTCAAGCACTACACGGTCGCCGAGGCGAAGCTGCCGGGCGAAGCGCTGATGATCATCCCGGACGTCAAGCTCGAGGCTGTCGCGATCTGCTGCGACCTGGACCGACACGTCTTCTATGCAGCACACACCGACCCGGAGGTCGCCGAGGCCCTCCGCGCGACGCATTGGTTCGAGCTCGCCGAGTGGACGTCGAGCGGCCCGGGCACCGCCCTCGGCTGAGTCGTCGAAAGTCGACGCAGTTTCGTCACGGCGGCGTCTTCCTTTGGGGTCAGACCCGAAAAGTGTGACGAAACAGTGACGAGAGTGCGACACAGCTCTCCTTGCTCGGGCGGCGTCCTGTCTTTCGGCACAGTTTCGGCATGCCGGCGTCTTCCTTTGGGGTCAGACCCTAAGACGGGTCCCCGTTGGATAGGGATTCTGTGTCTAAACCGTGACGGGAGTGAGTAGCGGGTCGCCTCGCTCGAAGGCGAGGACGTTGTCGACGACGATGCGCGTCATCGCTTCGCGCGTCTGGCGCGTTGCACTGCCGAGGTGCGGCGTGAGGACGACGTTTTGGAGCGGCAGCAGCTCCGCCGGAACGTTCGGCTCGTGCGCGAAGACGTCGAGACCCGCGCGCAGGCGCCCCGAGACGAGCTCTGCGACGAGCGCGGCCTCGTCCACGATTTCGCCGCGCGCCGTGTTGACGAAGCATGCGCCCTCACGCAGCAGCGCAAGGCGGCCCGCATCGATGAGGCCGCGGGTTTCGGGCGTAAGCGGCGTGTGGATGCTGACGATGTCCGATTCCGCGAGCAGCGCGTCGAGCTCGCGGTACTCGGCGAGGTCCGTCTCTGCCCGCGTGCGCTGCGTGTAGAGCACGCGCAACTCGAAGCCCTGCGCCCGCCGGGCCACCGCCTGCCCGATGCGCCCGAGCCCGACGATGCCGAGCGTCGACCCCGTCAGCTCCTCCGCCAGGAAGCCGTCGGTCCACTGCGCCGTCCACCGACCGGAACGGACATGCGCATCGCCTTCCACGATGCGTCGCCGCGTAGCCAGGATCAGCCCGAACGTCAGATCCGCGGTTGCAGCCGAGAGGACGCCGGGCGTGTTGCTCACCGGAACGCCCCGGCGCGTGAGCTCCTCGATGCCGAGCCGGTCATACCCGACGCTGTAGTTCGCCACGAGCCGCAAGCCCGGCAGGAGCTCGAGCGGCACCGGCTCGTTCGCGACGATCAGCGCATCGAAGTCGGGCCGGGGTGACTCCAGCTCGGCCAGCGCCTGCACCTCGACCTCCACGAGCTCATCGAAAGCGGGGCCGGGGTACCGGCGAGTGGCGAGAACCTTCAAGAGATGAGTCTCCCATGCCGAAACGAACAGGCGATGAAGGTGAGACTTGCAGTGACCCTGGCCGTGACGCTCGTCGCGATCGCTATCCCCTCGTCCGCGGGCGCGTTTCGCCTCGAAGGAGGACGCTGGCCCACGTCGACGATCACCTACTACAACGAGATCCCGGCGTACGCGTGGGCCGTCGACTCCGCCGCCTACGCGTGGAACACCAGCGGTGCGCGCGTGCAGTTTCTGAAGAGCTCACGCCGCGACGCCAAGGTGCTGGTCGGCATTCGCTGGTTCAAGGCCGCCGGCGACGCTAACGTCCAGCGAGAGAACGGCCGCTTCGTCGCCGCCAAGGTCGGAATTCAGAACGGCCAGGACCGCTACACGATGGCACTTGTCGTCGCGCACGAGCTGGGACATGTGCTGGGCCTCGACCACGAGGACCGTGTCTGCGCGACCATGAACACCTATCTCATCGACCACCATCCTCAGTACTGCGATGCCGCTTCAGCGGGACAGTGGATCTGCCGCCTGTTGCGCGCGGACGACGTTCGCGGAGCCGTGCGGCTGTACGGCGGAACCGTCCGCCCGATCCGCGGCCCCGAGTTCTGCAACAAGTAGTCAGCCCCGTCTAGCGAGCACCTCGTCGAGCGGCCGCGTGTTGACAACGTGGGCCGCAGTCGCCCAGCCGCGGCGCGCCGTGTGCACCGCGAGCTGCATGTTGCCGAGCCCGCGCACGGAATGCGCATCGGTCGACACGACGATCGGAACGCCGGCCTCGAGCGCGAGCCGGATCTCCGGTCCGGAGAGGTCGAGGCGGTCCGGTAGTCCGTTCGTCTCGAGCGCGACGCCCGTCTCGAGCGCGACCTCGAAGGTCCGCTCGAGATCGAGAGCGTTCGGAGGACGGTGATTGATGATCCGACCCTTGGGATGACTCAGCGCGCGCACTGCGGGATGCCGCATCGCCTCCGTGACCTTGCGAGTCAGCTCGTCGCGCTGCTGCCGCTGCCCTGCGTGCAGGCTGAGTTGCACCCACTCGAGGTCCTGAAGCACGTCGTCGGGAAGATCGAGCGTGCCGTCGGCGCGGATGTCCACCTCGGTGCCCCTGAGCACGCGGAAGGGCGCGAGCTCCTCGTTGACCGCCGCGATCTCCTCGGCCTGCCGCCGCAGGTCGTCCGCGTCGAGGCCGGGCACTACACGCACGTTCGGCGTGTGGTCGCAGATCGCGATGTACTCGTAGCCGAGCTCGCGCGCGGCCATCGCCATCTCGAGGATGGACGCCTTCCCGTCCGACCAGGTCGAATGCATGTGGAGGTCGCCGCAAATGTCGTCGTGTGTCAAGAGGAGCGGCGGCTCACCCGTAAAAGGTTGCTCGCGCAGCTCCGGTGGACACCACGAAACGCCGAGCTGCGCGTACACAGCTTCCTCGTCCGGCCCAGGCGGCAATTGACCCAGGCCTGTGACGTACGCCTCGGTCCCCGTGGCGATCAGCAACTCGGTTCCGAACCGCGCCGGTTCCGCAACCACCAGTGCGACGGGCACGCCGTCGACCGTCACGCCGACGGCACGGCGTTCGCTCCGCTCCAGTACGGAGACGATCGACGGGAGCGCTTCGAAGGCGTCGAGCACCGGCGCGGGCCGAGTCGCCGAAGAGACGAGTGAAAGGTCGAATGACACGTCGGCCCAGCGGCGGGGATCGCCAGCAACCTCGGCGCCGACGCCCGCCGCAATCTCCTCGAGGATTTCGCGTGCCCGATTCAAAGTCATCCCCTTCGGCGGCTGCGGCTTGCCTTCGCGGTCCAATGCGGCGAGCAGACGCTGCTCCGTCTGCGGGCCGATCCCGGACACCGACGTCAGCCGCCCTTCGCGCGCCGCCATCCGAAACTCCTCGACGGTGGTAACGCCGAGCGCCTTTCCGATCTCGACCATCCGTTTGGGCCCGACGCCGAGCAAGCGGCCGAGCCCGATCAGCTCCGGCCGCACTGCCTGCTGGAGCTCGTCGAGCTCGGTGATGTGCCCTGTCTCGACGAGCTCGCGCAGGCGCGTCGCTATTCCGGGCCCGATCCCCCGCAGCTCCTCTACGCGGCCGCCGGCGACCAGCTCGGCGATCGGCGCTTCCGTCTCGCGGATCGTCTCGGCCGCTCGGCGATAGGCACGTGAGGTATAGAAGCTCGAGCCGGAAAGGTCGAGGAGCGCGGCGAAAAGATCCAGCTGCTCGGCAATCTCCGCGTTCGTAAGCCGTTTCACCCCCGATAGTCTGCGCACATGGCGGTGATCGTCGTCCCGTTCCGCGGACTGGCAGGCAAGCAGCGCCTGATCGGCGTGGGCGCGGACACGCACCGAGCGGTCGTCCTAGCCATGATGGCCGACGTGCTCGCAGCGACGACGATTGTCGGCGAGACCGTCGTCGTGACGAACGACGATGACGGTCGCCGGCTCGCGAAGGCCGTCGGCGCGCGACTGGTGGACGATCCAGGCGGCGGGCAGAGCCCTGCCGTTGCGGCCGCGCTCGGACTGCTCGAGATCGACGCCGTCATGATCGTCAACGCCGACGTCCCATGCGTGGTGCCTTACGACCTCCGGTCGTTGCTCGCGGCGACGCCGCTCGGCGGGATCGCCCTCGTCGCATCCGCCGATGGTCGGACGAACGCGCTGAGCCTCCCTGCTCCGAACGTGTTCGACCCGCTCTACGGGCCACGCAGCGCGAAGCGTTTCCAGCGCGCCGCGCGCGACCTCGGGCTCGAAGCTGTCGCAGTCGCGATCCCGAATCTCGCCGACGACGTCGACACCCCTGAGGATCTCGATCGTTTGCAGCTCCGCGCGGGCCCGCACACACAAGCTGCGCTCCAAGAGCTGAGGCTCGCTTCGTGAAGGTCGCGGTTCTCACCGGCGGCGTCGGCGGCGCGCGCTTTCTGTGTGGGATCGTCGATGCGGTCGATCCCGCGTCGGTCACCGCGATCGTCAACGTGGGCGACGATCTCGAAGTTCTTGGCCTGTCCGTCTCGCCCGACCTCGACAGCGTGCTCTATGCGCTTGCCGGCCTGGCGGACGAGGAGCGCGGGTGGGGTAGGGCCGACGAGACGTGGAACGCACTCGCGACCGTCGAGTCGCTCGGCGGCGAGTCGTGGTTTCGCCTCGGTGACCGGGATCTCGGGCTGCACGTCATACGCACGCAGGCACTGAAGGAAGGCTCGCCGCTGTCTGCTGTGACAGCGCGACTTGCCGCCGCCCTCGGTGTGGAGGCCACGATTCTCCCCGCGACGGACGAAGAGCTGCGCACGTGGCTCGACACGACGAACGGAAGCTTCTCTTTCCAGGAGTGGTTCGTCGCCCGCGCGCATCGCGACCCGGTCGACCGCGTTCGCTTCGCCGGCGCGACGGATGCACAGCCCGCGCCCGGCGTGCTCGACGCGCTGCACGAGGCGGATCTAATCCTCGTCGCGCCGAGCAATCCGTTCGTCTCGATCGGCCCCATCCTGGCCGTTGAGCGGATCAGGTCCGCCTTGGAGC
>JALYLY010000091.1 GCA_030773975.1 Actinomycetota bacterium | reverse complement strand
GCGTGGAAGTGGATCCGTCGCGCATCGAGCGGCGGATCGAGACCCGGTACCTGGACGAGGCGACGGATTCGATCGACGATGCTCTTGCGCGCGTTCGCGCAGCGGCGTCGGAACGTCGCGCCCTCTCGGTCGGTTTGCTCGGCAATGCCGCGGAGGTCGTTCCCGAGCTTGCGCGTCGTGGCGAGCACTTCGATCTCGTGACCGACCAGACGGCGGCGCACGACCCGCTCACCGGCTACATCCCCTCCGGTCTCTCGGTGGAAGAGGCTGCGGCGCTGCGCTCGGCCGACCCGGACGAGTACCTCGCGCGCGCGCGTTCGTCGATCGCGCGTCACGTCGAAGGGCTGCTCGAGTACGTCCGAGCCGGGAGCTATGTTTTCGATTATGGCAACAACCTCCGAGGTGAGGCCCGTGAAGCAGGTGTAGCGGAGGCCTTCTCATATCCGGGCTTCGTCCCGGCGTATATCCGACCGCTCTTCTGTCGTGGAGTCGGCCCGTTTCGGTGGGCGGCGCTCTCGGGTGAGGCAGCGGACATCGCGGCGATCGACGCGGTGCTCCGCGACCTCTTCCCGGACGACCCGCTCCTGCAGCGTTGGCTCCAGCTCGCACCGGAGCGCGTCGCCTTCCAGGGGCTCCCGGCGCGGATCTGCTGGCTCGGGCTCGGGGATCGCGCCCGCGCTGGGTTCGCGATCAACGAGCTAGTCCGCTCCGGTGAGGTCAAGGCGCCGGTGGTGATCGGCCGCGATCACCTCGACTCCGGCTCGGTCGCTTCGCCGTATCGCGAGACCGAGGCCATGCGCGACGGCTCCGACGCGATCGCCGACTGGCCGATCCTGAATGCACTGCTCAACGTCGCCGCCGGGGCGACCTGGGTGAGCGTTCATCACGGCGGCGGCGTCGGCATCGGCAACTCGATCCATGCAGGCATGGTCGTCGTCGCCGACGGCACCGACGATGCGGCCGAACGGCTGGAGCGTGTGCTGACCGCTGATCCGGGCATCGGCGTGATGCGTCATCTCGATGCCGGCTACCCCGAGGCGGTCGCCGCTGCGGAAGCGCACGGGCTCGAGGCGCCGATGCGCCCACGCGACCGCGAATGAGCTCCACGGGCGGCGAACGCCGCTTGCTCGTCCGCGACCTCGTTCAGCTCGCCACTCCCGCCGGCAACGCTGCGCCGTTGCGCGGCCGCGCACTCGGCGAGGTGGACGTGGTGGAGGATGCGTACGTCCTCTGTGCGGGCGGGTCGATCGAGGCCGTCGGCCGTATGCGTGACCTGCCGCGTCTCGAGGGAAAGATCGAGGAAGTCGACGGGCGCGGTCTCTGCGCGATCCCGGGCCTCGTCGACTGCCACACGCACGCGTGCTTTGCGGGTGACCGCGTGGAGGAGTTCGCTCTGCGCGCGGGCGGCGCGTCGTACGAGGAGCTCCACGCAGCGGGTGGCGGGATCATGTCGACCGTTCGGGCGACGCGGGCGGCAGGAGAGCAAGCCCTCGCCGACGTGGTCAACAGGCACCGCGGGTGGATGTTGCGCGCAGGGACCACGACCTTCGAATCGAAGTCGGGCTACGGCCTCGATCTCGAAACTGAGCTCGCATCGCTGCGTGCCGTCAAAGCCGCGGGCGGTGTTCCGACGTGGCTCGGCGCGCATGCTGTGCCGCCGGAGTTCGACGACGCGGACGCGTACCTCGACTTCGCGCTGGCCGAGGTGCTTCCGGCCGCCGCGGAGATCGCGGAGGCGGCGGACGTCTTTCTCGAGCGTGGCGCATTCGACGTCGCCCAGGCTCGCCGCTATCTCACCGCTTGCGCCGGGGCGGGTCTCAGGCTGCGGCTGCACGGGGACCAGTTCACCGAACAGGGTGCGGTTCCCCTCGCGATCGAGCTCGGCGCTCGGTCGGTCGACCATCTCGAGGCGACGGGCGACGAAGGCGTCGCGGCGCTCGGCAAGAGCGACGTGGCCGCGGTGCTCCTGCCCGCCAGCGCGCTCTTCCTCGGGCGACCGATGCCGCAGGGCCGGGCCCTTGTCGACGAGGGCGCGATCGTCGCACTCGCGACCGACTTCAACCCGGGCAGCGCCTTCTGCGAGAGCCTCCCGCTCGTCTGCTCCCTCGCAGCGACGCAGCTCAGGCTCTCGCCCGCGGAAGCCCTTGCCGCCTGCACGGTCAATGCCGCGCACGTGCTCGCGAGGTCGGACCGGCGGGGGCGGGGGCGGCTCGCTCCCGGCTATGACGCCGACGTAACACTCCTCGAAGCGCCGGATTGGCGGTATCTCGCCTACCACCTCGGAGGGAATCTCGTGGCCGGGGTGATTCTCCAGGGGGAGCCCGCGGAGTTAGGCTAGGAGGAGCATGCCGACCAAGAAACAGCGTCGTCGCCACCAGAAGGCTCGCCGGCACGAGTACGAATACGTGTATCTCGACGACGAGGGCAACGAGGTCCCCGTCGAGCCGTCCGAGTCGCGCACCGAGAGGAACGGTCAGCGCGAGTCGAAGCCACGCAAGGGCGGCAACAGCGGTAGATCGGCGACCGGGAGAGGCCGAAAGGTCGAGCCGCCGTCGTGGCGGCGCTCCGCCCGGCGGGCCCTGCTCTTCGGTCCGATCCTGGTGGTGGCGATGATGCTGCTCAACCGGAACCTGCCGCTCGCGCAGCAGATCTTCCCCGCGGTCTTCCTGATCGCGTTCTTCATTCCGTTCAGCTACTTCACCGACTCGCTCGCGTACCGCATGCTGCAGAAGCGCCTGGCCCGGCGCGACAATCCAAAAACCCGGTAGCTACTCGACCTTCGCGTCGCCGCGGTAGTGGCCTTCCCCCGGCCAAGGGGCGAATACGAGCAGGATCCGTGCGCCGTCGTCCGTTGAGATCGAGCGCCGCTCGTCTGCGTCGAAGGAGAAGAAGGAGCCTTCGCCGCCTTCGATTGTCTCACCACCTGACTCGACCCGAACCGAGCCGTCCACGATCGAGACGAGCGCCCGTTCCTTCATCTGATGCTCGCCAAGTGCCTGTCCGGGCTCGAGCACGATCAGCACGGCGCGCGCCGATTCGTCGGAGCGGAGGACGACCGGCGACCGAGTTCCGCCCGGCGTTTCGATCTCGCGCAGGTTCCAGCTTTGCACTGCGCTGATCTTAAGGGCCGGAGAGAGGCCGACGTTAGACTCAAACGCCTCGTGAGCCTTGCCGTGAACCGATATGAGGTCGGTCCGATCGGGACGAATTGCTACGTGGTCCGGGCCGACGACTCCGCGGCGGAAGCGGTCGTCGTCGACCCCGGGGCCGACGCCGCGCGGATCCTCGACGAGCTCGGCGGTCTCGTCACTCGCTGCACCGCGATTCTCATCACACACGGCCACTGGGACCACCTCGGTGGCGTGGCGGATCTGGCCGAGGCGACCGGTGCTCCGGTCCACATGGCCGAGGAGGAGCGCGTCCTGCTGGAGGATCTCAACAGCTTCACGCCCCCCGGCCTCGAGCTCCGTCCGTACACGCCCGACGTGCTCCTGCGCGGAGACGAGACGCTGGAGCTGGCGGGCATCTCCTTCCAAACCCTGCGGGTCCCCGGACATTCCCCGGCGCATCTCGCCTACTACGCTGACGGCACGCTGTTTTCCGGCGA
This sequence comes from Actinomycetota bacterium, assembly GCA_030773975.1. GTDB lineage: Bacteria > Actinomycetota > Thermoleophilia > Gaiellales > Gaiellaceae > 3-1-20CM-4-69-9. Next base: position 5,455 of record JALYLY010000091.1, on the reverse strand, counting down.
CGTCGTCTTCGCGGGTTCGGTCGGCCGGACAGATCTTCCCGGCGCAGACTGGGACACCCTCGTCGAGTCGATCCGGACGCTCGCGGACCGTTTTCCGCCGGAGACCGTTGTCTACTCCGGCCACGGTCCGCAGACGACGCTGGGCGCCGAGCTCACCCGTAATCCGTTTCTCGCGGGGCTCCGCGCGTGACGCGCTTCGAAGCGCCGCGCGGCACGCACGACATCCTTCCGTCCGAGCAGCCCCTCTGGCAATGGGTGACGGGCGAGATACAGGATGTCTGCGCCCGGTACGGGTACCGCCGCATCGACACGCCCGCGTTCGAGGACACCGACCTGATCGTCCGAACGTCGGGGGGCGGCTCCGATGTCGTCCAGAAGGAGACGTACACGTTCAGCGACCGCGGCGGGCGCTCGCTGACGCTGCGGCCGGAAGCAACGGCTCCGATCTGCCGCGCCTACGTCCAGCACGGTCTTCACCGTGAGGCACAGCCGCAGAAGCTGTACACGGTCGGGCCGATGTGGAGGTACGACCGCCCGCAGCGGGGCCGTTACCGCGAGCACTGGCAACTCTCGGTCGAGGCGATCGGCACCGACGATCCTACGATCGACGCGGAGGTGATCCAGCTGTACTCGGAGCTTCTGCGCCGTGTCGGCGTGACCGACTACGAGCTCGAGCTCAACTCGATCGGCGACTCCAAATGCCGTCCCGCCTACATCGAGCAACTCGCCGAGTGGCTCGACGAGCACGACGAGGAGTTGGACGAGGAGGCGCGAGCCAAGCGGGCGACGTCGCCGCTCAGGGTGTTCGACGTCAAGAGCGAGCGAGTCCAGGCGCTACTGGCGGGCGCGCCGAAGATCGGCGAGTCACTCTGCGAGGAGTGCCGCGAGCACTTCGCCCGCGTGCGCGAGTACCTCGATGCCTACGGCGTGAGCTACCAGCTCACTCCGACGCTCGTCCGCGGCCTCGACTACTACACGCGGACGACGTTCGAGTTCAAGGACGAGGCGATCGGCGCGAAGGACACGATCTGCGGTGGCGGTCGCTACGACGGGCTCATCGAGGCGATCGGCGGGCCGACGACGCCGGGTATCGGTTTCGGCGCGGGCATCGAACGGCTCCTGCTCTCGATCGGGTCGGATCGAACGGAGCCGTTGCACATCGACGTGTTCTTCGTGTGCGAGCAGGACACCGAACGTGCTCGCATCCTTCCCCTCCTCGCCGAGCTCCGCCGCCGCGGGCTCCGTGCCGACATGGACTACGCCGGACGCTCGACGAAGGGCCAGCTCACTCAGGCCGCGCGACTGGGTGCCGGCTGGACGGTCCTGGTCGACGGTGTCCAGGCGACCGTCCGACAACAGGGCCGCGAAGACTTCAGCGCGCCGCTCGACGAAATTGTCGACAGGATCACAGGATGAACCGCTGGCGCGATCTCTACTGCGGCGAGGTCAGTCCCGAGCGTGTCGGAGAGACCGTCTCGGTCGCCGGCTGGGTCGCGCGCCGCCGCGATCACGGCGGACTGATCTTCATCGACCTGCGCGATCACACTGGCATCGTCCAGTTGGTGGTCAACCCCGACCATGCGCCGGAGGCTGCAAAAGTCGCACACGACGTCCGCTCCGAGTTCGTCGTACATGCGCGAGGCGATGTGGTTCGCCGCGCGCCCGAGGCCGTCAATCCGAACATTCCCACGGGCGAAGTCGAGATCCAGGTCGGCGAGCTCGAGATCGTCGCCCGTTCGGAGCCGCTGCCGTTCCAGCTCGACGACGAGGGAGTCGAGGAGCCGACACGCCTTCGCTACCGCTACCTCGACCTGCGGCGCGATCGCATGCAGCGCAACCTGCGTCTATCCGCCACGGTGATCGCAGCCATCCGCCGTTCGATGGAGGAGCAGGGCTTCATCGACGTTTGGACACCGTCGATGACCCTCGGCACCCCCGAGGGCGCGCGCGACTTCCTCGTGCCGGTGCGTCTGCAACCGGGCAAGTTCTTCGCGCTCGCCCAGTCGCCGCAGCTTTTCAAGCAGACCTTCATGATCGGCGGGCTCGACCGCTACTACCAGATCGCGACTTGCTGGCGGGACGAGGATCTTCGTGCCGACCGGCAGTTCGAGTTCAGGCAGCTCGACCTCGAGCTCGCCTTCCCGACACGCGAGGAACTCCTCGAAGTGCTCGAGGAGGTGGTCGTCGCGTCCTTCGAAGCACTCGGCCGCCGCCCGCCGTCACGGCCATTTCCGCGCATGGCGTACGCCGACGCGATGCTGCGTTACGGCTCCGACAAGCCGGACGTGCGGTTCGGCCTCGAGATCCAGGAGGGGACCGCCGTCACGCGTGGCTCCGAGTTCGGCGTCTTCGCGGGCGCCGAGACGGTTCGTTACATCGTCGTGCCGGAGACGTTCTCACGCGGCGAGCTGCAGAAGCTCGAGGACTTTGCAAAAGACTGGGGCGCGAAGGGACTCGCCTATCTCGTCTTCGACGAGTCCGGCGAGCTGCGCTCGCCGATCGCAAAATTTCTCTCGGACGAGGAGGTCGAGGCCTTTCTCACTCCACCGGGATCGACGGTCCTCTTCGTCGCGGACAGCACGCCGATGGTCGAGCGGGTACTCGGCGCCCTGAGGCTCCACCTGGGGCAGCAGCTCGGGCTGATCGACGAGTCGCGCGACGAGCTTCTCTGGGTGCTGGACTTCCCGCTGTTCCTCGAGGACGAGGACACGGGCCGGTGGACGTTCGTGCATCACCCGTTCACGAGCCCGCTCGAGGGTCACGAGGCCCTGATCGACACCGACCCCGGTGCCGCCCTCAGCCAGCACTATGACCTGATCTGGAACGGGTGGGAGCTCGGCTCCGGCTCGATCAGGATCCACCGCCAGGAGATCCAGGAGCGGATCTTCCGCGCGATGGGGATGGCCGATGAGGAGGCGCAGGCGAAGTTCGGTTGGTTCCTCGAAGCACTGCGCATGGGCGCACCGCCTCATGGAGGGTTCGCCCTCGGGATCGAGCGGTTCGTCGCCTTGCTCGCCGGTGAATCCAACATCCGCGAAGTGATCGCCTTTCCGAAGACGGCCAGTGGCTCCGATCCCCTGACCGGTGCACCTGCGCCGGCGACGAAGGAACGGCTCGATGAACTCGGAATCAGTGTCAAGACACCGAAGGCCTAAGCCTTTGGGTCTGACCGACCGATGAAACCTGCATACTTTCGTCAGAAGGGCTAGCCGCTGATGGCCGCACAGGAACCAGGACAACAACCCTCACTCACCGCGCTCCCGCGCCTCGAAGACCTGCCGAAGAGCGGGGACGGCTACGACCCCGACAAGGTCCGCGAGGCATTCGAGTCATTCCGGCGGCATTCCGCACAGTTGCAGGCGCAGCTGCGGGTGCTGCAGGCAGCGAGCCGGAGCGGCCAATCCGTCGAGCCCACCGGGCACGCGGTGCGCATGGACGCGCTGCATCTCATTCGCACCGCGTCCGAGTTCGCGGACACGGTCGAGGCCGATGCACAGAAAGCATCCGAGGCACAGCTGTCCAAGACCGAGGAAGAGGTGCGCCGTCGCCGGCGCGAGGCCCAGGATCGTGAGTCCGAGATCGAGCGGTACCGCCAGGAGAGCGAGCGCCAGCGTGCGGAGATGCTGAACGCAGCGCGCAACGAAGCACGTGAGCTGCTCGCGAACGCCAATCGCGATGCGACGCAGGAGCTTCGTGAGGCCGAGGCGAAGGGCAACCGTCTGCTGGAGCAGTCGCGGCACCAGGCGACCGAACTGACCAACTCGGCCCGGGCCGAGGTCGAGCAGACGCTCGAGTGGGCCCGCGCCCAGGCTTCCGCGATCCTTGGCCGAGCTCAGACCGGCGCCGAGCAGTTGCTCGCAGCGGCCGGGCTCGGTGAGGACGAGATCAAGGGCGTCGGCCAGGCGATCGTCGACGCTGTCCAGCAAGCGACCGAGTCGGCGCGCACTCCGCCGGCCCCGACCCGGCCCGCCGCGGCAATGGCAGACCCGCCTGTCTCGGCCCCGCCTGTCTCGGCCCCGGCACCACCCAAGGTCCAGGAGACCAAGGCAGACGAGGCCGCGCCGGAGAGCCCCGGCAAGCAAGAGGCTCAGTCCGAAGGCTCGGCGCCCTCGGGCGAGTCGCAGGACGAGCAACAGCCGTAGGATTCCCTCGTGCCCGTCGTCGGCTCCCGGTTCCTGATCGAGGCCGGATTCATCATTGCGGTTGCGGTGATCGCCGGAATCGAACGGCTCAGCACCTGGTGGATCATCGCAGTGGTCGCAAGCGCCTGGATCATCGTCGCGATCGTCGAGATCGTCGTCTGGTCCAGGCAGGTGGTTGCCCGGCAGCCACACGTGGTCGAATCCGCACCGGCCGCCTTTGTCCCAGCTGAGCCGGTGCGCGTTCGTGCGCAGCCGCCGGTCGAATCACGACGCGAGCCGGAGCCCGAGCCGACGGCGGAGCCGGAGCGGCGCCCTGAGGCGCCACGCATCGTCGCCGTTCCCCCTCCACCACCCGAGCCAGAACCAGAACCGCAACCGGAGCCGGAGGCCGCGCGTGTCGTCGCTTTCCTCCCCGCGAACGACGGCCCCCGCGAATGGAATCTCTGGGAGCTGGAGCGAGCGGCTCGCGATCACGCCACCGACGACGTCGTGCGCAACGAAGAGCGCTCGTATCTGCTGATGTACCTGCGCGAGTTCGCGGGCCCCGACGGCGTACTGCCGATGGATTTCGACGGGCTAGTGCGGGACGCCTTCGGCGACGTGCTGCACACCGTCGGCGCGTGAATGCACCACTCGTCCAGCGCGCGCTCTGGCTGGCGGGAATCACGCTGATTGCCGCGCTTGTCGCACTCGCGATCACCCGGCGCGATGCCGGCAGCAACCGCAACCTCCCCAGCGCCATCGTGGTGCCTGGAACGAAGAACGGGTACTACACCGCCAGGGCGGCACCGTACGGGCCAACCGCCGGTCATCGGCGAACCGCCTGCGGCAAGCCCTTCCTGGCGACGACCGAGGGAGTGGCCCATCCCGTCCTGCCCTGCGGGGTCAGGCTCTACATCCGCTTTCAAGGACGAGAAGTCCTCACACAGGTCGTGGACCGTGGCCCGAACGTCCCCGGCCGGGACCTCGACATCACAAAAGCGCTGGCAAATCGTCTCGACCTCCACGGAACCCAGACGGTTCAGTGGCGCTTTGCCAAGTAGCCGCTACGCTGCGATTGGCCGACCCTGTTCGTGGCCTGCGCATTCAATGTAGAACCAACAAAGACGCTAAGGGAGCCTGTGTCCGGTGAAGGCTTCGGCCGGAAGCCGGCAGGGCACCCACCTGGTATCCAGGTTCACAGCGGGCGCAGGACACGGCAGGGTTTGGCCGTAACGTCGCAAAGTCCGGCCCCGGCTTCGCCGGGGCCATGATGACTTAGCGCCGAGTTGAGGGGTTGTGGGCGAGCGCCGGCGGAGCCGGCACTCGTAGGG